>JBBRZB010000014.1:0-25544 GCA_038237095.1 Saccharimonadales bacterium (SeqCode) | reverse complement strand
GTAGAATATGCTCGGTCGGTTAATTGGGCTTGTATTAGCTAGGTGTAGTGGGTTACCACCAACCGGTACGCTTGTATCGTCATAGAGTGGTTGAGTGCCGGTGTTTTGATACTGTACGCTGATTGGAAAAACTTCACCCGGAAATCCTGAGATAGCGGCATTTGTTATATATAAAGTAGCTCGCTGATTCGGGTTTGTAACGGTTACTGCAACCCATCCATAGCCACCAACTGAGTAATTCGGAGAGCCTTCAAGTATTGGTTGAAGAGGTTCTTTGTATGTGCCGCTTGAAGTAAACAACGGAACGTTGTAATTGTATTGGAATTTCACTATTTGGCCCGTCAATATTCTGTCCTGTGTGGCAGATAGCGTCACGCCGTCACTTTCATATACGGCTGCAAACTGTTTAGAAGGCCGATTATTATTGAGCCATGTTGCGCTATCGTAGAATATGCTCGTTCGGTTAATTGGGGTCGAGTCTGCCAGGTGTAATGGGTGCGCCCCAATAATTGCCGCTGTCGAATCATTGAAGTAAGTCGCCGAACCAGTATTCTGGTACTCAATCCATGCGCTCGCGCTCCCACCTGCCTGTATGGTTGGGTAGCCGCTGAATCCGTAAAAGCTTAACTGGTAGTTATTATCATAGGTACTACCAAAGAACTGATTAAATATGTCGCTAAAGCTTTGGTTACCTGAGAAATGGGGGGTATACCAATAAAGTGCTGCGGTTGCACCATTATCCATGTGCACCGAAGTTGAGTCGATTGTTGTGTAGCCATCGTAATACACCGAGGAGCCACTTGGGCAGCGTTGGAAAGTACCTTGAGTCATCGGGCCTGCATAGCATGTCTCTGGATCATCAGAATTAATCCAACTTCCTTTAATAACGGCCCAACCTACTCGCCCTTCCGCTCGTTGTTCGCCAAATTTTAGAAGCCAAGCAGCGCGGATAACTTGTTGTGAGAAACCGGCTTTAATCGCTGTATTGACACAGGTTGGCCCAACACTTGTTTGAGTTACTCCATTTCGTGTATACAGATTGAGCCCTGAGTAATTATATTTAGTACCACTATCAGGACAACCGTAGCCAACTGCAGCCGCGTACTTATGATTGTTGTCATCGGCTGGCGAGCAGTAGGTCGTGCTATTTCGACCAGTAACGAGACTCTGTTCTTTCTCCAGCGTAGTTATTAAAACCTGTGGGTTGATGCCATAGGCCTGTGCTGCATCATAGATCACTTGTCCTGCAGTGACATTACCACCGTAGGTATAGCCACTTGTGGGAGTATACCCCGTTGGGTCAATCGCCATAAATCCACTATTTGGACTTATACAACTGTGCCCAAACGTATTTAGAAACGTGTTTATTTGATTTGTGCTCATGGTGCTCGTGTTATCAAATATAGAATCATCAATAACATTGTTATGGTTGTATGTTGCCGCTGCAGCGTGAGCCGATAAGCTTGCGACCAAGAACAGACCCAAGACTAGCGGTGATAAGAATAAATTTATGCGCTTCACGGCATAACCACCATATCTCGACTATCGGTTGCGGATTTTGACTGCCCGCTTAAACTCGCGATGGCAGAAATGTGCCAAGTTCCACTCGTTAGTCCAATACTCTTTGGCGACCAGCTATCCCAATATGCAGCACCACTTGGATCGGTTACTTCCTTAGCCAAACTTATTGTTGAGCCATTATCATTACTAAAGCTAATAATGCAAGTTGCACCAGGAGTGGAACTGCATGCTGAGGATATATTACTTGATGTGCTCACAGTATGAGAGCTTACAAAAGTGCCTGTTGGTGTCTGTAACTCGACGCCGGAACCATTTGGCGAGCTTTTATCAGATGAATTAGCAGGAGGAGTAGTTCCGTTGGCCGATGATGTATTGTTGCCCGTTGATTGACTTGAAGTGGCCGGCTCACCCTTAGTATATTGGCTGGCAGTGACGATTTTTGCGTGATGAAACAGATGCGTCCATCCCGACACTTCGGATAGCAGCACTAAAGCAGCAGACACAACAACAATGATGACAGCTATTGCTGGCTTTCGTAGACGAGAAGATTGTTGAGCTTTTTGCATATTTATATTTTATTGTATAACCACTACAAATATATCACTTTTTGAATCAGAGTTCAAGGAATTAACAGATTGAGGTCTCAGCCAAAATACAGTATTCGTTGAGTGTCGGAATGAGAACTCGTATTGCACTTAAGGGCAAAAGTGAGGCACTTTACGAAACCACCCAAATTCATTTGCGGCGAGCTGAATCAAATAGATAAATGCGGTTGTTCATTCCAAAAAATCTGACAATCATTATATACTTAGGTGACAGTACAAGATAAGTGGAGGTATAAGCTTGTGATAGCAGTGATTATTGCGGGCGGGTCAGGCACTCGCCTTTGGCCACTTTCAACCCCCGACTACCCAAAGCATCTATTAAAAATTAACGGCGACGATAACTCGTTGCTCCAAAATACCTACCGTCGCGTTAAGCACCTCGCCGAGCATGTATACATCGTTTCTGAAGCGAGTCATATTCAACACGTCAAAGATCAGCTTTCTGAACTTCCGGAAGAAGCATTTATTGTAGAACCTGGTCGACGTGGAACAGCAAACTGTATTGTTATGGCACTGGCAATCATTCAGCAACGTCACAACTCTGATGAAGCAGTGGCTTTCGTTCATGCCGACCACTTTATTCGTGATGAGGCAGGCTTTGCCTATAGCTTTGGCGTAGCAACAGCCGTCTCGGCGCAAGAAGGCAAGATTGTACTGGTTGGTGTTGAGCCAGATCATCCTGCAACCGGCTTTGGCTACATTCAAAAAGGCGACATGGTCAATAACCAAACGCTGGCATACCAAGTCGCTTCTTTCAAAGAAAAGCCAGACTTTCAAACTGCCAAACACTACCTAGATAGCGGCAAATATCTATGGAACTGCGGATACTTTGTGGGCTCTATTAATACGTTTAAGTCAGCGATGGAGAATCATGCGCCTGAGCTATACGCCAATTATCAAGCGCTTTTAGCAATTGGTGGTGGAGATGCTTCCGAGACATATTTGGCCCTTGAGAATATGGCAATTGACTATGCGTTAATCGAAAAAGTACCCGATTTACTCGTTATTCCTGCTAGTTTTGACTGGATGGACCTCGGCTCATTCTCTGATATCGCGAAAGCTGCAGGTGGTGATGAAAAAGGCAACTTGACATCTGGCAAGGTAGAGCTTGAAGATGTTCAGAACTCATTAGTCCAAAACACCGAAGATAAGCCTGTTGCTGTCATCGGCCTCGACAACATCGTGGTCGTCAACACGCCAAACGGCATACTGGTTGCCCGAAAAGACCTTGCCCAAAAAGTTGGCGATGTCAGCAAGCGCTTTAACGCCAAATAATAGTTTAGGAGTCGAATGAAACACGCCATAGCTTTTGATTTAGATGGAACGCTTGCGCCAAGCAAATCGCCATTGCCGGATCGCATATCAGCCCAACTCGATAAATTACTCGACAATTTTCACGTTTGTGTCATCTCGGGCGGAAAATTCGCTCAGTTCGAAGTGCAACTATTAGGTAATCTACACGTTTCACCCGAAAAACTTGAACGACTGCACCTTATGCCAACCTGTGGAACCAGGTATTACAAATACGATATAGCCAAGGCAGGCTGGGAACAGTTATACGCTGAAGATTTTACCGACGCTGAAAAGACCAAGATTATCGAAGCCTTAAATAAGGGTATAGATGCACTTGGTTATAGGGAGAAAACACAGTACGGCGAACTCGTTGAAGATCGAGGCAGCCAGATAACGTTTTCGGCGCTTGGTCAGGACATCGTTACGGCGCTTGGCGAGAAGGGTGTAGAACTGAAAGAAGCTTGGGACCCAGAAGGTAAGAAGAAAGCTTCCTTGCGTGAATATGTAGCGGAGCTGATACCAGAGTTCGAAGTTCGCAGTGGCGGTGCCACCTCAATTGACATCACAAAACCAGGTATTGATAAGGCCTACGGTATGCGTAAGCTGATGGCGATGCTAGAAATATCCAAAGAAGACATTCTATTCCTTGGTGATGCGCTTCAAGAAGGCGGTAATGACTACCCTGTAAAAGCCATGGGTATCGATAGTCTGCAAGTTTCAAATTGGCAAGACACGGCCCTCGCTATCGAAGCTATCAACCACGTCGTCTAAGCGTCGATTGAGCGGCTCTCATCAATGACAAAAAGTGGTCGGTTTTTGGCCTCGGTTTGAATTTGGGATAAGTAGAGCCCAATAATACCCTGTGATATTAGCAGAACACCGACCAATGCGAGCATTAAGACGATTACATAGGCACTGCCAGATATATTCCAATTAAGTGGATCGCCGAGGAGCGCATCTCCAACAAGGGCGATTCCAAGCACAAAAGAAAGCGGCAGAATAAGAATCCCTAAGTATGATGCAAAATATAGAGGCGAGGAGCTGTGTGAAATAAGGCTGTCAATTGCTAGCTGAACGAGTTTCTTGTTGTCGTAGCTTGCAACTCCATGCTCGCGAGCGCGAGCTTTAAACTCAATTAACTCTCGTTCATAGCCTAACCAGTCAATAAGGACTCGAGTTATCCTGTTGTGCTCTGACATACGTAAGAATTCGGTTTGTACTGCGCGGTCAATCAAGCGGTAGTCGGTTGAGCCTGGAATGACTTTTAATCCTGCGACACGGTTGAACATTCGATAGAACCAGCGCGAACCAACACGTTTAGTGAAACCCTCTTTTTCATTGCTTGAGCGAACTCCAATAATGACTTTCTTGCCACTACGCCAATGCTCAATAAAAGTTGGGATTAGCTCTACTGGGTGTTGGCCATCAGCATCTATTGTGATTATCGCGTTACCACGAGCCACCTGTATGCCTGCAGTTGTCGCAGCTTCTTTACCGAAGTTGCGTGATAGACAAACAAATCGGATGTTCGGATTCTTCTTTGCTAGCTCACGAACAACAGACGCGGTTTTGTCGCGGCTTCCATCATCTACGATTATCAGCTCAAACCGATAGTCTTTTAGGTTAGCCAATACCTTGGAGAGCGAATTATAAAAATGCTCAATTCCGACGGCTTCATTGTAAGCTGGAATCACAATACTAATTAGTGTTTTGTCTGTCATTACAGATATGATGATAAACTAAAACACTCAAAAAGCACACCATTAGCAGTAACAAACACTACTCAACAGTCACAGATTTGGCAAGATTGCGGGGGCGGTCGACATCGAAGTCTCGCGCTACTGCTACGTAGTAGGAAAAGAGCTGTAGGACTATCGCAATCAAGATTGGCTGTGTTTGTTCGAGTGTTCGAGGAATGTACATTACGTCGTCGGCAATCGCACCGATCGTTTCATTACCTTCAGTGGCAATTGCTACGACTGGACCTTTGCGCGCACGAATCTCTTCGATGTTTGAATAGGTCTTTTCGAGGAGCGGCGTGTCAGTCGCGATAGCCATGGTTGGGAAGTTCTCGTCGATCATAGCCAGCGGGCCGTGCTTCATTTCTCCAGCGGCATAGCCTTCGGCATGGATGTATGACACCTCTTTAAGCTTCAGAGCCCCCTCCAGCGCGCACGGGTAGCTGTATTGGCGACCGATGTAGAGGAAGTCGCGGTAGTCTTTATATTTTTCAGCAATTATTTTGATATCTGCGGCTTGGTCCAGAACTGCCTGAGCCTTGGCCGGCAACTGGTCTAGCTCTTCGAGCAGTGGCTTGTACAGCTCGCTCTTGCCGTCGTTCAAATACAACGCAATTTGAGCCAGAACGGTTACCTGCGCGATAAAGGCCTTGGTACTTGCCACCGCGCGTTCAGGACCGGCGTGACAGTAGACGCCAGCGTCAGTCATGCGGGCAATGGTGCTGCCTACGGCGTTCACTATTCCGAGGCGCAGTACGCCGTAATCTTCAACTTTTTTCAAAGCGGCAATCGTATCTGCTGTTTCGCCAGATTGTGAGATGGCAATCAGAGCAGTGCTACGGGAGAACGGCTCGTTGCGGTACTTAAACTCACTGGCTAATTGCACTTCAACAGGAATGCCAGCCAGTTCTTCAATCAGGTATTCACCAACTAAACCAGCGTAGTATGACGTGCCACAGGCCACAATTACAATGCGATCGATGTATTTGAGCTGCCCGGTTACGCTTTCTAACCCACCAAGCTTCACGAGGTTTTGGGCGGGCAGAGCGCGGCCTAAGATGGCTGAGCGAATCGTGGCCGGGGCTTCAAAGATCTCTTTGAGCATGAAGTGTGGATATTCACCCAATTGTGCCTGCTCATTGTCGTAGTCCAGTAGTTCAGTTTTGGGTTCGGTTGGTCGGTCCCTTTTAAGATTGTGCACAACAATCGCATTATTGGACATAACCGCCACATCGTAATCATCTAAATAGATTACCTGCTTGGTGTGTTCCATAAGGGCTGTGGCATCTGAAGCGAGGATATATTCGTTCTTACCAACACCAATAACGAGCGGGCTCGAAAGACGTGCGGCAAAGAGTTTCTCGGGCTCAGTAGTAGATACGGCCGCGATTGCGTAGGCACCTCGCAAGTCAACCAGTGCGGCTTTAAAAGCGGCTTCAAACGTCGGCAGCTGTTTGGCGTAGTAATCAATTAAATGTGGCACAACTTCCGTGTCAGTTTCAGAAACGAATGTATAGCCAGCAGTAACCAGCTTAGCCTTAATTTCTTGATAATTCTCGATGATACCGTTATGAACGACATAGATTGTCTCGTCGCTATTAACGTGTGGGTGAGCGTTTTGGGTAGTTGGTGAACCGTGCGTTGCCCAACGGGTATGGCCAATAGCGAGATGGGCTGTAAATTTCTGATCGGGGAGGGCATTGCGCAGCGCTTGTACGCGGCCAACCTGCTTTGTAATGCTGCCGTTGCCGTCCTCAATTACGGCCATGCCGGCTGAATCATAGCCTCGGTATTCAAGTGCTTCCAAACCAGCCAAAACAATTGGCTCAGCGGGGCGTTGCCCAATGTATCCAACAATTCCACACATACTACATACTCCTACTAGTTGTTATCGATTGAAAAATAGTCGTAATCTGAGACATAGTCGTTAGTTATACGCTCACAAGCCCAGCATTACAATATAAATTGGCAATAAATAATTGACAGTAAGTAAGAAGTAGAGTAAACATATATACATGGATAAGGACAAATTAACTGTACAATCTCTGCTCGGTGAGCTTGGATTCTCGGACGCTGAGGCTGAGACCTATTGGGCACTGCTCAATTTGGAAACAGTATCAATCCGTAAAGTCGCCGCTCAGAGCGGTATCAATCGCGGCACAACCTACGAAGCCATCAAGCGTTTACAGATTGAAGGCCTGGTTGCAGCGCGCAAATCTGGTGAGCGCGAGTATTACAGTGCCGAGTCACCCGAAAAAGTCTATGACTTGATTCGAGATAAGCGCAAAGAGTTATGGAATGCTCAACAACGGGCTCAAAAATTAATTCCCGAATTGCTTGCTCGTAAAGCCCGACCGCTCGGACGACCTTTAGTGAAGTATTACGAAGATGACGCTGGCGTAGTGACAATCTTACGTGATGTTTTGCAGACGTGCTCGCAGCTTGGAGTTCAGGAGTACTACGTGTATTCTTCTCGTCCGCTGCGCCAATACTTGTACCGTAAGTTCCCCCAGTTTACTGATCGACGCATCAAAGAAAATATAAACGTCAAAGTTATCGCCATTGGCGAGGGCGGTGATCCGGCCGATATTTCAGAGCGCAAATGGTTGCCCGAAACGCCCGGCACCGAAAGCTCTAGCTACACAATTATCTATGGTGACAAGATTGCCGTCATCTCAATCTCCAGCAACTTCACCCCGTATGGCGTCGTGATTGAAGATAAAGGCAATGCTTCGATGCAGCGCCTCCTCTTTGATCGACTTTGGAAGTCGCTCTAAGATTGTTCGTTCGTTTCGAGACAGTCTTTGATACAGGCTTGGATATTTTTGCGGAAGGCAGGGGCGGAGAACTGCTGCGCGTGCTCGGCAATCGCTTCATAGTTGAAAGACTTATTGGCCGCTACTTCTAGAACTGCAGCGAGCGTTTTAACATCTTGCTTATCAAAGAATAGGCCAGTTTTATTTGGCACAACATAATCCAATGCACCACCCTTTTGGTAGGCGATGACTGGTGTCCCAGACGCCATAGCTTCAACTGCCACGATACCAAAGTCATCCATATTTGGCATTATGTAGCCGAGCGCGGACTGGAAATGGCTCGCCATTTCGTGGTCACCAACGTTCGACAAGAACGTAATACTGCGTCCAGCCAGCTTCTCGAGCCGTTTGTGGTCGGGACCGCCGCCAATAACAACCAAGGGTATGTTGAGCTGGTTACAGGCCTCAATAGCCAGATCAAAGCGCTTGTATGGCGTCTGACGTCCGGCAATCACGAAACCATGTCGCAGTGGTGGCTTACCGATGACTTCAAAACGGTCAATCTCCACCGGCGGGAATACGACAGTGGCATCTCGTTTGTAGAAGCGCTTTATCATAGCCTTGGTATGCGTAGAGTTTGTGACTATAAAATCTGGATGCTTGGCAGCTTGGAAATCCCAGCGTTTCAATGGATCGATCAGTAGTTTTAGACCCAGTCGCGCTAGCCAATTAAAGCCAATCGGAAAACCTGGTTTTTTCATGTACTCATCAGCCCGAATCCAGTAGTAATGTGTGGGGGAGTGACAGTAGCAGATATGGACCGTATGCGGGCCAGTCTTGACGCCCTTGGCTTCAGCACCGCTGCTAGAAATCACCAGATCATAATCGCTCAGATCGAGGCGGCTAAACCACCAGGCGCGCAATAGCGGCAAGAACTTTTTAAGACTTTTGGGTAATTTTTGTAAGTAGCCCGTGCGAACATCGGCGTCCACAAACCAGTCAATTTTACTCGGGTCATATTGCGAGGTATATATCGGCGCTTCAGGATACAAACGATGCAACTCAAGTACAACCCGTTCAGCCCCACCAAAGCCTGTTAACCAATCACAAACAATGGCTACTTTCATGGTTATTTGGCCCCTCGGTGAAACAGCACAATAGATATAGTACGAAGTAATATGATGATGTCACCCCAGAACGTCCAGTTCTGAACATAATAGACATCAAGCGTGCGGCGTTCATCGTAACTAATGTCACGACGGCCTGATACTTGGGCTAGGCCTGTCAGGCCGGACTTAACACTTAAAATAGTATGACGCTTTTGATACTGCTCAAGCTCTTGTGGAATAAGCGCCCGTGGTCCAACAAGACTGATGTCGCCGCGAACGACGTTTAAGAGTTGTGGCAGTTCATCAAGACTGCTTCGTCGCAAGATTGAGCCAAACGATGTAATTCGCGGGTCTTTGCTTAAAAAGTCACCATTTTCACGGTATTGCTTGGCTAGTTCTGGTTTGCCCATAATCTCGAAGGCTTCTTCGGGCGTTGTGCCGTCGTATTTCTTGTACTGAGTTCGAAATTTAAATACCAAGAATTCATTGTTGAATCTTGTCAGGCGCTTTTGACGAAAAAAGACTGAGCCGGCGCCAGATAACAGTTCACCGCAGGCTATTAGTAGCATAAACGGAGATGCAATCAGTAGTAGCAGGCTTCCCAAAGATAAGTCCGTCAACCGCTTTACGACACGGCCCCAGCCAATTAATGCGGTTTGGTGGACGGCAATTACTGGTACGGATTGGAACAGATCAACGACGATGTTGCCTACGAATAGTTCGCTATTACCCGGCACAAATCGATAGGCAATATGATGTTCTTGGGCATACGTAAGAACCTCGTCATTTGCTTCAGTGTCACTGAATAACTCAGTCTGCACAATGGTGTGCACGGACAGTTGACTTAAGCCGGCAATCGCCCGTTTAAAACTCGGGAACTGATGAATTGCGTGATGGTCCACGGGATGTTTGGTACCACCCACAACACCAACAACACGGTAGCCAGTAATGTGCGTGCTAGACAGCGCGTCAATTAATCTGGTTGTTGATACCGTGTCACCCACAAGCAAGACATTGTTGATGCCAACCCCATAGCTGAAGAGTTCACGCCGGACGATACGGCTAATGGTGCGCGTCAACAGGACAAAGAAGAAGGCAAGCAGGAACGCATAGAGCGTGACTAGGCGGGCTGGAAAGATGTTGGTGTTGGTAATATAGGCGTAGCTAATCACAAAAAGGATGCCGATAAAGGTGCCAACGAGTAAGCGACCGAATTCACTGAAACGGTTTTCATAAACTCTCGAGCTGTATAGACCGATCAGCGCGAATATTAGAATCCAGAATGGCAGTAAGCTAACGAGGATAGTTATATAGGTAAGCGCGTGCACGTCACTACTTATTGCGGTGTGATTCAGTGAAACGCGCAGGATGTAGGCTACCGTAAAAGCGGCGGTAATTGCTAGCGCATCGCCCAAGACCAAGAAGAAGCTATAAAAAAGTGAGGCGTTATTTTTCATTGACGATATTATGGCTTAAAGTGTGGCGAGCGCGTTTTGCTAAAGCGGATAGCGCTGCTCAGCCAGTTAAGCTATATACTAGATTGTAACATTTTATGAGAGCGTCAACCTTGAAGTACACCATATTATCGCTGACCGCCATGGCCGCGCTGCTCGTGATGTTATTGGTTCCGTTCCACGCCTTTGTGACCGTTTGGGCATCTAGCCTGGTGGGCCACTATACGGCACTTCGTCTCTGGAAAGAGGTGATACTGCTCTTCTGCGCCCTGGGAACACTGTATCTCGTGTTAACTGACAACAAAATTCGAACCCAGACTCTAACGCGACGACTGGTTTGGCTGATCATTGTCTACGGTGTCATCACCGTTTTGTGGGCCATAGTAGCCTACGAGCACCATGCTGTTTCACTTAAGGCGGCAGCCTATGGCTGTCTGCTTAATCTTCGCTTCCTAGCCTTCTTTATGATTACGTGGGCTTTAGCGCTCAGAACGAGTCGTATGCGGGTCCGTTGGCAACGATTAATACTCATCCCCGCCTTGATAGTCGTCGTAATTGGGCTGTTACAGGCGCTGATCCTGCCACACGATATTCTGCGTCACTTTGGCTACGGTGCAGCGACTATCCCGGTGAACGAAACGATTAACCATAACGCTGCTTTCTTGCGCATTCAATCAACCTTACGGGGCGCGAATCCACTCGGTGCATATCTGTTAATTCCTGCCGGGGTACTTATGTATTACGTATACAAACGGCCACGTGATTGGCGACTATGGGCGTTTTTTGCTGGCACCATACTGACGTTATTCTTTACGTTCTCGCGGAGTGCGTGGCTCGGCTTTGCCTTAATGGCAATTTGTATGGCCGGCTTGCTCTATTCAAAAAGCGTCCCAAAACGCTGGCTCTATATCTTTGCGGCAGGGGCTATCTTGCTCTCTGGCGTGCTCATCCTATCAGTTCACAGCAACACAAAACTAGAAAATATAGTCTTGCACACACAAACTCATTCCGCTGTGGCGACGACGAGCGACCAAGGGCATTTAACCGCCTTCAAAGAGGGAACGCATGATCTAATTCACGAACCACTAGGTCGCGGTCCTGGTAGCGCGGGCCCAGCCTCTGTTTACAACAATCATCCGGGGCGGATTGCGGAGAATTACTATATCCAAATTGGTCAAGAAGTTGGCTGGCTTGGACTTGGCATATTCCTCCTCATTCAAGCCGGTGTGGGCTATTTGTTATGGCTCCGCCGCGTAGAACCGTTGGCGCTTTGTTTATTCGCGTCATTTATCGGCCTGAGCGCCGTCAATATGCTTTCACATGCGTGGACTGATGATACGCTCGCCTACTTATGGTGGGGATTAGCTGGCATAGCCATGGCACCAGCCGTGCTTGAAAAACACAATCCTAAAAAGAAAAAATGAACCCTAAAGTTGCGCAATTCCTAAAGTATATGGCCGGTGGTAGCCTCAATTTTTGGTCAGGCTATGCCATTTTTGCACTCTGTTATTCAGTGTTTCACTGGAGCTGGTTTTGGGCGAAAGTCTTAGCAGATATTGTGGGTTGGACCCTGAACTATGTCGTGCAACGCTTCTGGGCATTCTCGGGGCAGCATCACTTGAGCGAGATGCAGCATGCTGGACGCTATATCTTTATTGAAAGCATTGGTTTCGTGCTCGATTACGCTATTATAGGTGGTTTGAATGCGATTGGCATTACGCCCTATATCGGATTCTTTATATCTTCTGGATTTTTCACGGTTTGGAGCTGGCTCTGGTACAAATACTGGGTATTCCCCGAGAGGACGACTCTAAAGAAAGGCACAACTTGAGCGTAAAGCTGCACTCCATGAGTGATGCTCTAGCTTGTCCTTGAAAGAGTTGTGGCATAATGTAAGCATGAACGAAATACAAACAGGTGGGCAGACCCAGCTTCGTCCTACCAAAAAACAGAAGGAGTTGCTGCAGTTTATCGAAACGTTCATTGCTGAGCACGGCTATAGCCCGAGCTACCGCGAAATTATGAACGGCCTGAACTATACCTCTGTGGCGACGGTGGCGTTACACGTCTCGAATCTAGTGAAACGAGGCCATCTCGTTAAGCGCGATCATTCGGCGCGTTCACTTGAGGTTGTAACGTCTGCTATCCAGCCAAAAATTTCGAGCAATCAGATTGCTCCCGGCGAAGAAAAGTGGCTGGTAGAAAAAGTCGAACACGCCTTTACGCAAATTGAGGCGATGGGTGGTGATATTAAAGAGACCAGCCTAGACCATCTGTACGTATTAATTGGTGCCTTAAAAGTGCTTGGCCTCGACGGTGCCGCGCAGAGTTTCATTCCTCGCTTGACCGCCTTGAAGCAGCAGCAAATAACCTGAGTATCATATGTATCGAATAGGCGAACGCAAAAAAGATAGACGCCGGCAAATCATTAAGTGGGTGATATTCGGAGTGGTTCTATTGCTGGCAATGCTGCTGGCATACTACATCTTGCATCAGTCACTGCGCCCAAACACCACCGTTCATCAAGCCGCTGCCATAACGAAAGTCATTAACTACAAAACGATGACTCAGAAATACAGCGAGCCTGACTTTACGATTGATATCCCAGCTTCTTGGTCGTTCGTAACGCGGCCCGCCGGACCATATAAAACCTTCACCTGGCAAAGTGGCGACCGTGTTACCGACGGTCAGCAAATCGAGATTTATGAGGACACCATACCTGCCAACTTTGCTGTTAACAGAGTGCTAGTTGTTGCTGGTAACGAAGGTCGTCTGTCACTCGATGGGGCCGCTTCAGATAACTGCCTGACATTCACCAAAAACGACACCTCTAACTCATACCAAGTTGGCGCTGCTGCCCGTTGGCAGGGAGTTAGCTTCTGGTGTGATCAAGATAACGTACAACGAGACGTGGTTGGAACAAGCTCAACAGACGGCATTAATACCGTTATTCTTTCTTCGCAACAGTCCAAGACGACGCATAAATTCTTCTTTACCTATACCGATTATGCCATCAATCCCGACTATAGTGTGTTCTATAACGCGCTCAACAGTTTACGTATGAAGTAGTGTCTCAGGCACTGTAATTAATACTATATCTAGCGTGTCAGCCAAGTGATACACTAGCAGTACTTAACAAATAAATGCTGGAATCCTGTGCAAATCAGGAACTGTGCCGCAACTGTAAATCACGCTGTTTCAAGCGTGAAAGTCAGATACAGCGTAAAGTCAAAGTCTCTCGAGCACTAGAGCAAACATCGCCAAATTGGTGTACCCGCCCTCCGCTCGATTCGAGACAGAGGGTATTTTTATGGCCGAAGCAGCCGTCGAACAATTAAGACAAACACACTTCATAGAACACGATAGATATACTGTCGCGCCACTAGTCGAAGCTGTGCCGGATATGGCTTCTGATGAATTAGTGCGCCGCCGCGCCGCAAAATTTATTGGTGCCTGCTTGCTCGAAAATGAAGTTGCTGTAGCTTCGTCTGAAAGCGTTCAAATAACACGACCGATCGAATCGCTCTACGATGCTTTGCAACTGGCTAGTGAGGGGCACCAAGAAGCCTATAGAATGATTGAAACCAACGTCCGCACCGATGTAGTCGAACGGACGATAAAAGCCGGCCATGTGATTAAAGTTGATTTGATGATCGATGAGGCTGGCAAAATCCAGCAGCATGGCCAAAGCATGGAGACAGTTCAAGCTAATAGTCTTCGCTTCGCCTCCAATAGCTGGCAGATGCGTGAACGCACCGAAGCAGAAACGACTAACGCTTTTAGAATTGAGCAACTTCATCGTCACGGTGAGCTACAAGATTATAGTTTTGTCGTTTTTTCTATGGCCGCTGACAACATGACTGAAGCCGAAATGCAAAAAGTTGGCTTTTTCACCGACACGATGAGCTGTGCGATACAAGTGACGACCGCGAACGGTAGTCGGTTAAGCACAGAGTCAGCTTTCGTGGCGGGCATTAAAGAACCCGGAGGCGTGCGACATGACGCAGGCGCGATCATTACGCTCGCAGCACGGTTTGGCGTTGATTTAGCAGGTAAGACGGCCGCCGAAATAATTAACACACCGCTTAAAATTCATAATAGCTTGCTGCCGAACGGTGTTGTTGACTTAGTCAAACTGTATGACGAATGCGTTGGCGACAGTTTCTTCGGCGAAGCACATCCTAAGCAAGACTACGCGGAGTATGTACGAAAATGTCAGGAACGCGAACGTATGCTTCAACCAAAAGTTGACGCCATCACGCGAGAATTAATAGCCAAGCTACCCTATATCCACAATCGAATACAAGCAGCGCAAGCATTAGACCGCATTTCTCAAAAACACATGGTTGAACAGGCTGTGTTTGACCATTCGATTAACCCCAAAGTCTTTGGTCCCGCTGCTGAGCACATCGTTCTGGCTCGCCAATACTTTGAAACTGGTAATATCGAACAGGGAATAGCCGAGACTAATCAGGCTAAAGCAACCGCTCAATCAAACTCTTGTCCAGCAGCGTTAATAGATGGTACCGAACAAAAAGGCTCAGGTGCAGAGTCAAACGGCAGCGGATCCAGTGATGATGAAGACTGTGAGTTTGTTTCCAAAAAGTGTCCCAAATGTGGCGAGAAAAATGTCCTGACCAAGGTGACCAAGCATAGTATCAGTGGTAGCTGCGGCTGCTCAGTTAAAAAATAACAACCCGACCAAGGAATATACTAGTAGTAATGGCTAACGAAAATAAAAGTACCGACGAATACGATCCATACGCCGAGATGGTGAAAGAGAAGTCACCGGAATTCTTTTGTGACTCTTGCGGTCATTACCCTATCGAACCAATGCACGGTCATTTTAGATGCCCCGAATGTTTTATGGTGACAAAATGTTGCGAGGGCGGACCGCTTGAAATCTAAGCAGTCGGCGGCTTCACCAAAACGAATCGGAATTTACGCGGGCACGTTTGACCCTGTTCACGTCGGCCATGTGACCTTCGCGTTGCAGGCCATCGAATATGCAGAACTAGATGCCGTATATTTCATGCCGGAGCGTCAACCACGACATAAAACTGGCGCTGAACATTTTGGTCATCGTGTCGCCATGTTGGAGCGAGCTTTGAAACCGCATCCGCGCTGCGAGGTCTTCGAACTTCCAGACATAAATTTTACGATTGCCAAAACCCTGCCAGCGTTAGTGAAATCTTTTCCGGATGCACAGCTAGTATTCCTGTTCGGTTCAGACGTTGTGCCGAGCCTGCCAAATTGGCCGTACGTCGCTCGTTTAATGGAGCAGTGCGAGCTTGCTATCGGGGTACGAGATCAGGATGATCATGACACGATCAAGCAGCAAATTGAAGCATGGCCGGTTGCTCCAAAAGTTCTCACCATGTTCTCAAGTTACGCTGGTACTGTATCGTCGAGCGCTGTCCGCGAGGCTTTACTCAAGCGACAACCAGCTCATGGATTGTTGCCGAGTGTTGAGCGCTACAGCAACCACCACTGGCTGTACGTCACCGTCCAGTAAAAGTTGACAAACGTAAGCGGGTTCGGGTAAACTATTCAAGATCATAGATTCCGCGAGAGAATCAGGTGAGACAAAAACGGATAATCTAAAAAAGTAAAACCGCCGAGCATATGGGAGTGTCCTCTGGTGGGGTAAGAGGTAAAATGCCAGTAAAAATAAAGATCTTTAATTCGCCGGCTGAGACGGTGAAAGTTCATATATATCGCCCCCAGTGGCGCGCATTCTTAGAGTACTAAAAAGTACTTCCGTACTTAGGCGCAGTTCGTGCGCAAGTTTTCCATCGCAAACTGCACCTATCTGTAGAAGACCACGTTAGACCTTAAGGACGGTTCTGATTATTTTTTAGTGGAGGCAGTTTTGGAGGCGATAGCAGCGTCGATAGCTTTTTCGAAGTCAGCTAGTGTGGGGCCAATAGTGGTTTGCTTGCCGTCGAGGAAGAAGGTTGGCGTGCCTTGGACGCCAAGTTTGTTGCCAGCGGCCATGTCGGCGTTGACCGTGTCGTTTACTTTACTGCTGGCAAAGTCTGCTTTGAATTGTGTCGGATTTAAGCCGAGTTGTGTAGCGTATTGGTTAAAGTATGGCGTTGGATCAGAAGCGGTACTCCAGACCTGCCAGTTACTGTTTAAATACAAAGCTTCGTACATGCCCCAGAATTTATTCTGTAAGGCGGCAGCTTCGGCAGCGCGAGATGCGGCGAAGGCGTTCGGGTGAACATTAACAAGTGGGAAGTTACGGAACTGGAAGAAAATCTGATCGTTATATTTAGCTTGGGCTTGTTGCACAGCGGGTGCGTACTCTTCACAGTATGGACACTCAAAGTCACCGTATTCGACGAGCGTCACACCAGTCGATCCTTTGCCGATAATATTCTGACTCGGCGCGGCAGCTGATTTGGAGGTCGTGCCCTTGTTTTTATTACCGGATATGATGAATACACCTGCAAAAATTATTACAATAACGGCTATAACTGCCCAAAACTGTTTGGTCATGCTTTTAATCCCCTAAATTACTAGACTTAGTATACAGTATGCCTATGCTACCGATACTGTTCACTTAATATGCTTAAGATATAATGAAAAGATAATGATTACCTATATCGCCACTATCGTATTATTCGTTCTTGCCCTCGTTGGCATTTTTGTTCGTAAAACGGTCTTCGCCACTCCTCTACCTGAGCAGAAACGACGAGCGGTTAATGGTTCGGATCGTACTAAGGCACTGTACCGGATCGCTGCTTACGACGGCAGCGCGCGAGTTTTATTCTGGTCGTGGATTAGCCTCGCGACAGCGGGGGCTTTCGTGTTACTGACTACATTCACACCACTCTGGCTCAGTTTTGTTCTGGTTGTTTTGATCCTTTGGTTTGGTTTCTCTTGGCTGCCAGCCAACGAGGGTTCAAGTCTCGGGCTGAGTTTGACGTTACTGGTGGCACCGGCAGTCAGCTGGCTGCTCAACGTTCTCTTCCATCCGCTTAATGCGAGCGCCAAAGTCGTCGCCAAACGCTACGCACGACCACCCCACACTGGTATCTACGAACGTGAAGACGTTATGAGTCTTTTAGTACGCCAGCAGGGGCAGGTCGATAATCGGCTTTCAAACGAAGAACTTGAAATCGTTAAGCGTGCCTTAGATTTTGGTGATCATACCGTCAATGATGTACTGACGCCAGCTGACAAGATTTTCTCGATTATAGCCGATGATACGGTGGGACCAGTGCTCATAAACGAGATTCACACCAGTGGCCAGCCGTTTGTTATGGTGCGCGAGAAAGCAAAGGGGCCTGTGCTTGGCATGTTGCCGTTTGATCGACTCGATTTACACAGTAGCGGTGAAGTTAGCAAATATATGGACACGCATCTGTATTTTCTACACGAGAAGGATAGTTTGAGTGAAGCCTTGCACGCCTTTTATGCTACAAATCGTTCGGTTTTCCTAGTTGTTAATAATGCCGAAGAATTCGTCGGGCTGGTGACAATAAACGACCTTTTGGAGCAGCTAATGGGTCATATTCCGTGGGATGATTTCGACGAATATACTAGTGCGGTGGCTGTAGCCCATCGTCACACGAAGCCGACCAAAAGTAAAAGAGCTGACATTGACTACGAAGAAGTGTTAGAATAACACCGATGAGTACACGTTTGGCCAATAACTTCAATCTATGGATCGGCAGTAACTGCTAGCCGGCAGCTACTTCGCGCACTCGATCCCAACTTCCAGGCCAGTGTAGACAAATCTAACGGAGTTATAACAAGATGAGAATTTTAAGCAGTGATGTTAAAGACCATATTGGTGAAACAATTCGCGTCGAAGGCTGGGTTCACAAAAAGCGTTTACTTGGTGGCCTGACGTTTATTAACGTCCGCGATCGTCGTGGCCTCGTTCAAGTAGTAATCCAGGACAAAGTAGAAGTTGAAAAACTGCGTGGCCTGCAGATTGGCACCGTTCTGGCAGTTGAAGGCCTCGTCAAAGACGAGCCACGTGCACCGGGCGGCGCTGAACTTCACGAAGCTAAGCTGACCGTACTCGTGCCAGTTACCGAAGAACCACCAATCGAGATTGATAAGCCTTTGAGCCACAAACCCGAGAACCTAGATACCTTGTTTGATTATCGGGTGCTCGGCTTGCGCAACCTGCAAGAGGCCAAAATATTCAGTTTACGTAGTGAAATACTGCGCTATATCCGCGATTTTCTCTACTCCCAAGACTTTGTTGAAATTAACACGCCAAAACTGGTGGCTGGTGCGGCCGAAGGCGGCGCGGAAGTCTTCAAACTTGATTATTTTGGCAAAGAGGCAACGCTCGCGCAGAGCCCACAGCTCTATAAGCAGATCATGGTCGGTGTTTTTGAGCGTGTTTTTGAAATCGCACCGGCTTTTCGCGCCGAGTTAAGTGCCACCACGAGGCACGTATCAGAAGTTACTATGCTAGATGTTGAAATGGGCTTTATCGAAGGTCACAACGATGTGCTTAACTTCCTCCAAGACCTCGTCTTTACTGTTTTGACGCGCACCTACGAAGAGCATGCAGCGGAGTTAAAAAGTTTGAACGCTCCCGAGCTAGTGCTTAAAGCTGAGTTCCCACGCTACACCATGAAACAGATTCACGAAATGTATCAAAAAGAGACAGGCAAAGACACTAGCAAAGAGATTGACTTAACCCCTGAAGAAGAGAAATGGATTTGTGAATACGCAAAGAAGCATGACGGCTCAGAGGCGGTCTTTGCGACTGGTTTGCCAGCCAGCAAGATGAAGTTCTACCACATGAAGGGCGAGGACGATACCGCTCGGAGCGCAGACTTACTGTTCCGTGGCATTGAAATCTCGACCGTCCCACAACGTGAGCATCGTCACGAAAACCTGATTGAACAGATGAAAGCCGCGGGCGTAAACCCCGAGGACCCTGGTTTCGCGCCGTACGTCGCCGCTTTCAAGCACGGCTTACCCGCACACGGTGGCTTTGGTTTTGGTATTGATCGACTTGTTGAAAAGACGATTGGCCTAGGTAACGTCAAGGAAGCCATTCTCTTCCCTCGTGATATCAACCGTTTGGCGCCGTGAACATTTTACTTGCGCTCGACCCCACAGCGGAACGCTATCAACCGCTCTATGAACGAATGTACGATGCAATTAGCTCGTACGGTGTGACGGTAGTGAACGAAGAAGAGGCGTTGGCAGACAGCGCTGGTGTAGTAGCCGAACTTTCGTCTCAGCCACCTGAGCTTCTGACCGTCGTTAGAAACGCGATTGAAATCGGCCGACCAACACTAATTTTGGCACATCGGTATGGCAAAATGGCAATTCCAAAAGAGTTTGAAGGTCAGTCTAAGGTAAACCCTAACGGCGTACACTACTCGGCTGAATTTGTAGCCATGTCTGCGGTGCACGTCTTTATGGGGGCATACTTTAAAACTCCCGTTCGCCCAGAAAATATTGGCTGGCAAGACAAAAAGACCTAGGCTACAGCGCGGGTTTGTTATCAAGGCTGTGCCAGATATACCAGCAGGCGACCGTTTCGTAGGGGTGCCAGCAGTGTGTGGCTGCGAGTTCGGTGACCTGAGCTGGGGTTGGGACCTCCGATAAGTCGTACAGTGCTTTCACACCGTTACGGATGCCTAAGTCGCCGGTAGCTAACACGTCCAAACGACCCATACAGAACATCAAAAACATATGCGCTGTCCATTCGCCAATGCCTTTGACTGCAGTTAATTCCGTGATAATCGCTTCGTTAGACAACGAGTCAAACTGGTCAAACTTTAATCTTCCATCAAGAATATGCTGGGCCAAATCTTGAATATAGCGTGCTTTGGCATTGCTCAAGCCGGCCGTTCGTAGCTCCTCAACTGTCTTATCAAGAATAAGTTCCGGTGCAGGGAACTCGCTGTCAAACAGCGCCTTGAAACGTTTTTCGATTGTAGCCGCAGCCTTGACGCTCAATTGCTGACTGATAATGCTGTCGATGAGCTCCCAGTAGTAGTTGGTGTGCGGGGTTATATCGGCAACCCCAGCACGCTGTATAACGGCGGTGAGGAAAGGATCAACAGCACTTAAATGAGCGGCTGCTTTTTTAAGTTCGGCAGGGGTGGCTCTGTTCATAAGTCTATTGTACAGATATTTTGGGCCTTGACGACGTGTGACCACAGGGTTTACCATCATGGACAGGAAACAACACAAATATGCCAACGACGATTTATTACACTCAAAAAAAGCGCATTCAAGCATTGGCTCTCTCAGTACTTACTCGATTACGCTAATATCATTTTAGATTTACCCACAATTTGCTAGACTAAGGGCAAAGGGTTAAGCATATGCCGGATACACCATCCGCTGGGGGTGAACCAACGTCGTCGAATCCAGAGCTCGTAAAGCGGGTTGAAGTTTTCATGGGCGAACGTCCGCCGTCCCCTAATATGGTACCCACTCCCAAACCAGTTGCCACACCATCTCCAGTCGAAACTCCCATGGCACCCGTCGCCGTAAATCCTGAATCGACACCTCAAGCCAAACGATCCGTCAAACTAGATGATGAGGCCACCGATAAGGCAGTCGAAGCTATCTCTGTGGCTGATAGTGACATCGTTCTAACAGCCAGTGACAAAAAAACGTTTGAGGACAGTGTTGTCACTGACAAGAAAGCTGGCTCGGTAGGCGGCATTAAAGGCATATTACGCAATCGTTGGGTTTGGATAGGAGTCGGGAGCCTACTGCTACTACTATTTATAATCCCCGCCACACGGTACACGATACTGGGTCTTTTCATCCACAAAACTGTTTCTATTACGGTTATCGATAGCAAGACGCACACGCCCGTTAGCGGTGCTTATGTCGTGCTTCACGGCAAGACGAATCATACTGATGCTACAGGAGTGGCCAAAATTAAAGTTCCGCTGGGCAGCACTAAGCTAACAGTTACCAAGCTCTACTTCAAAGACTATGAAAGCACATATTTTGTAGGCCTGATTTCTTCTAAAACCGCGGCTCAAGTCTCGCTGGTCGCAACTGGTCGCCAAGTACCGGTTGTCGTACTCGACAAAATAACGCATCGACCGATCTCCGGTGCCGAGATTAGGGCGCTTAATACGACTGCCAAGACAGACACCCAAGGTAAAGCCACCATCGTATTGCCAACCACAAACGACACGGTTAGCGCTACGGTATCAATCAGCGGCTATAACACGCTCAACACCAGCCTCACCGTGACTGCTACGTTAGTGACCGACAACACGCTCTACATGGTGCCATCGGGTAAAGTGTACTTCCTTTCAAATCAAAGCGGCAAAATTGACGTAGTTAAAACGAACCTAGATGGTAGTGACCGACAAGTCGTGATTGCTGGCACGGGCAAAGAAGACCCTAACTCGACCAGTTTACTGGCTTCCCGCGACTGGCAGTTCTTGGTTTTGAAAGCTCAACGTGACACCTCACAACCGGCACTGTATCTAATAGATACCAGCAACGACAAGATTACAAATTTTGATTCTGGCGATGCGTCGTTCAATTTGATTGGTTGGTATGATCACAAATTCATGTACGACGTGGTCCGAAATACTGTTCCAAACTATCAAAATGGCCATGAGGTGATTAAGAGTTATAGCGCTGACAATGCTCAGCTTAATCAGCTGGATCAAAACCAAGCCGAGGGAACTGCCACCTCCTATGCCGACCAAAGCTTCTCCAACTTTTATATCATCAGCGATCTGTTGACCTACAACACGCAGTGGTACAGCTATAGTGCTGGGGGAACCTATAACTTGAGCGGCAAAACAAATACCATTCGGACAGTTGGCCCGAACACTCAAGTTAAAAAGGACGTCCAGACCTTTGACGCCACTGGTTTCGGCTATTTCCAGGCCGCCTTATATGAACCACAATCGGCCTATTATGCCGTGTATAGCAACGCTGACAGTAAAACCACGTACTATAACTACAATAATCAGTCAGTTACCTCGGTCACGAATATCGATCAGAGCACCTTCAATAAGGCGTATCCAACTTATCTGCTGTCGCCGGGTGGCAAACAAACGTTTTGGTCAGATTTCCGCGACGGCAAGAATACGTTATTCATCGGCGATAGTAACGCCAAAAATGGTAAACAGGTCGCTTCCGAAACAGATTACGCGCCGTATGGCTGGTTCACCGACAATTACGTACTAGTTTCGAAGAATAATAGCGAGCTCTATATTGTGTCGTCAGCAGGCTTACCAAGCGGCCAACAGCCAATGAAGATTAGTAATTACTACAAGCCGAACCAAACCTACAACGGCTATGGCTACGGCTACGGCGGCTTGTAGCAGCTTAGATTAATAACGAAAAGCGAGACTGTGGACAACTTGCTTGACTTAGGTGGTAAAACGCTTACACTTAGTTCCAGATAGTTGTAAATAAAAACACTAAATAAAAAAGAAGACAAACATATGAGACTCAAGAGACTTGGCTCTGTATTCGCAGCCAGTGTGGTGGCCTTTTCATCAATCCTAAGCGTGTTTGTGCTCCCCGCAGCCAGCGCTGTGGTGAACACCTGTACGTGGACAGGTGCTACGGACCTAAACTTTAGTACTGTAACTAACTGGAGCAATTGTGGTGGAACAGCTCCACAAGCTGGCGATAACTTAGCATTCGACGTAACTGGTGTCGTTGCATCAACGACGCTCAATAACGATATCGTTGGCCTTAACGTAGGAACTGTTGCCGTTCAAGGCACGGCACCATCGTTCGGCCTTGTGTATAAGATTACCGGAAATAGCCTCACCATAAACGGCGGTGTAACCGATACCATTTATCCAATAGTATTTGATGTAAACGTCACCTTAGGCGCTGACCAATCATTTACCGTTGCTGACAATGAAGTAACATTTGGCGATAACGCAATGGCACACACGTTTGACACAGCCGGACACACGCTGACATTAAATGATGGTGCAGGGGCTTGTGGCACAGGGTTCGCATTTTATTCATCACTTGTCGGGAGCGGACCGCTGGCAATCAGCGGAGGTAATTCAGTCTCCCTTAACACTGACAGTCCGAATTATTCAGGCGCAATTGCAGTCAACAGTGGAGCTCTTTTCGCAAATAGCAGCCAAGCACTTGGCAATGTATCTGGCGGCACGACAGTCTCGTCCGGCGCAGCCCTTGACTTTGGATTTACCAGCGATACGACATATGCTGAACCGCTCACCCTAGCTGGTTCAGGAACCTATTTTGGTGGGCTAGGAGTCGGCGACCCCGTTACTGATCCTGGACGTTGTATTGGTGGAGGTAATCCAAGCACAACAGTGCTTACTGCAACCCTTTCCGGACCAATAGTTTTGACAGCCAATACGACGGTCGGGACTGACAGCATCCACAACGTTAAGCTTACCGGCGCATTGAGCGGTAACTTCACTATTAGTGTTCTGCCAGGCAACGACGGATCACTAATTGTTAACGCCTCTAGTAACACGTCTGCAACTCCTAATGGCAGCTCCCAAGCACCTGCAGTGACGAATACCTACTCAGATAGTCAGCCAGGTCAGGCCATATTTGTGGGTACGAATGTAACCGCTATCGTAGATGGAGCTCGTGGAGATACCAGTGTTTCAAAAGGTGGTACTCTAATGGGAACTGGTACAGTTGGTATTTTAACTGTAGATGCGGGCGGTATTCTTGCTCCTGGACACAGCCCTGGCTGTATGAACAGTGGCAACTTCACGCTAGTCGGCACCTATCAGGTGCAAATTGGCGGCACGACAGCCTGTACTGAGTACGACCAAATGAAAGTAACCGGTACAGTCACCCTAAATGATAGTGGTGTCCCTCCAGTAGCTGGAACGCTCGATGTCTCACGCTTTAACGGTTTCAAGCCTAGCAAGGGACAAACCTTTACCATCATCGATAATGATGCTGCTGACGCCGTTACTGGTACCTTTGCCAACCTTCCTGAAGGCGCAACCTTCACCGTTGATGGCTATGTCTTCGCAATCTCCTACAAGGGAGGAGACGGAAATGATGTGGTCCTAACTGTCCAGAACGTTCCTGCTACGCCTAACACGGGATTTGGTTTAGTTGCTGCTCACCCAGGCGTCACGCTTGGCTTGACCATTTTACTTGCTGGATCAATTTTCGGCATTGCACAGCGTACGCGCAAACAAACAGTACAATCTCGACGATAACAGAGTAAGGAGGAAGCGTGGACCGGTCACGGTTAAGACTAGACGATCCGGCGCTACAAGGCAGGCTGTCCCCGCGGCCCAGTAGCTACAGCTATGTTCGTCGCCCAGTCGCCGCTCCTTCTAAACAAATTCACGACATTAATGCGGCTGGCACTCCGGCTGCCTATATGGCACCAACGCTTGCCCAAGCTGCACCGGCTGCACAACCACAACCAGTAGTTGCTCAAGTAGCACCGCCACAACAAGTGAACGTGCCCCTTAGGCAACCTGTCATGGAACGTCGCCGATATGTCGAAGCGCCTGTTTCGCAACCAGATCAAGCCTCTGTAGAGCCAATCCCCACTCAATTCGTAGTCCCTGTCCCTAAAGCACGACGTCGTAAATCTACGCTTGTGCTCTATGGCATGGCGACCTTTCTACTGATTGCTGGAATCGCGGTTAGTGTTAACGGGCTGTTAGTAAATCACCAAGTTTCAGCTACGGTTGGACGCCTCACTACCAAGGGCAACACAACCGATAGCGATAGCGCGGCGCCTTCTACAGTCAAGCCCACAGATACCGCTATTAATAACTATGCGGTTTCGCCAAACTTACCCCGATATATTGATATTACCAAACTGGGTGTTCACGCCCGAGTTTTATCAATGGGGGTAAACAGTAAGAATGAGTTGCAAGCTCCGGGCAACGTCTATGACGCTGGCTGGTACAACAGCTCTTCGCAACCAGGTCTACCGGGCGCAATGTTAGTCGACGGGCATATCTCTAGCTGGACAACGCACGGTGTATTCTATGGGCTTAACAAATTAGTTGTCGGTGATGCGATCACTATAACGCGCGGTGACGGCCATCAATTCACGTATAAAGTAGTCAGGACAGCAATTATGCCAAGTAATCAGGTCGACATGTCG
>JBBRZB010000013.1:0-27130 GCA_038237095.1 Saccharimonadales bacterium (SeqCode) | reverse complement strand
TCTACGATAGCGCAACATGGCTCAATAATAATCGGCCTTCTAAACAGTTCGCTGCCGTGTATGAAAGTGACGGAGTGACGCTTGCTAGCAATCAGCACGTCGCTCAACCAGGTCAGATTGTAAAGTTCCAGTTTAACTACAGCGTTCCAGCGGGCACACAAGCCAAAACTTATCGTGAACCAATTCAGCCAGTAATGGAAGCATCTCGAAACTGGGATATTGGGGCTTGGGGCTTCATTGACGTTACGGTCACGCCCTGATTCTATTGTTGGCTTTACAGCGTCGCTAGATTAAGCAGACTGGTGTTGCTATACTTATGCGAAAGAGGAGTTTATTTTGAGGATCTTATTCCTAACTGTTGATGCCGAAGAAAACATGCGTGGTATTGGCGCTATCATGAAGAACCTAATTAAAGCGGCACGCGAAGAAGGCCACGAGGTTGGGTTACTTACTGGGATTCCCTACAAACATGCTTACGAGGGCAGCGCTGAGTTGCGCGACCGCGTTGAGCATATTCACTTACAGCACTACTTAATCGAAGGCCGAAAAAGCTTTCGTTATATGATTCCAGGTGGATATCGTAAACGGAATCTTTTGAAGTACATGCTACGTTTAAAATTCCTGCAGCATTCATTCATGCCTGTACGCCAGGATTTGCTCTCAGGCAAACGGACATTAGCTTACGAGTTAGATTTTATTGTCAGAGCGCCTTTTATATATCAGTTCATTTCGCGCAATAAATCTCGCATTAGTAGAAAAGTTGTCGGCAGAATTAGCCGTGCCTACAATATCGACGTAGTATTTGCCGTTTCGCCAACAGTTTTGCGCGGAAAAGATCTTGGCTCAAATACAAAACTCGCAACCTTCATCCACGATATTATGCCCGTGGATATGATCGAAACCCCTGCTGACAACGATACTCCAGTACGCTTTGCAAGGCAGATCGAGACTGCAGTTGACGAGTCCGACCTACTTATGGCGAATTCTGAGGATACCGCCAATAAAGTTAGGGCTTTTGCACCTCATGCTAAAATCCATGTCGTCTATGGTGTTGCGTCAAGCGCAAAAAACGAAGTTACCGATAGTGCAATTCTTGAAATTAAGAATTTACAACCTGATAGCTATTTACTGTTTGCGGCTGCGGTAGAAAAACGAAAAAACATTGAGGGATTGTTTGAAGCCTATACGCTCGTATACGACGAAATTAATATGCCGCTCGTCATCGTTGGTGCGCCTGGATATGGCTTTGAAGATATCGTAGACAAGTATGACTCACTCCCAGCGCATGTCCGTGATCATATTCTCTTCACTGGCTATGTCAGCGAAGATGATAAATTTACACTCTTCAAGCACGCTCACGCTTTTGTCTTCCCAAGTTATTACGAAGGTATCGGTGTTCAAATTCTTGAGGCAATGGCGTATGGGATACCTGTCATGACATCGAATAAAGGCGCGCTGCCAGAGGCAGGTGGTGATGCTGCCTTATACATAAACAACCCCTATGATACCCGTGAGATCGCTGATGCTCTCGTACGAATATGTAAAGATACTGAACTACGCAAGACGCTTGTCGAAAAAGGCATGAACCGCAATAGAGAGTTTTCGTTTGATAAGTTCAAAGAGCGTGTCTCGGCCGCGCTGAACAGCGTAAAGGATTAGCCTCATGTTTCGGCAAAACAACGAACAGCATCTTAGTAAGCAGCCCAAGAAGTTTAGCAGCCAAAGTTTTATTAAGTCAGCGAGCCATCATTCAGCACCGAACATAAATGATTCTGATACTGACATTCATGACCCTGTCATAGCGTTATTACTTGAGATCAAAAATAGCGAAACTGTTAAAACAACTGAATTTGAGGCTGTGACTCGGCTGTTTACTGGGCAGAAAATATTTGTAGATACTAGAGATATCTCGGATAGCCCCCACTTAATGCTTGATGGTATACGAGAGCATGGAATCACAAAATTCTTTCAAAGTATTGCCCGTGACGACTTGGTTTATTTGGATATTGGGGCGAACTTTGGATACAACACTTTACTTATAGGCCAGGCATTGCGTACTGGTGGTAGTTTGCATATCTTTGAAGCAAACCCAGATTTAATCCCCTTGCTTGAAAAGACAATATCCGTAAACGGGCTGTCGTCAAAAGCGATTATCAATTGGCTTGCTGTAACTGAGAAATCGGGCGAAACCGTAACCTTACACCGGTACAAAAATCTATGGGGTAGTTCGAGCTTGCATACGACGGAAGAAATGGAGCGATATAGTCGCAAAAAAGTTGATTTTGATAAGGAGTACAAAGTTAAGTCTATTGCAGTAGACGATTACGTTTTGCAGCAAAAGCTTGATAAAGTTGACCTTATCAAAATTGATGTAGAGGGCGTTGAAGATAGGGTATACGACGGTATGCGCGAGACCGTGAAGCGGCCTGAGGTGCACGTGCTACTCGAATATACTTTTGGCGCATACGCTGATGAGGCTTCATTTTTTAAAAAAATGAAGCGGGATTTTACGCATATGGAATTTGTGTCAGACCAAAACGGGTCGTCACATCCAATAGAATCGTTACAGCAGCTGGAAGAGGTGGCTGAGTATGAGTGGGCAATGTTACATCTTTACCATTAATTTTTAATGAGGTTACTATGATACGTAAAATAAAACGACAGGTTGAGCGCTTATCACTAGTCCAGGAGCGACTTGAGCGTGTCGAAAAAAAGGTTGATGAGGCGCTGTTCTACATTAATATGACCAAGAACGGTCAAACTATCAGCCTTAGTGAAACTTCAGCATTGACCCGGCTATTCACAGGTCAGAAAATGATAGTTGATAAACGCGACGTATCGCTTGCGCCGCACCTAATGCTAGATGGTTTTTGGGAAGAAGACTTTACTCGAATATTCCGCAGCGTTCTTAAATCAGACAGCGTCGTTCTAGACGTTGGAGCTAATTTTGGTTACTTCGGGACTATCGCTTGCACGAATGTCGAGACAGGATCGGTGCATTTGTTTGAGCCAAACCCTTTGTTAGTTGATTACATAAAAAGAACGATTGCCATAAATGGTTTATGGAATAAGGCCCATTTGGTTCCAAAGGCAGTAGGATCATCAAATAAACCAATAACCATAACCGTACCTGGTGACTATTTTGGAAGCGGTAGCGCGGTTATGGAAAATCGCAAAGACATAACAAATATCGTGAGCAAG
Organism: Saccharimonadales bacterium (SeqCode); assembly: GCA_038237095.1. GTDB lineage: Bacteria > Patescibacteriota > Saccharimonadia > Saccharimonadales > UBA4665 > JAJXTN01. Next base: position 23,929 of record JBBRZB010000013.1, on the reverse strand, counting down.
AAAGAGTTTAAAACTTTTAGCGCTCCACAAACCACTATTGATGAATACGTTAAAGTGGCAAAGCTGAAGAAGGTCGACGTTATGAAGATTGACGTAGAGGGTTTTGAGGAACACGTCTACGAAGGCATGCGTGGCACAATCAAAAAGAATCCAAATATGATAGTGTTCCTAGAGTTTACCTCTGGCGCCTACAAGGATCCTAAAAAGTTTTTCGGTGAGATAAAGAAAGATTTTAAATTTATCTATACTTGTGACAACGAGCTTGACTCGATCAATAAATTTGAGCAAACAAAAAATATCTGCGATAGAGACGGGTTTGTTATGCTCGGCTTTTCAAATAAGCCTTTAGTCTAGATAAACTGAGACAATATGAGATGAGATTACTACGCCCAGCCGTATTTGCTGCAGGCGCTACGGACGTAGTCAATAGTTTTGGCTGCACTCACGATAGCTGAATTGATTTCGTCATGCTGTTTGTCTGTTAGCGAAAATTCACTAATCAAACTTTTGTCTGGCTTGAGATTTTTGATGTTTTTATGATCAAACCAGTGGCTGTTTAGTTCGGGTAAAAGTGAGTCCACAGCCTTCTTTATCTTATCGCTGTTAAAGCCATCGAATAGAACGGTTGGCCGTTGGGCCAGGAGTGAAAGTATCATCCCATGAAATCTTGAGGTAATGACACCGTCAAAAAGGCGGTAGAAATCCAGCGCCGATAGTGCGTCATCCTGCTCTTTAAGTTCGATGATTGTTGCGTCAGGAATCGATTTTTTAAGCTGCTCGTAGTACCTCATATCGTCTCTACTCTGTACAAAAAGGACAATCTGAAAGTCTTTTGAAAGGTCTACTATTTTATTTGAGACTAGCTGCCCCCATGCTTCATTCTTCTTCGAAGCGTTGCCTGGCGAATTACTCGTAACATTCTCCTCAAACTCAAGTTCAGACACGAGACTAACGCCTAGTAGGGGCAACTTGCTTGATTCTTTTACAGCCTTTAGTTGATGGTACGTGGCTGGTAGCTCGTAGTGTTTGTGTCTGAATAAGTCCGGAAGGTATTTGGAGAACAGGAAGCCAAGGTCTGCCGTCGTTTGAATCGGTCGATGCACGCCAACATCCTCATGGAGATGTAAGGCATCCTTTTCATCACGCACGATGAGCAATTCTGCAAGTGATAGAATCTCTTTGTATCGTCGTTTGCCATACTTGGTAGTAATTCCTTGCGTCCCTAAGCCCAGGCAAAATGCTGGCTTGCCCATATAATGGGCGTGCTCTAGAAAGCTCAGATATTGATCAACGTTGTTTTTGGATGAATCATACAAAAGCCCGCCGCCGCCAAGAACAACTGCATCTGCCCAAGCGACGTCATCCCAATTGTAGGGAACATGCGCATGTCGAACTTCTGCATCACAAACTTCTCGAAATATTGCCTCAGTTATAGAAGCAAGCATATCGTCTCCGATATTTCCCATACCGCTTGCTGAAGCGATTAGGATTTTCGGTGGTTGAGTTTGGCCATTTCTAACTAGTTTCACTAGATTATATTTTTCCCTCATGCCTTTTTATGGCATATATTTGCCCAAATTGTACTCATTGCAGCTTAGCATAGACTGAGTGTTTGATAAGGTGCTGGCGCTTTTGCCTTATTCTTCAAATGCATGCGCACAGGTTATAATGGAACCGCTTGATATTCTGAACTAAAATTCACTTTTAAGGTAAAATAGAACCACTGTGCTAGATAGTCAAACCAGAGAACTCATCTATTTTTTTGCTTGGCGAGAGCTAAAGGTTCGCTATAAACAAACTGCTATTGGCATTTTGTGGGTAGTGTTCCAGCCACTGCTGTTTGCAATCATTATTAATGAAACTATCCTGCGTAAAAGTACGATTGCTTTTGGGCCAGGCATCCCATCTATTATCCCCGTGTACCTTGGTTTGCTGTTTTGGAACTATTTTGAGCAGTCGCTCAATCAGGCCAGCAATAGTTTGGTGAATAACCAGCCTATCATTACAAAAGTATACTTCCCGCGCTATATACCGAGTATCGCAGCAACGATCGCGCCAATGATCGATTTCTTTGTCGCCAGCCTACTTCTTATCCCGATGTTCTTTATTAAAAGCTACTCGCCAAACTGGGCGGGCCTGCTCTACTTGATACCAGCTGTCTTATTCGTTTTCGTCTTCGTTAATTTTCTAGGCCTCTTCTTCGCAACACTGAACGTAAAGTATCGTGACATTAAGTTTGTGATTCCTTTCATGCTTAGGATTTTGCTGTTTACGACACCGGTATTCTATCCGTTGTCGTTCCTGCCGCTGCGGTTCCAGAACTTTGCTTTTCTTAACCCAGCGACGGCCGCCATCGAATCTGCTCGGGCGGTTATTTTACCGGGCTGCCCAATGCCCACAACCACTCAGTTCTTAATTAGCTTTGTAGTTATATTAGTAACCGCGCTCGTCGCGGTGCCATACTTTAGAAGTCAAGAACGTAAATTTGCGGATATCGCCTAATGAATGACAAAGAACCAGTAATACGCGTCAATAACATCAGCAAGAAATACGTGATTGGCCATAAAAAAGCCACTAACACAATGCGTGACAATATTGCCGATAAGGTAACGAGTATCTTCCGCAATAAAGAAGATAGTGATAATACTGAAGATTTTTGGGCCTTAAAAGATGTATCGTTTGATGTCTATAAGGGCGAAACTCTGGGCATTATCGGTGGTAATGGTGCCGGTAAATCAACCTTGTTAAAAATATTATCTCGTATTGTTGAGCCGACTGAAGGTGGCTTCACCGCCAATGGACGAGTAGCAAGCTTATTAGAAGTTGGCACCGGATTCCATCCCGAACTTACCGGTCGTGAGAACGTGTTTTTTAATGGTTCGGTGCTTGGTATGACACGCAAAGAGATTATTGCTCGGTTTGACGAGATTGTAGCCTTTTCGGAAGTTGAGCGTTTTATAGATACCCCGGTTAAGTTTTACTCGTCCGGTATGTATGTCCGCTTGGCGTTTGCCATTGCGGCCCATCTTGATCCTGAGATTCTAATTGTTGATGAGGCACTTGCCGTTGGCGACGTCAACTTCCAGCAGAAGTGTATCGAGAAGATGCGTAATGCAGCGCGTTCAGGAAAAACAGTTATCTTCGTGTCGCACGCCATGGCGATGGTTGAAGATTTGTGTGATCGCGCAATTTATCTAAAAAATGGTGAAGTCCAAACAGTTGGCGATACCGCTGAGGTTATTAGCGCCTACTTAGGAACCACGGTCGGTAGTTTAAAGCCTTTTTGGGATGCCTCGATGGCAACTGAGCCGACAAACGACAATCCAGTTATTCCACTTAGCCTAAAGTTGCTCGACGAAAAAGGGAAACAGCTGGCTGCGCATGCTGTGGCGGGCGAACCAATACTTGTCGACCTAGAAATAGACGTTCCTAAGCCCACACAGGACCTCTCAGTCGGTATTAGCATCATGAATGAGCAGAACGTCCGTTTATTCCGCACGGCCATCACTGACCCTAAGGAAACGGGTGATCGAATTAATCTGGTGCCTGGGCATAACCATTTCCAAGTTTTGTTACCGACTGCCGATATTATTGACGGCTCATATATCATTTCACTCGATTGTGACGTTTATAAAAAGGCGTGGGTTCACAACCCTTATTTCACTGAAGCACGAACCAAGATATACATTAAGAACGACGGCTCTCTGCCTCAATCGATTTGGGAGCCAGAGCGCGAGGGTGTTACAAAACCTTTCCTCAAATGGCACAAAAAATAATCGGTTTTGACGCTCAACCGCTTTTTAGAAAGCGTGATGGGGTCGGCACGTACACCCTCGGCTTTATACAGGCGGCAATTAAGTCACACCCTGAAATTACATTTGTTGGCCTCTACGCTTCGATGCTTGATGAGGGTATTTTTACTTCGCTTGGAGAACATCAAAATCTGTCTTTTAAAAAACTGCCGCTTTCATGGCAGATTGTCCGATTGTTGGCCGAGTTCGGTATCTGGCTTCCCGTCGACAAACTTATGCGTCTCAAGTTTGATGGGTTCGTGTATACCAATTTCGTATGTCTGCCGTGGGTTTCAAAACGCATTCCTAAGGCGCTCGTTATACATGATGCTGTTTATATTCATTATCCAGAGACTGTGAGCCGCCCTAACTTATATTTTTTACGTAAGTTCGTTCCGAAAAGTGTGGCTAAGCAAAATACCACTTTATTCACATCGTCGGAACATGCAGCGCAAGATTTAACTACACTATTCGATCGTCCATTTCGCGTTGCTAGCCCCGGCCCATCCAGCAATCTCGTAGATGAGTCCCTGAAGCAAGATACCAAGAAGCCACTGGTGTTTGTCGGAACAATTGAACCACGAAAAAATATTGCTGCCTTGCTCACTGCATACGGGAGACTATCCGATGAGCATAAGAGCAAACATCCACTTATTATTGCCGGGAAGATGGGCTGGAATAGTGACCGTATTGAACAGGCGCTCCAAGGTTCAGCTGGTGTTACCTATCTTGGCCCTGTTTCAGACGCCAAAGTTGACGAGCTATACAGCTCGATGTTTGCCTTAGTCTTTCCGAGTCTTTACGAAGGTTTTGGAATCCCAGTACTCGATGCCACGTTGCACGGCAAACAAGTACTGACGTCAAAGAATAGTTCTATGGAAGAGATAATAAGTAGTGATGGTGGCTTCTTCGTCGATCCCCACTCAGTTGACTCAATATATGATGGTTTAATTAGGTTGGTGGAAGCTTCCCCGGCCGTACTTACAAAGAAAGCGTCGATTGCACGACACGCTTCAGCTCGCTATGACTGGCTAAATACTGCTAAAATGATACTGAGCAGTTTTCAAAATTAAGTGAGCACTACTATTATATTTTTTGCGGCCAAAAATCTATTCCTGATCTCATCACGGGACTCCATACGGACCAATGATGTCTAAGAACACTTCCCTGCAAAAGGTCCGTTTACGCGTCGCTAAAATTCAGACTCGTTTACAGGGCACTTGGCAACGATTACTGCGTGTAACACCCCGTACTTTATGGGCGTCATGTATGAGATTACTAAGGGGAGCGCTCAAGAACATCGCTAATCATTTTGGATTATACAGTCTTATGGCTGTATTTATTACGCTCGGCATTGCGCTAGGCACGCAACGCTTTAATTATTTGCTTGATGGGTTTGATTACAGCGTTTTTAACCAGGCGGTCTGGCAACTAAGCCATGGTGAGATCCCACAATCAACAATTAGAGCGGTTCACTATACTTGGGGTGATCATTTCCATCCTATAATTATTTTACTTGCACCTATTTATGCGATTTTTAATTCTGCTCGCACGCTATATGTCGTTCAAGCATTTCTGTTTGCTTCCGCTCTCATACCTATCTATCTTTTTGGGTTGCGGAAACTTAAGAATAAATTACTCACGCTTTTAATCTGCGCGGCATTTATATTCTATGGTGCAGTTCAGTACGCACTGTTCTTTGACTTTCACGAGATAGCTTTCGCAATGCCGCTTTTGGGCTTCGCCATTTACTTTTTTGATCGTAATAAATGGACCTCGTTTTATTGGATGATGGCATTGCTACTTCTTACTAAAGAAGATTTGGCATTAATTATCATCGTTTTTGGTGTTATCGCCATTCTATTTAAACATCAGTTTAAGCGTGGATTTCTTATTATGGGCATTGGTTTCGCTTGGTTTGCGGCGCTGTATGCACTTGTAATTCCAAAACTTGCTGGTGGCGTATCAACCTTTAATTATTGGGCTTCAAATTACTCGGAATTTGGGGCTACTCCCGCTAAGGCTGTGCTCCACACCGCATTACATCCGGCTAGCACGATGAAGATTGCATTCACGGAGTTATTTGACAGCCATCAAAAGATACAAACAATTCTCTACATGTTGAAGCCGTTCTTGCTCGTGTTTGTTTTTATTTCCCCGTACGTGCTATTAGCTTTACCAAATATTGCACTTCGATTCTGGGGTAACGCGACTACCTACTGGGATTATCATTTTCATTACGGTGCTGTCTTATCAATTATTTTGTTTATGGCTTTCATCGATAGCCTTTCAAGAGTCATTGCCTTTACGAGCCGATACGGAAAAACCGCAGCAGAATTCGGGAAAAATATTGTATCGCTCGTCGTGATATTCTCGTTGCTCTATAGCATACGAGGAACGTATTTCCCGGGAGCGCCTTATGGCATAATTAACCGCTCGGCGTTTAGCACGAGTGGCACTACCATAGATAAACTACACGTTTCAAAGATACTCGCAATGGTGCCGCATGACGCTTCAGTTACAGTGGTTGAAACGCTCGCTCCACTAGTCACAAATAGGGACCATGCCTATATTCTTTACGCGCCCAATCAATGGGATGTTCGAGGGAACTTGTTTTTAGCGAAGACCCCAAATACGCAATTTATCGTCTACAATTCAAAGTTGGCTAGTGTTGACCCTAAATACAAAGACGCTCCGGCTCTACTCAGTCGTATTCAGTCGTTAGGCTACAGTGTCAGCTATTCTGATAATGACGGTTGGGTTATCTTCAAGAAGTAGATACTCTCAGTAACAACGCCTGCCAAGCTCGTGCTCATAAGAATCCTAATAAGGTACACTAGTACACATAATGAAAATCGTTATTGACGCGCGGGAGCTCCGGACTAGTACTGGGCGGTATGTGGAGCGCTTACTGCACTATTTGCAGCAGATTGATACTATGCATGATTATGTCGTGCTACTAAAACCGCAGGATGTTGCTGGCTGGCAGCCTAGTAACCCTCGCTTTAGCGTCGTGGCGGCTCCTCACAAGGAGTTCACGTTTGGCGAGCAGCTTGGGTTTAAGAAACAAGTTGCTGGACTCAGAGCTGATTTAGTTCACTTCACCATGGTGCAGCAGCCCATCTTATATAAAGGCCGTGTCGTTACGACAATTCATGATTTAACTACCGTCCGCTTTCTAAATCCTGATAAAAACTCGTTCGTACTTCGACTTAAGCAGCAGGTCTATAGACAAGTGATCAGGCGCGCGGCGCGAAAGTCACTGGCAGTTATCACACCGACGCAGTTCGTGAAGGATGATGTGGTGCGCTTTAGCGGCATCGATCCGAACAAGGTCACGGTGACGTATGAAGCGGCGGATCAGATTACGGTGGCGGCTGAACCGATGATGGATTTAGAGGGCAAGAAATTCGTGATGTACGTGGGCCGCCCGACACCGCACAAGAATTTGGAGCGCTTGATCGACGCATTTGAGCTACTGCGTGCGCAGCATCCGGACTTACGGCTGGTACTGTCAGGTAAAAAAGATGCCAATTATCAGCGGATTGCAGACGGTGTGACTGCTCGGGGACTCAAGAACATAGTCTTTACCGACTTTGTGAGTGAAGGGCAGCTACGCTGGTTGTATGAGCACTGCGCGGTTTATGTCTTCCCGTCTCTGAGTGAAGGTTTTGGGCTGCCAGCATTAGAGGCAATGGCGCATGGCGCACCAGTCGCGAGCAGCAATGCCACCTGCCTACCCGAAATTTACGGCGATGCGGCTCATTATTTTGACCCGCTCGATACCCAAGCTATGGCTGATGCTATTAACGAAGTATTGACGGATAAAGCTTTACGTCAAAAATTGATAACTCTTGGTAAAAAACAGTCCGATACATATTCCTGGCAACGTATGGCAAAACAAACGTTAGCAATCTATAATCGTGCGCTTGGGTTAGGTGAGTAAGTAAAGTTTTGGTTTTATTGTAATTGAGATTGTATAAAGTACATGTGTTTGCTGAAGGATAGCGAGTATCAGGATTCATTCTCCGTCTATATGTATATATAAAGAGGGAGAATTTTTTGCTACTTTCGTATCTGTTAATGCGCAGTGTTAGTGTAGCTATGCTTAGCTACACTAACAGCGCTCTATGTGACTCTTATTGGTAGCGATATGAAGCGAGGATTAGTTCTAGTGTAGGCAAGTCAGTAGCGTTGAATTTTTGAGTAGTCGTAGTCTCAAACCAAGCATCAACTGAAGAATCATGGTGCGCTTTAAAGACGGTGTAGTAAATACAATCGCCGACGTCGCCGACTGCTGGTGCACTTTTGCCGTTGTTGTCGCTGAGGCCGATGTGATTTACGACATTGTTAGTACTGGTTTCGATACTATACAGGCCAATTACGTTTGCAGAGGCAGTGACTTTGGTAATGAAAATATGCGGATCAGTGGTTTCATCACAGCCACCGCCAATGCCTGTAACGGTTGCTTGAAAACGTAGCACCGTCCCATTCGGGCTGGTTAGCGTAATGCCCTCGCCCCCATTTGGATCGTCCGCACTAATAACGGTCGTTTGCCAATCGCTCGGATACTTAAAGCAGGCCTTTTCAGTTGGTGAACAGTACTCTTGCCAGCCAGCGTATTGATCAGTCGTAGATTTCTTAGCAGGTGCGGCCACCGACACCGAGACTTGCTTGGCCTTGACGGTAGCTGTAGCAGGCTTACGTTGGTTTTTGTGCCACACATAGTAACCACCACCGGCGGCGGCGATAACCAGGACAATAACAAATATCACGATGGCGCCAAAGCCTCGTTGATTATTGCTACGTTTCATAACTATTCTTCGGTTTTAGTAGGTTCTTCAGTTTCAGGCGCAGCTGGTTCTTCGCTAGCTGCTGGTACTGTATCGGTTGAGGCGACTAGCACAATGTGACGATCACGCCCTTCACCAACGGATTCACTGGTCAGGCTGTACTCGGCAGCAAGTTGGTGGACAACACGACGATCAGCAGCGTTCATGGGCTGTAAGTCCATGGGCGCACCAGAATCGCGGACTTGCTTGACCCACTCCTCGGCCCGTTCACGGAGGCGATCGGCGCGCTGCTTTTTATAGTCAGCAATGTCGACGTTCACGCGAGTGTTTTCAAAATCATTATTCTTAAGGGCAGTACTAGTCAGGTATTGCAGAGCGCGCATGTTGTCACCGTTATGGCCGATTAAAAAGCCGTTCATGTGGGTGCTTGGCACGTTGAGCTGGATGACTTCGTCGTCACTCGTAGCATAGACGTCGGTGTTAAGACCAAAGAATGATAACAGGTCTTCGAGATACTTCTTGGCATATTGGATTGCCTCTTCAAGTGAACCATTCATTACCGTTTCCTCCTCTTTTTAGTGGCTTTTTTAGAGGAGGTTTTGCGGGCATCGCTTTTGGGCTGAGCATCACGCACAATTTCGGCTTCGGGGATTTCGGCCACTTTTTTACTTGGCTCATCGGCGATAGTTTCCATCTCAGTTTCATCCTTGCGCAGAATGATAGCTTGCTGGATGTAAGCCACGATTCCACCGGTTAACCAGTACAAGCTCAGCGCTGAGGCAATGTTGACGGTGAACAGGAAGATCATGACTGGTAGTAGGAAGCGGGTGCTGCGGCTTACAGCTCCGTTAATTTCAGACTGATCGGCTGGTTGACCGCTGCTCGCGGCTTTCAAAATGGCGCGCAAGCCACGCTGATCTTTATCGGTGGGCATCAACTGCTTGGCTTGGAAGAACTGGGCTACGGCACTACCTATAACGATAATCATGGCTGGCCAATAGACGCCGCCACCTGGTTTAAGCGCGCTTCGGCTCAGGTTGACAACACCAAAGAGCGTGTTATCAAACTTGTGTATATCACCGGATAGGACGTGGATCCATAGCATGTGCTGAACCGCCGGATACGCGAATGTAATGATGTTGTGCGGATCGGCAATCACTCGACGCAGACCGCTGTACAAGCCAATTAAAACAATAAACTGAATGATTAGTGTTGGCAGTGTCGCCAGCGGATTGATGCCACGCTCCTTATAGAGCTCCATGGTCATCTGCTGTTCTTTTTGCTTGTTACCCTTAGTTGCGGCCTTAATCTTCTTGAGTTCAGGCTGTAGTCTGCGCATAGCCTTAGCTTGATGCAGCTGGCGTTTGACAAGTGGCCACATCAGTAGACGAATGACAATCGTAAAGATAATCAGCGCAATGCCAAAGTTGTGACCCGGCAATAACGCGTAAATCACGACTAAAAGGTTAAAAATTGGTTGGACAATAAGGGTCGTAAACATCGTTATATGAGGCTCCGCTTAGGTTTAACTATATCATGGCTCGAACGCATGACTTTTCTCTAGTTCGCTTTTTGTTTGAATTGCTTTTTGGAGCAGGTGAGTGACCGCTGTTGTTAGCTCTTCGTACTGTTGTTTGGCCAACTCTTCGTTGTAGACGAGTATTACTAAATCGAGGCCTGCGGGTATCGGCTCTGGCGCTTGCCTTACTAGCTCGTAGATACGGCGGCGGATCCGGTTACGCACTACGGCTGATTTGCTAACTTTTCGGCTGACAACGACCGCGACGCGGTACGGTTTGTTATCCCCGCGAAACAAAAACTTGAGGTTGGCATGGGCCCCACGAATAGTGGTTCCCCGTTGATAGACGCGCTTAAGACTAGCGTGGCCATGGAAACGATGAAACTGCGAAATCATATATATAGGTTACAGGCTTTGACCCCTTAGTGATAGGGGTAAAACCGACACAATATCTGAAATAAAGCCTTTAAGTCTTAGGCTGAGAGTTTTTGGCGTCCCTTGTTGCGGCGTCGCTGAAGCACATTACGACCGGCCTTAGTGGCCATACGGTGTAAAAAGCCGTGCTCGCGTGAGCGGCTGCGCTTCTTTGGCTGATAGGTTCGTTTTGGCATACCGCAACACTTTACCACAAGAGATGAGCCTTGTCCACCCCTGATGGCAGATTATGACCGGTCGGTTGTTGTTTTTAATTGCTCTACCGCGGCGCGCAATTTGATATTCGCATACAAAACAACTACTATTATCAGTATCTCGCTTAACCTTTAAGAAAAACCAAGATGCCCCCAAATACTTTACCCTCCCAGGCACCCGCATTGCCACAAGCAACCTCCCAAGGGCCAGCGGCGTACATGCAGACAAAAGTCCACTATATGGGTGCAACCGTATTTAGCGGTGGTTTGGCGTTATTGGAATGGGGCGGAGACAACCATATCCGTTTATTTATCATCAACCCTGCCACGAATAAGCCAGAGAAAACTGTTTTTGAATGTCTACCACAAGATATTAGTAAAGCCAAAGTATCATTGACGGTACTTGTGCTTTATATACACGGGAAGTCCTACCGTTTAGATACTTCGCTAAGCATGATACCTTGGATGGAAACTGAAAGTTTATTAGGTATGTACATGGCTAACCGCGAGGTTAAAGAATCTAGTGTTGCGTGGTGGGCAGACAGTCTTAAGGCGCAGGGTGTCACCGTCAGCATCCTTAAATTTGGTGGGGTATCGAAGGGTGTGAGACTCACGCTCCTCGGCATTACGGGAGCAGTAGTGCTGTTGATCCTACTGGCCATCGCGTTGACTAGCTAGTGTTATTTGACTAGTACTGCTAGTAAGTAAAAGCCGGCATTCAGTACAACCCCGATGATTCCAACAACAAAGGCTGGTGTATATCGTATAATCTTGCCTTTGCGGGCACTATACACTCCAAGCGCTACGCCAGCTAAAGCCGCAAAGCCGAATAGCAATCCCACGATGAAGATGAGCAAACTTCCGATTGCCAACGCTAACGTTATCTTCTGTTGCTTGGCAATATTTACAGTGGGAATTGCCGAAACATTTGGTGCATATTGAGTGTTCTGTAATGGGGGCTGTTGTAGTGCGGGGTCAGCAGGTGGAGCGTATTGCGTCGGTGCTGTCATCAGTGCAGCCTGTGGAGCTTGAGCGCTATTTGGAGTTTGGGCAGGTGCGTATACAGGGTTTGGTTGTTGCTGATAAACGAGCGGTGATCCTGCTGCGGGCGGTGGAGTTTGATATGTAGGTTGCTGCGGAACAGTATCATACCCAACAACTGGCTGTGGGTTCGGAACTGGTGTTATAGTTGGATCAGTAGAAGGATTCAAGGTTTTTTGGTTGTTACTATTAGATTGCTGCTGCTGATTATACCATAAGCGCTCAAGAAGAGTAATTGATCGGTGTTCTCATACTAGTTGGATAAAACGGTACGTAAAATAAACAATAGTTGCCCGCATTTTTCAAGTAGTTGTCCACCTATTGGGCTGTATTATCCACAGATTAACACCTCTGAGTTGTGGGTGTGTATAATTAAAACTCCTTGGGAGCAATTTTGAGCTCTCATACGGCGTAATTATTACATAGGTGTGGAAAACCTTCGGTTTCTCGGGTATATTTAGGGATACGTATAAGGAGCGGTATGCAACAGGATAGTCTGTGGCAAGCGGTGCTCGGCGAAATTGAGCTGTCAGTTTCTCGGGGTAACTTTGTCACTTGGTTTAAGAATACTTCTCTAGAGAAGCAGCTAGACGGCGATTTTGTTGTGGGCGTACCTAATATCTTTATTAAGCAGCAGCTAGAACGGAAATATGATTCTCTGATCCGTGATACCCTCGTCCGCAATGGCGTCATGGTCAATAATATTTTGTACGCTATTGCTACAGCCGTTCATCACGACCCCTCGCAGCACACCACGTTTGACACGCCTGTTGTTATTTCACCGTCCTCATCCTCAGAACAGACCAACCGACGAAGCGATGAAGGCAACGTGCTCTCTCATTCGTATCGTCAGGGTCTCAACGAGCGTTACACCTTTGATAGTTTTGTGGTTGGTGCCAGCAATGAACTAGCGTTTGCTGCCTGCCAAGCGATTGCTGGCTCACCAGGCACTAAGTACAATCCCCTTTTCTTGTACGGTGGCGTTGGGATTGGTAAGACACACTTAATACAAGCGGTTGGTAACGTTATCGCGGCGCGCGATCCGAATGCCAAAGTTTTATATATTTCTACCGAGCAGTTCGTGCAAGAGTTTGTTGATGCGCTACGGTTCCGCAAAACGGCCGACTTTGCCAGTTTCTATCGAACGGCGGACGTGTTGATCGTGGATGATGTACAGTTCATCGCCGGCAAAGAGAAGATGCAGGAAGAGTTCTTCCACACTTTTAACGCGTTGCATCAGGCCAACAAACAAATCATCTTGAGTTCTGATAAGCCACCGAAAGACATCCCAACTCTGGAAGACCGATTGCGATCCCGTTTCGCAGGTGGCATGAGTATTGATATGCAGGCTCCTGACTTTGAGACGCGCTGCGCGATCGTACAGGCCAAAGCCTTAGGTCACGGCGTCGCGCTTACACCTGATGTTGTCGAGTATCTAGCCAACAACGCTCCTTCCAACATTCGTGAACTCGAAGGAGCACTCAACCAACTGCTCGCCTACTGTGAAATGCGTGGTCTAGACCCATCAATTGCTGTAGTTTCTGGGCTATTAACGGCCAGTAAAGCTCGTCCAAAGCACTTGAGCGCCAAGCAGATTATCGAGCGCACAGCTCGTCACTATCAGATAGCAATGGAAGATATTATGGGGCCAAAGCGTGATAAAGACATTGTCGTACCACGCCAAGTTGCTATGTATATCTTACGTAGTGAGCTGCACCTAAGTTTCCCTAAGATCGCGCACGAGCTTGGGCGTAAAGACCATACCACTGCCATCCACTCTGTTGAAAAAATTGAGAAAGAATCTCGTGAAGATGCTTCTTTGCGTATGGCGATTTCTGAAATTAAGGAGCACTTGTATGCGTAATTCAGTGGGTAAACGCTGTGGAAAGCTGGTGGTACAACCAGTGGCTTTGGCTCGCATAACCACCGACTTATCCATTGGTTTACTAGACCGCTTTTTGGGGACTGTGCGTAACCTCGCTACTTATACACCGGTTGTACCTATTTTTGTGCGCAACGATATGCACAGCAAATCGCATTATTTTTACTCTGTTAGCGAAAGTTTTATGCCCACTTTCCACACCACCTATAACAACGACTACAAAGTATATTCATATAATTGTTTAGTAGGGCTAATGAAGGAGTCTGTATGAAAGTTCAAGTTACCCAAGAGAATCTTAACCGAGCCCTTGGATCAGTTTCTCGTGTCGCAAACAGTCGCGGCACGCTACCGATTCTCGCAAACGTTTTAATCAAGACCACTAACAACCGTGTTAGTTTATCCGCTACCAACTTAGATATCGCCATTACTCATTTTATTGGCGCAAAGGTTGGAGAAGAAGGGTCAATCACCGTCCCTGCTCGTTTAATGCAAGATTTTGTGGGCAGTCTACCTGATGGCGTGATAGAACTTGACCTAGATGGATCTAAACTACACGTTTCTACCAACCAATATAATTCAGTTGTAAACGGTATTATGGCTGATGACTTCCCCGTTATGCCTGCTATTGCGGATGGTACGACATGGTCAATTAAGAGTACGGTGCTCAAGAAAAGCTTACAGCAAGTTGTTTTTGCAGCCTCAAGCGATGAGACACGACCAGTCCTAACGGGCGTTCTAATCCAAACCGCTGCCGGTAAGTTGTTTATGGCTGCCACAGATAGTTATCGATTGGCTGAGAAGCAAATTGGGAAAAACACTGAGGCGGTGTTATTACTTGTGCCCGCTTCAGCCATGCACGATCTGCTACGAATATTACCCGATGAAGAAATTGACGTATCTATCACCCATGACGATTTACAAATTCTATTCACCGTCGGTGATATTGAGCTAGTGACTCGACTGGTCGATGGTAAGTACCCAGACTATCGTAAGCTCATCCCGGAGAAATTTGCTACCGAGGCTACTTTAAAACGCGCCGACTTCATCAACATCACGAAAGTGTCTAGTTTGTTCGCACGCGAAAGCGCCGGCAGTGTAACAATTGAAGTAGACGAAGCAAAACAAGAAGTAAGTATTCGTTCCGTGGCATCGCAGCTGGGTGAAAACACAGCTACTGCAGCAGCCAAAGTAAGCGGCAGCGGCAGTATTACAGTTAACTCGCGGTACTTAATGGATGGCTTGGGCGCGCTAGGTGGTATGGAAGTCATGTTTGGTTTTAACGGTAAACTTGAGCCAACGCTTTTACGTGATTCGGCTAACAATGACTATCAGCACGTGATTATGCCGCTCAAGAGCTAAGCCCTACAATAGTTGTATGATTGCAGAGTTACGGTTAAAACACTTTCGTTCTTACACGAACGATTCGTTTGAACCAACCAGCGCCGTTAATATTATTGTCGGCCCAAACGCGAGCGGGAAAACTAACCTGTTAGAGGCGATTTTAGTCATCGCTCGCGGCAAGTCGTACCGCGTTAAAGATGCCGAGTTGGTGCAATTTGATGCTGAGTGGGCACGGCTTGATGCACGGCTTACCAACGGTTCAGAACGAACAGTTAAAATTGAACCTGAGCCAGCACCCAGCAAGTCATACGTACTGGACGGCAAGGTTTATAAGCGCCTGAGCCACGCGCACAGCTTGCCTGTCGTGTTATTTGAGCCGAATCATCTATCCCTGCTATCCGGCGGCCCGGAAGGCCGTAGAACGTATCTGGATGACTTGCTTGAACAATCTCAGCCGGGTTATGGAACGCTGCGTCGCACGTATCGTAGAATTTTGGCGCAGCGTAATGCCCTACTCAAACAGGCGGGTAATCAAACTGACATGTTTCCATGGGATGTGCGGCTGAGCCACATTGCTGGCAGTATAGTTTCGGCTCGCAAGGAACAAATAATAGGGCTACAGGCTGAGCTCCCTGCCTTGTATGCGGATTTGGCTCGCGCTAAAACTAAAGTCGGTATAACGTATAGTTCACAGTGGCCAAGTGATGGCTACGAGTCGAATATGCTCAAAGCACTTTCCGACAACATCCTAGTTGATAAACAGCGGGGTTTCACAAGTAGTGGGCCGCATCGAGATGACCTAACTATGTCTTTTGATGGGCATAGTGCTCAAGAAACGGCTTCACGCGGTGAAACACGAACGACCGTTCTGGCGCTGAAAATCCTCGAACTGAGAATCCTAGAGTCCGTTCGCGATATGAAACCGATTCTTCTGCTCGACGACGTGTTTAGTGAGCTTGATGGTGCTCGACGACGTGCTCTTACTGAGCATCTCAAGGACTATCAGACGTTTATCACCACCACCGACGCCGATCTTGTTCTTGAGCACTTCGCCGAGAACTGCACGATTATTCCTCTCGGTGGCTAATTTACGACATTAACGTCTACGTTACCCGTAGAGAAATGAACTGACTTCCCAGCATCGTTCGTAACTTCTATCATTATTTGGGCAGTTGCAGCATCGAGGGTTATGGTTGCAGCTAACTTTTGGTTGTTTCCATAGCTAGCGGTAAAAGTTGAAACCGAAGCATCAACTTGTTTGAACGAACCCTCATCGATACTAATCGAATCTATTGTTTCCGAATGACTTACACGCAGGTAGATATTCAAATAGTGTTTGATCGCATCTGCATAAGAGTACCCATTATACTTTGTTACCAAGAAACTATAGTTGCTCACGGTAGTTCCAGTCGATCCACCTGAAACATCGGCGTTAACACCGACTCTTTGCAGCCCAACAGAACTACTATTCACCCCGATGGAATTACTACTTAATGTACCGAGCGAGACAACGATTAAAATTAAAAGGCATGAACCGAGCAGTAGCGGCAATAAGAAAGGTCTTAGTTGGTTGTTCACTTCCATACCTCCACGGCATATTTCATGCCACTTTGCACAACGTCAGTTGTGTATTGATCGGTTGCACCTCGTTCTGGATCGGCGATAATGAGCTTGCCATCTCCAGTAATTCCATGCGCTAGAACAATATGTCCAGTGCCCCCATAGTACGGTGCATGACCAGCTGAACCACTTATAATAACCCAGTGACCAGCCTGCAAGGCAGCTACGATTGCCGACATACTTGTGCCCAATTCTTTTTGTTGAATTCCATATTTAGTCACACCTTGTTGCGCTAAACTTACGCCGACATAGCCAAGACTGAATGACTGGGACCAGGCGGCTATAGTTGCCGGCGTAACAGCCGGCGTATTATTTAAATTAGCCACTGCCATCGCATAAGACGTTGCGCCGCACCCCGATATCTTTATAGTGCTACCATTGAATGCATCACTGGCCCACTTGGGGTCGTTTTGATTATAGTAGATAAACTGGCCGGTAGTTTGTGCCGGTGTACCGGTGCCACTAGTAGAACAAGCCCCCGAAGCTACACCCGTTAGACCGCTCAAGCCAGAGAACTTTTGGAGCCAATGTTGTGCCGCAGCGGTACGGCCGGGCAATGAAGTGTCAGTTGAGGCTGGACTTTCATATACATTGTAGAAGATACGTGTTGCTTCCTGATAAGTGGGCGCCTTCTTCATGTCTGCAAGCATGCCTTTATACCCCCCATTTAGCTCCCACCACATGTAGTCAAGTTCAAAGCCAAGAAGTGTTCCCGCTTTATCAGGAGGAGTTAGTCCAGTCTTACCCGCGTCCCAGTCTTGTCGATACCAGCTACCAATTCCTGCGGTTATCATTGACTGTACGAGATAATAGCGACGGTGCACTGGGGCAGAAACACTAGGCGGTTGATAACCCGTCCACTGCGATATACCATATCCACCAGCCGGCCAGCCGTTATAGCCATATTCGCTAGCATTGTCTGCTCGGAAGTGTGATTCTCCGGCAAGGTTCCCGAGTATTCCCACGGCCTGGTAGGGAGTAAGCCCTTTCCCAACAAAATACTGATAGGTTATTTGTGCATTAGTAGTTGTCGCATTGGTATCTTTCGATGAGGTCTTGGTGATCGCATCAATACTGGTTGGCTTTGAGGCTGTTAAAGAGGCTGTTCCATACGCAGTTGTTCCGGTTGTTGGGGCGGTCGCGGTGCCTCCTGTTGCAGCTCCACTAAGTGCACTCAGTATTAAGTTCCGCATCGCCACCCAGCCAGCGACCTCTGGGTGTAGTCCTTGTTGCCCAGGACCCTTGGGAAGAAAGTATTTCGTCGGATCTTGCTTGAAAAGAGTGTTCCAGTCAATGACAGTGTACCCAGAGCTTGCTGCGTTCCCTGCGAGGGCATCATTCACATTTTTTTGAGCAGCATCAGTCGTATAGAGATTACCAACATTAAGCCAGTATTTTTTAGCCGTGCTATTTTCACTGTTCATCGTGCTCATAAAAGCGCGAGTTTCGGCACTCGTTTGTCCGTTGGTTCCCAAAATGATTAAAATCGTTGCGGCCGCACTTATTGCTGCTTTGTCGGCAACTAAAGCAGCATTTCCAGACAGCTTGTTATAGTCTTGGCCGGGACCGTTTATTGATCTACCCGTACTTCCATCGAGGGTTACCGAATACCCCAGCGTAGTCAGACTTGTAACTAGCCCATTTGCTTTTAGGCCGAGTGAATAAGAGTCACCAATTATATACAGATTACCACCAGTTGGAGCTGTCGTCGGTGCGACCGCGGTTGCACTGCAAGCCTGAGAGTTCGGATCATAAAAAGGAGTATTGTTCCTAAGACTATTTAGTGATGCTTGGTCAATTGCAAAGACGGGTCGTGATATTCCAGTGATAACAATAACTACTAAAATGAATAGTGTGAGTAGGCGATAAAGGGCTGACTTACTAATTGCCATTGCTTCCTCCTATACCTGTAGTCGGTAAGCTAACTAAGTAGCGCAGTACATCTGGCGGCACACTTATCGCAAAATCCGCATCGGTACCATCGCCAACGTATACACTATCCCAGCGCCCATTTTCGAACTTCATGACAAAATAACTGGTTTGGTCAGGGATGTTAATAATACCGGCTGACCAGACGCCGTCAAACAATTTATTGTAGTTGTAACTAAACGCTCCACCTCCAAGTCCAGATGCGCTTTCAGCTGCTGAAGTGTAGTTAGGTATCGAAGTTGACGGCCCAAAAGTCTTATGAGAAAAAGGCGATGCTTTAATACGTAATGTTCGATCAGCGTGCGCCGGACTGACTATCTTGATAGTATAGGTACCCGGTCGTAACTTGAGAGAGCTAACATCATTGCCAATATGCTGGCCGTTCACAAAAACCGCGCTATAAGAATCCTTTGGCAATGTTATCTTTGTATAACCCCAAAATAGATAGGCTAATAGAAATACTATTAGTGGGATTGTGATGCTGTATACCAGCCGTTTCTGGTGCTCAGTCAAGGGTCTCATGGTATGCTCGGCCAAGTCTGTTTGCTATTAAATACGGGGCTCGACCAGCCAAGATATGTGTTGTCTCCACCCATCCATTTTGTTACTTCAGCAGCAGAAGCCTTGTAGACGCCGCCATCACCATGCACATCTGTCGAGACAACATTTCCATCGCCCAAATACACGGCTTCATGGCCGTCAGCACCCTTACCTTTCCAGAACATCAAAGCCCCCACTGGTACATTATACTTGTCTGTCCCGGAGTGAGCACTGTTGCCAGATACCTCTGCCACCCATTGTTTATACGCGTTCCCCCAACCCGTTGAACTATAGCCCCACAACAGTCCTGCAACGTGGGCGCATAAATGATAGCATGAGCCTCCGCATGTCTGACCACTCAATGATATCGCGGTCTGTGCTCGAGTAAGCATTTTGAGTGCATCTGGGAAAGTTGTTGACGTATCAGTAGTAAACTGTCCACTGCCTCCCGGGCCTCCTAAATTCCCCGTCGATCCATCAGAAGCTGCGGCAGTTATTGTTTGTTCATTAGTCAGTTGATCAAGCGTGGTGTTGTAGGACTGGGATAGCCGCCAACGAAATACCAAGTCTCCAAATGTACTGTTCTTTGGCCCAAGATTTTTAGGTGAACAATCAGTAGTGCTGTTCGTATCAATAACGTTACCTGAAGAGTCTCTCGTAATAGTGCCTGCTGATAACAACGTACCAATCGATCCTTCTTCGCCCGAGCCCATTGCTAGTGTCAGGTTTCCGCTATCGTCGGCAGTGTATCCAAAACATTTAGCGTATGTTTTGGCGATATTGATTCCAGCATCTTTACCAGCGTTATCCAGGACTGTTTGATTTTCTAGGGGCAAATAACTGTCGCTACTGTCAATGAGTTTCTGCTCAGCATCTGTCCAGCCGAACTGCACATTTCCATAGTGGTTATTGGTTGATGCTGCAACAGCATGACCAACAATCGGCTGCAGTAAGGCTGCAAAACTCTCCGGGCGGAATATACTTGCTCCTAAACGAACCATCGATTTAAAAATACCAATATTTGCCTGCCCGCTTATGGACAGGGCCATACGCGAAAACAATGAGGTAGGGTTGCTAGTTGCGAAATACCGATCCGAAAAACTTTTCGAAGCAGTTGCAGTCGCGATTGCTTTGTTATCTGTGCTGTCACTATTTGTGACGTCGCCCTGTGCCAGCGGTGCCCCAAAAGTTTGTACTCGAAGCATTTCACCAGCCTGGGCGTTAGTACCGGCTTGAGCGACATTTGATAAATCATTACCAGCGGTAAACCCTCCATTCAATTGACCCGCTCGGTTCATGACTATGAGCTTCGCAAGCACCGTCGCACTAGCAACACCAACGGCGTTTTTGAGCGCATCCTTACCTGTACCATAAAGGTACTTGCTAACGGTACTGGCGCCAACATCTTTGGCTTCTACCCCAATTATTTTTCCGACAATTTGGGTGGCCAAATTTGTTGATTCAATCTCGACTGCTTTCGTGGCGCCTGCTCCTGCCGCCTTTTCTGCACCGCCAGCTAGACCACCGGTAAAGATGGTTGCTATGATGCTTCCAACACCAACACCAACTGCCAGATAGGTGTTAGTGAAAGCCGGACAAAGATTGTTGGCTACATCATTAATGGTATTTGCGACTGTCTGATTAATTCCCGGTGTGGCATTAAGGAGTGTGAACTGTCCGCCAGCGCTTGCCTCAGCACTAGGTGTTGATGAGGTGTCGACCGAACTACCACTCGCTTGTTTATAGGCATTTGACTGGCTAATATCTCCAAGGTTTCTATTGAGTGCGCCGATAGCTGTAGTGAGCCCAGTGCTGCCATCAGATATTGGCGATCCAGACTCTTGCTGGCTTGCTGCTGATAGCAAGAAGTATGAGGTTGCTTCAGACTGTCGTAGATTATTGTCTATAGTGCTGCCTGATCCCTCCAACGACCCGTCATATACGATACAAATCGGCATTGCAACGGCATACAAAGGATCGAGCGCACCGAGTAGTTCCTTGAAGCCACTATCGGCAAGCGTTTTATCGACTGCCGCTGACTCGCTTTGTATAAATCCACCGTCAGCAATTGCTTTGTCTAATAATGTCGGGTCTCCGGCAACCTTAGCTTCTTCGGCCTTAGCAGCGGCCTCCGCATCTTTAATCGCTTGCGTGGCTGCGTCCGAGGCTGGCGCTCCCTCTTCGATAATGGTTATTTTATCCTTAGTCAACTCTTGTAAGGCGGCATTGTCATTTTTGCCTAAATATTTACCGACATTCCATGCAACCAGTCCGATGCCCAATTTCTTGCGCATAGAATTATCAACCGCACCTCTCACGATCGGACCAATTTCGTTGGCGCGAAGCGAGCTTTCGAGTGCGGGGGTAAACGCTCTGGCATATTTGACATTGTTACCAAACGTAACTATATTCTTGAGCCCAGGAACATACTTCGTAGCGCCCAACTTTGAAACAGGAAACTCTTTGTTATCAAGACTAATTCCAAGTAGCTGCCGGCCATTTTTCTTATAATCAAATTTCAAGCCATTGTTCTCTCCGAGTATGTCAACCACTTTACTCGGTCGATATTTGTCTAGCTTGCCCCAAGTATCACTGACTTTTCCGGTTGCATTTGCATAGCGAGCCTTGAGCCCGGCGTAGGTACCATCATCCGTTGCTTCAAGCGCTAAAGAGGCCCCTGTAACGCGATCAGCATTCTTGGCAAATTGACGAGTGACGCGAGTGAATTCTAATGTCTGCAAGTTTTGAGCTAGGTTGGGGATTTTCAGTGAACTCGCAATGATGAGTAACAGTACTAACGCGAGAACTAGTCCAAAGGTTCCAGCGAAGGCTCCACCAATGAGCACTTTTTTCTTTGAGCGTCCAAAGAGAAGGGCGTTTTTAGCGCTTCCCTTTTTTGAACCAGTTTCGGTATTTCGAAAGAGAGATTTTTGCTCGTCGTTACCCGCATCTTCGCTTGCACCCGTCCCATCGCTCGATTCGGTATCACCATCTGCTCCGCTTGTTTCATCTTGCCCTTGATCGGCGCCAGCCTGTGCTTCACGATCAGCTATATCGTGAGCAGCACCATTTGTTGCCTCTCGATCGTGAGCATCTTCCTGCTCCTCATTAATTCCGGTAATATCTCGAAGATCATCAACACTCGGTACGGCACCCTTGCTCGCGTCTTCCTTCTCATCACCCTCAAATAGTTTTGTTGAATTTACCATCTTGGTTTTGGCTCATGTCAAATATGACTTAATTATACGCTCCCCGGGTATAACCGGTTGTTGAGGTCGATAGTTCCTTGAGGCTGGCTAAACTCACCAGCTTGACCGCTGTTGGCTGCATTAATCTGCTGCACCTGGTCAGGGTTGGTAGTAATTAGACTAGTTTCAGTTGGGCTAGCCACAATCTGGATGTGTACGTGGTTTTGACCCGCAAAGAACAGTCCCTGCCCGACCGGGAATTGACTCAAGCGTTTTCGCTCCTCGCTGGTTAGCTTAAAAACATCGCTGAGGACGTCAACCGCACTTGAAGATTGTTTTAATAAGAATTGCATCGAAGCGTTAGCCACAATCGCCCTTCCCATACGAGATCCCATAAAGTCCTCAACGTCTTGCGTGATGGTTGTAATGCCGAGGTTATATTTACGAGCGCGCTTGGCAAGGCTGAATAAGAAGTTGGCAGAGTCTTCATATTTCATGAGTTGCCATGCTTCATCAACGATGAGAATCCGTCGCTTTTGATCAGACTTCGTTTTATTCCAGATGTAATTCAGGACGATATACATAGCAACGGGGCGTAGCTCGTCCTCCAAATCCCTGACGTTAAATACCACTAAGGGGTTGTTAATATCAATATTGCTTGGCTGGCTAAAAATACCTGCGAAAGTACCGGTTGTATATTTTCGCAATCGCTGTGCAAGTTGAGGGCCCGTACCGCCCATGTGAAGGAGTGTATCGTACAAATCAGCAATCGTTGGTGGTATTCCAGTATGGGTTAACGGATCGTTCGTAATGCCTGCTTTGGCATACGTTTCAATGAGTGCGGCATCAAGGTCAGCCTCTTCACTTGGTGCAAGCGCCGGCATCGTCGCGCTGTTGCCACCAAGCATTTGGGTCTGAGCCCCACCCATCATCAAGCGAAGTAAGCCGTGGAGCGTTATAAGGTTTGATCGAAGGGCGTTATCTGCCTCCTCAGTGTCAACTACCTTTGGTAGATCAAACGGATTGATGCGCGTTGATGAGTTTAGGCTGAGTCGAACATAGGCGCCACCGACCGCATCACACATTCGTTGATATTCGTTCTCTGGATCAATAATAAATATTTCAGTGCCAAACATCATGCTTCGTAATGCTTCAAGTTTTACCGCAAAACTTTTACCAGCACCCGACTTAGCAAAAACGACGGAATTGCCATTCTCGAGACTAAAGCGATCAAAGATAACGAGCCCTGAGTTGTGCATATTAATGCCATATAAAATGCCATTGTCTTGAGTCAAATCAGCACTTGTGAACGGGAAGCTAGTGCTCAGTGCACCGGTGCTCATGTTGCGACGAATCTGTAGTTGGTCAACTAATTGAGGTACTGTGCTGTTAAGGCCCTGCTCTTGTTGGCTGGTCGCTGGCTTACTAAAGACTAACTGTTGCCCAAGCATTGATTCGACCTTGTGGCTTACAAATTCGAGTTCTTCGACGCTGCCAGCATAGACGGTAAAATATAGTCCAAAACGGAAAAAACGTTCTTCTCCAACCTGTAGTTTGTCGCGCATTTCTTCAGCATCTAGAATGGCGGCTTGCTTACCTGGATCACGGACTCTCCCTTTTTCGCCATCGATTTGAATGCCGGCCTCTAATTGGGTA
>JBBRZB010000012.1:0-29895 GCA_038237095.1 Saccharimonadales bacterium (SeqCode) | reverse complement strand
TGGGAACCACTCAAGAAGTTGGTTGATACCAATTTCTATCGCATTGACTAACTTCTCTGGTAGAATTGGTGCAATATGAAAACAATTTATTTTGTGCGCCATGGTGAGACGCAATCAAATGTAGACAAGACGTTGGCAGGAGCTAAGACCGACACACCATTAACGGAGCTTGGCATTAGTCAGGCCCATCAGGCTGCTCAAAAAATGCGTGGACTCGGCATAGAATTAATTGTCTCCTCACCACTTTCGCGTGCTTTTGTGACAGCAGAAATTATTGCCGCGGATATTGGCTATAGCAAAGAATTAGTCAGCTCCAAATTGTTCATCGAACGCGATTTTGGTAGTGCGACGGGCATGGCATATGCTGCCGCTGGCGCAGCAATTGATAGTGGCAGGGTTTTGGGGCTCGAGTCGCTTGAAGATTTTACGGAGCGAGCTCGTTCAGCAATTGAATGGCTCAACCAACAAGCTGAAGCTACTTTTCTGGTGGTTAGTCACGGTGGGTTTGGACAAATGTTCGCCACAGTAGCTGAGAATTTAAATCCATCGGACTTTTTAAGCTACCGCCATCTCGACAATGCTGATTACTATAGAATTGAGCTTTCGTAGTTATGCGAATACTGTATATCGGTGACATTATGGGTCCGCTCGGAATCGAAACCGTTGAGGCTGTACTGCCAGAACTGCGGCTTCAAGAACAAATTGATTTGGTTATAGCACAAGCTGAAAACGTTACTGATGGACGGGGAATAATTCCTGAGGACGTTGAACGTTTACATGCGACCGGTGTTGACTTCTTCACTGGTGGAAATCACATTTTTCAACAGAAAACGATATTCCCAATGCTCGAAAATCCAGACGATCCAATCATACGCCCCGCGAACTATCCGATTGGCACGGCTGGCCGAGGATATAAATATATACATACCAATGCTGGCAAGGTGCTGATTGTAAGTTTGCTGGGCAGTATTGTCGGTAAGCATGCAGCTGACGAGCTCGATAATCCACTGCGCGTTATTGACACGATTCTGAATGAGCAGTTGGATGAGGAACGAGTCGCGACGGTCGTCAATTTTCACGGTGATTTTAGTAGCGAAAAAGTTATTATCGGCAACTACCTAGATGGTCGCGTCACAGCTGTTATTGGTGATCATTGGCACGTGCCGACGGCCGATGCGCGTGTTCAGTCGAAGGGGACCGCTCATATAAGTGATGTTGGTATGTGCGGCGCGTTAGATTCATCTCTGGGCGTGCGGTTTGATAGTGTTATCCCTCGTTGGCGTGACGGTACGCAGACGCGGAACGAACTTGAGATTACCGGTCAGCGTCAATTCAACGCCGTGCTCGTTGATACTACCGAAAATGGCCTAGCATCGTCGATTCAACAAATTCGTCGAATACTCTAGTAATTGGCCCCACTTTTCAGTATAATCACCTCTGTTCCTTGAAACGGGGAGTGGCGCAGTTTGGTAGCGCGCGCGGTTTGGGACCGTGAGGTCGCAGGTTCAAATCCTGTCTCCCCGACCAAATAAAAACGTCGAGCATTCGCTCGGCTTTTTTATTTGTTTATAAAGTTCCACGACAATCCCGTCTACCCTTCCAGCACATTTTTTGACAGTACATTTACGCCATGACGTGCTACAATCCACTCAAAGTTAAGGAGACGTTATGGCGGAAAATACTTGGGACTTTTCAGATTTGAAAGCTGTTATATTTAACGGCACACTTACAAAATCACCAGATGCGAGCCATACGGAACGACTCATTAAAATTAGCACCGAGATACTGAATAAACACGGTGTAAAGACTGAGCTGATCCGTACTATCGATCATGATATCGCAACCGGCGTGTGGCCCGATATGCGCGAACATGGCTGGGACACGGATGAATGGCCAGAATTGTTCAAGAAAGTTATGGCGGCAGATATTTTAATTCTGGCTGGTCCAATTTGGCTCGGTGATAACAGCTCGCAAATGAAAAAGGTGATTGAACGATTGTATGCGTGCAGTAGTATTCTGAATGATCAGGGGCAATATGCTTTCTATGGTAAGGTCGGCGGTTGCTTGATTACAGGCAATGAAGACGGTATTAAACATTGCGCAATGAATGTCCTGTATAGTTTGCAGCACCTCGGCTATGTTATCCCACCACAAGCTGATGCGGGTTGGATTGGTGAGGCGGGTCCTGGCCCGAGCTATGGGGACGACGGTATCGGTCTTAATAATGACTTTACTAATCGAAACACCACATTTATGACGTGGAACTTGATGCATGTTGCCAAACTGCTCAAAGACAATGGCGGAATGCCAGCGTATGGTAATCAGCGTTCTGAGTGGGAAGCGGGCGCCCGATTTGATTTTGAGAATCCTGAGTATCGCTAGAGCGGGTACTTTAAGCCTAAAGATTGCGCTTTAATAACGCTAGTATTGCAGTACAATGAAGCCCATGACAGCTTTTATCGCTATTGGCGTTGTCTTCGCATTGCTCGTAGGCAATGAGTACTGGTGGCATCGCAAAAAGGTGCATGGTGAATTCGGTCGCAAGTTCATTCATATTACCGTTGGTAGCTTTGTAGCCTTCTGGCCGTTTTTTCTTTCGTGGCGTACGATTCAACTTATCAGCGTCGCTTTCCTAATTTCAGTTGCTATCTCCAAGTATCTGCATATCTTTAGAGCCATTCACAGTGTGCAACGGCCTACCTGGGGAGAAGTATATTTCGCACTGGCAGTTGGTCTCACGACGCTTATAACCCACAATAAGTGGATCTACATGGCGGCGTTGCTACAGATGAGCTTGGCTGACGGTTTAGCGGCAGTTGTCGGCGTACGCTACGGCAAACGACACCACTATTTGGTTTTTGGGCATCCTAAAAGCTTGATTGGTTCATTAACGTTTTTCGTAGTATCGATTCTCATCTTGTCAGGATTTGCAGCCTTTAGCGGCTACAATCTGAGCCCATTATTTATACTTGGTCTCTCATCAGTATGTACGGTTATGGAGAATTTGGGCGTCATGGGCCTAGACAATCTACTCGTACCACTCTTTATCGCAGCAATGCTCAGCTTAGTCGCGTAAGTACTAGGCTAATTTACCACCATGGGCACGGAGTGCGTTAAAGATAACAATAACGTCAACTACTTCTTGTAAGATAGCGCCTAGGAGCGGCGAGAACTTACCCGTCGCGAACAGTACCATCAAGCCTAGACTAATACCAATACCGATCAAAATGCTTTGTTGCGCGATGCTAAAGGTGCGTTTAGCGATTGATACGGCAGCTGCCACACGACCGATATCGTTGGCCATGATTACCATATCGGCTGATTCACTGGCGGCGGTACTTCCCCGTGCACCAAGCGCGATGCCGACATCGGCGGAGGTGAGGGCAGGTGCGTCATTTACACCATCACCAACGAAGGCTAACGGGCGCTTCTTTACGTCAGCCAAGACATGAAGTTTATCAGCTGGCATCATATCCGCGTGGACACTATCAATGCCTAGTTCTTGCGCGATTGAATCGGCTGCCGCTTGGTTGTCACCAGTTACCATCAAGATATTCTTTACACCGAGCGCATGTAGCCTACGTAATGTCTCCTTGCTTTCGGGGCGAGCTTCGTCGCGCAACGTAATAACGCCCGCCAGTTCTCCGCCAACGGCAACGTAGACAGCCGTTTTGGCAAGCTTATCTGGCTTAAATCGTGCTGGCACATCAATCCCGTGCTCTTCGAGTAAACTAAAGCGTCCAACCAGTACAGTATGACTATTGATGCTCGCCTCAATGCCACGTCCGGGTACTTCCTTGAGGTGCTTAGCCTTGGTGAATTTAACTGAATCTTGTTTAGCGCGACTGACAATGGCCTGAGCCAATACATGATTCGAGTTTTGCTCTAAGCTTGCAGCATAACTGAGTACGGTAGCCGTAGTGTAGTCGCCGTTTGTTATGACTTCGTCAATCCGAATTTCCCCACTGGTGAGCGTTCCTGTTTTATCGAAAGCCATTGTTTCGACTTCAGCAAGTTTTTCTAAAGCGGCACCTGTTTTGACAATAATACCGTAGCGGTTGGCTCGGCCCATGCCGCTAATGAGCGCGATCGGCGCCGCCAACAGTAATGGGCAGGGCGTGGCTACTATAATAACCTGCAGGAAACGAATTGGATCGCCGCTGATGACCCAAACGCTGATTGCGATGGCAAAGGCCATAATTGTAAATGGCATACTGTAACGGTCCGCAAGGCGTACGAATGGAGCTTTGCTAGCGGACGCGCTTTTAACAAGTTTCACGATTTGCTGATACTGGCTATCATCAGCGCTAGCGGTTGCTTTGGCTGTGACTGCGCCGTCAAGGTTAATTGAGCCACTGATGATTTGTTCGTTGACCTCTCGAGCTTGCGGTAAGCTTTCACCGGTCAGACTTGATTCGTCAAAACTAGCTGAACCCTCGATAATCACGGCATCAACCGGTACGAGTTCACCCGGCTTGATAAGTATTCTGTCGCCAGCATGCAGCTCACTTACTTTGACTTCTACGATTTTGCCCTTTCGTATTGCGTGGGCTATACGCGGAGCTCGCTTTAAAAGTGCGGCAAGTTCGGACTTAGCACGATGATTAGCATAGTCTTCGAGCGCCTTGCCGCCGGTCAGCATAATCACAACGACGATTGCTGCCCAATATTGCCCAAGAAGGACAGAGGCGATAATGGCTGTAGCGGCTAGAATGTCGACACCGTACGATCCAGCACGAACATCGTGCCACATGTCCCAAAGCAGCGGCGTTACTTCTAAAAGCGCGACTATGCTTACGACCCACTTCGCAGCAGTGTGGTAGCCGAAAGACTGTAGACCAAGGCCTATCAGTAAGGTAATAATTGCTAGGGTAAACAGTTTATATTTTGCCAAAAAACTCACAGCTCGCTTCATACGCGGTATAACTCCTCTATTTGTTTATTAGTATAGCAAGAATGAGGTGGATAATCTTTGGTACGGTTCCAGCGGCCGCATTCACTACAGATAGTTGTGCGTAAGAGCGTATTAAGCTATAATCACCTCTGTTCTTTGGACTGTGATAGTCTAACGAAGATTTGGCGGACGTAGCTCAGTTGGTAGAGCGTCGGGTTGTGGTTCCGAATGTCGCGGGTTCAAACCCCGTCGTTCGCCCCAAATAAAATACCCCAACTTGTTGGGGTATTTTATTTTGAACTAAGCTCTGTTTAATTGACTACTTTTACTACTGAAGTCGCAGTTGTGGTATTACCAGCTGCATCGTAGGCCACTGCTGTAAGCGTATGTGTGCCATTTGAGACCGCGGTAGTATCCCAGCGAGTGCCCCAACCATAATCGTTTACGGCGCTTGCATCGCGGATGACTGTTCCATCAACGCTTGTTACAACTCGAGTAACTGCGACGTTGTCGGTAGCAGTTATCTTAATAGTAGAGACTTTTCCAAGTGAATCACCAGTCACTGGAGTAGTGAAGGCAACGACTGGAGCCGTTTTGTCAGCTACTACGTTAGAAACATTTACAGTAACGCTACTAGTCGATTTATTACCAGCTGCATCGTAGGCCACTGCTGTAAGCGTATGTGTGCCATTTGAGACCGCGGTAGTATCCCAGCGAGTGCCCCAACCATATGCGTTGGTCGCATTCGCGTCACGCTGTACTGTACCATCTACGCTGGTGACTACGCGGGTCACGCCAACGTTATCGCTAGTACTGACACTGACAACGATAGTACCATTGAGCGTTGCGCTCTTTGCCGGGCTTGTGATAGAAACGCTTGGCGCGGTTTTGTCGCTAATTCCTACTGGAGGAGTAGTCGAGGTCATCGTGAATATGGCGTTAGCCCAAGCATTGTAAGCCAGTTGCTCAGCAATGCTGACGTTGCCACTTAAATCGAGGCCGACTTGTGATGAGCCATTTTGATTCGTATCAAAGACGTCATACAGTTTGAGTTTCGGGAAGGTGTTATTTTTGATAGCCGACTGCGCATCATTCCAATACGCAATTGCATTTGGCTGCGTGCTATTGCCAGCTGAATTTCCATACCCAAATTCGCCGAGACCCCAGGATTTTGAAGTGAACGAGTGAGTTGAGTCGCTTGTGGTACTTAACAAGTTATAGAAATCTTTGACACTGGCGCTATAGAGCGTTGTTCCGTGACCATAGTTGTCCCATAGGATCCAGTCAACAAAGCTATCTCCAGGCCATAGAGGTTTCACGAGACAGTTCCAGTTTGCAAAACCCATGTAGTTCATACCCCACAAAACATTAGAGACGCCCTCTTGGTCGAAGATTTTACGAACGTTGTGCCACATATTTACATAATCTGTTGGGCTTCCGGATCCCGCCCCGCTAGCATTCTTGGCACAGTTACCGACTGAAACGTTGTTTTCTGGTTCGTGGTACAACACAAACAAAATTTTAGTTGAGCCAAGTGATTTGACACTGTCAGCCATCTGTTTAATATTCGCGTTTACTGACGCGTCGCTACCGCCTGCCGAGGCCCAGTTATCAGTTGGTTTGTAGTTTGTCACAAGGAACGTGTTCGGAGTTTTGGCGGCGGAGATTTCATAGGATGAGAGTGTGTTCGAACCAACAGGGTGGTAGGTGTGAACGACGTCGAGTTGATTCGTGAGCGTCACCGCTGTTGATGGATTCGTTAACACGTTAGCATTGTTTAGTCGTTTGTTAGCAAATGCGAACTGACTGGCTTTATCGCTTGCTACCATTGAGTATCCGCTAACCGCAGCACCAACGAGAGGACGGCAGGGATTAACAAGGCTAGGTGCGCAGGCCGTCGCTGCATGTGATGCGTTTAGTACTCGAACACCTATGAAGGCTACGATACCGATGAATAATACCGCGATAATTAATTCGACATGGCCAAAGCCACGCTCATTTACTGTTTGATGACGGGTTCTCGTAAATAGTTTCATAGAGTACCTTATTTATTTTTTATGTTAATGCTTAAGTATGCCAAGAACTATACGGTCGAAACGTAAAATAATCAACAGCTGACTAAGCTTAGAGTAGGGGTAAAAGATAATAATCTGTGGATAAGTGGCGAATAAGTTACGCTAATTGTTTTACTAATGCCGCAATAGCTTTGCCGCGATGGCTCACTGCGTCTTTTTCGCTCGGTCTTAGCTCACCGTATGTCTTATCGCCACCATCTGGTACGAAGCAGGCGTCAAACCCGAACCCGTTAGTTCCACGAGCCGGCACAACAGTACCAACTGTATCGCCTTGCGCAGCAATCAACGTGGCACCGTCAAAGTATGCAACCGTACAGGTCACTATTGCCGAATCACCACTCTGCTCAGCCAATTGGTATAACGCATCCATGCCGAGGCTTAATTCGAAGTACTTTATAAATGGTCCAGGTAGACCCCCAAGCTTAACTAGTCCAGCTGATACGTCTTCGACTAATACTGGCTTGCCGATGCGCTCGTAAGCACGACGAGCTTTGTCGGCAATAATAGCCATCAAATCCATGCTTTGAATCTCATCCAGATCAATATCAGCCGTTTCAAGAATAAAATTATCAGGAAATAACCGTTTCCACTCAACGAGCTTGCCAGCATTGCCGCTCACCAAAGTAACGGTCTGTTTCGATTGCATATGCTGATTATATCGCAAGCTAGGTGAGATAGATGACTGCTAACGTCGCCCCATCCATAGTGGTGTTAGGTCGAAGCACCCATTCGTTCTCTTGCGTAAACACATCGTTAGGCTGGTCTAATAGAGCACTGTCAAAGACCGCAAGCGCAGGTTTAGTTTGTTCATGCATAACTGCGTAGGCAAGCGGGTTACGATTCCATTGATCGAATTCGTCATGTTTACGTGTTGCTGCTTCAAACTCGGCCTTAGTTACGGCCCAGGTCTTTCCTCGTTGTCCGAATGTCTTTGCAGCTTTAATTGTCTCACCTTCAATGCCACAAAATAGCGCGGTTTCGGTCTGTACACCGTGTTCTTCTAGGAGTGCCATGATTGAATAGAATCGCTCAGCCTGCGTCATCCACCCCAAATCTATTTCGGGGATTTCCAATTCTAAATAGGGTACTTGTGGTTCTGTTTCTCGAGAGGACATAAATGATCGTTCGTTTAATTAGATGTATTGGTGCCCCGGGCGGGATTCGAACCTGCGACCTTAGGCTTAGAAGTCCTCTGCTCTATCCAGCTGAGCTACCAGGGCATGACACCATTTGAATTCGTGACTATGAATGACTTGAACTCAGGGACACTATAACAGTTAATAGGGGTGCGTAACAATCTGTCACATCAGCGTTTGGGTACGAGTGTTATACTGGAGCTACCCCATATAAAATAAACAAAAATGATACTTTTTGCCGTTCTACTCAGTTTTATCGCCATTACCGTCGCCTTAGCTGTTTATTTCGTGCGTACCGACCACGGCGAGAAAGAGCCTATCGGCGCCTTATGGATTGCATTCGGTTTTGGGGTATTTGGGGCGCTTCTGGCGGCAGGTATCGAGAATTTCTTGATTCCAGCCAAGGATTTGAATGCAGGCGCACCGATTAGTACGCTTATTATTACAGCGTTAGGAATTGGTGCTATCGAGGAAGCTTGCAAGTTTATTCCCTTGTCATTGTTCATATACCATAAGCGTTACTTCAATGAGCACACTGATGGCATTATATATTTCGCGTTGGCTGGTTTAGGTTTTGGATTACCCGAGAACGTGCTTTACACATTGCAGTTTGGTGCTTCGACGGGCTTGGGCAGACTGCTCCTGACACCGTTGTTTCACGCTGCCACAACAGGTATGGTCGGGTACTTCTTAATAAACGCCAAACTGGCGCATCGAACTCGTTTGCGACCATGGCTGGTACTTGTAATTGCTGCTGCGATTCACGCCTTGTATGATTTTGGGCTTGCCAGCGGGCTGCAGTTTTATAATGTCGTTTCAGTTATGGTCACTCTCGGTATGACCGTGGCACTTTTCGCGCTCTATTGGCACGCTCGGGATTTGGATCAACAAGCCGGATTGAGCGCTGTTGGTCGCAATAACTTTTGCCGTAGTTGTGGGCATAAAAACCCAGAGCATAACCTCTATTGCGCTCATTGTGGACAGCGTGCTTAAATGATTGCAGAACAACCAAACCAAACAGAAAGGAAATGCGCCAATGGATTGCCCGACTTGCAGCCAGCCGCTTGAAAATGGCGCAGCTTTTTGTGGTAACTGTGGGCAAGCGATTGTTGAACAACCGCAGTTGATTGGTGCCGGTCCAGTGGCAAATGTAGCGCGCGCGAGTTCAAAGTCAGACGAGACCATTGCAACTGTTTTAACAAATGGCGAACACTCGACTTTCAACCCTGTTTATAACGGTATCGGTAGCCCGCTCGTCGCGGCCACTCTGTCACCGGGTGCTATGCCGGCCTATGCCGTGCCAGTTGTCGGTCAGCAACGAGACCATATGCGAGCTGCTTTATCATTAGTTTTTGGTCTTTTGGCTGTTGTAGGCGCCATGGTTATGCCGCTAGTCGGCTTATTACTCGGTTTGGTTGGTGTGATTCTTGGAACCTTGTCGCGACGCTATCTCAAACGAGGTTTGGGCTTAGCCGGACTGATTATTTCATCGATTGGCATCCTTGTTGCTATGGCCTCATGGGTCTATGTGGTTTCCCACGCGGCTGAAGCCACAAAGGTAGCGCAAACCAACGTATCAAAAACGAATACTAGCGCGGTGGTAGCTGCTAATGTACTCAGCACACCGTGCTACGACATCAGTTTTGTTAATCGTTTGAATGTCCAAAATGCCAATGGTAGCTGTAATATGAATGCTTTTGACGGTTCGACATTGGATGTGTCCAAAAGTGCCTATAAAGTCTTTGCGACGGCATCGGCAGTCTCTCCAACTGGCTTCACCGGTCTAGCAAAAGCGGCACTCGATCGTGATATTAGCCAATCAATGCCGGATTATCATATTACTAACGAGACGACCACCCAGTTCTCAGGTAGTCCCGCCTACATCGTCACTACCAGTAACGGAGCAGGGGTAAGTTTACTCGAAGCGGCAGTGTTGCATTCAGGTAGTGCTAGCGGTAACAACTTTTACGTGATAATTTATGCGACAACTAGTGGAACGGCTAGTCTCCATGACCTTGAGCTAGGCTGGCAATGGAAGTAAATTCTGCCAAGCGTCTGCATTATCACGTGCTTCCATTCATCGTGATCGCCTGTGGGTTATTCGTGCTTAGCGTGATTGGTGTCCAGCGATTAGCTAATGTAAATACGCCCGTGACGCAACTTCTAACAATCCGTTTTCTCAACTTTAAGCCTGCCAGCAATGGACTAGCGCATGTTAGTCGCCACCTCAACGCGTCAACTGGAGGTGACACTCAAGCCCAAAAACCTGGAGCCCTCAACAGCGTACAAACGGCAGGTGAAAGCGCCCATCTGCAAGCCGCAGTCTATTCTCAATAAAAAAGCCCATCCTGGATGGGCAAATATTCTGGTGCGGGTGGGGAGAGTCGAACTCCCGTTTTCAGTTTGGAAAACTGACATAATAACCGTTATACGACACCCGCTTGTAACAGGGGTGATTATAGCACAAGAGACTATAGAAAAGGAACATTAAACATAAATATTACAGATACGCTTATGGTTTAATACAATATACTTTACAAAAAGTCATAAAAGTGTATAATTATGTTCAACAGTTTCAGGGGTGCTGTCGAGAGACACTTGTGCCACTCGGAATATCACTCTATTGGCTGCTTAATATTTAACGGGAGAGGTTTTTGCTATGTATGGCAAAGGCGGAGCAGTAGGTGCTGGTACAGCAACAACCGCAACAGTTGGAGCAGTTACACTGCCAAACACTGGCGGTAATTTTGTAGTTACCTTAGCAATCGCGGTAGCAGCCGGTCTGATTGTTTGGGGTGCGTTGTACGCACGCAGCAGCGCTCGATAAATTTAGGTTGAGCTTATGAAGCGCAACAAACGAAGCAGGATGGATACAGTCCGTCACCGCTTAACGGTGCTTTTGGCTTGTATTGTAGTGGTGGGAGTTCCATTCCTAACCATTCTTCAGTTTACTCATCTCCACGGTAATGATCAGCGAAAAGCCACACCACTACCACCATTTCAAACTCGAGTCGTTGATAGTGCAAAAGTCGCTCCTCAGTTATTCCAAGAGCCATTAATTAGTGTCACTTTTGATGATGGTTACGAAACTACGTACGAAGACGCACTGCCTATTTTGCAGAAACACGGTATTCGCACCACCCAATACGTTCTCTCAGGTGTCGAAAGTAACCCGATTTACCTCAGCTGGGATCAAATAAAAGCTATCCAGCAGGCTGGTCACGAAATTGGCTGCCACACCGTCAATCACCCAGAATTAACTACCATTAGTAATGACGAAGTGATGCAGCAATTGCAGGGTTGTAAAACGACGCTAAGCAAGCGATATGGCCCGATCACTGATTTTGCTAGCCCATATGGCGCTGAGAATGCTAGTACGCTCAGCAGCATAAAGAAAGTTTTCGCCTCACAACGTAATACCAACGGTGATTCGAGTAATGGCGTGACCAATGCAGATGTGAACACTGCTGCGTATTTCAACTCGAACAACATCATCGGTATGACCGTGAAACACGACACGACACTGGCCGAGTTGCAGCAACTGGTGGACTTCACGATAAAGAACAACGGCTGGTTGGTGTTGACCTATCACCAAGCTGATGACGGACCATCCAAGTATGCACTTGATCCTTACCGACTTGATGACCAGATGAACCTCCTGCAACATACATCCGTTCGTATCATAACCGTTCACCAGGCTATTAGTAGCTGGGAAGCTGAGACTAAGTAAGATTTTATGAAAACCATGGCCGAACCAATACGCAAAGCACCTCGAGTTTACAAGCGTAAGCTAGCGTTGCTAATTGCTGCCCACAACGAAGAGATGGTAATTGAACAGACCTTGCGTTCAGCTATTCGCGCTGGCATGAAACCAGAGAATATCTACGTCGTTAATGACAACTCTTCTGATGCGACAAGTAAAATTGTGCGTTCAGTATTGGGTAAAAGCCAGCTTTTGCGTGTGCACCGTAGTGGTAAAGGCTTAGCTTTGTCCAAAGCAAGCAAAAAATTCAAACTTACCGAACGGTATGAATGGATTCATATTGCTGATGCTGATGGTGGCTTTGCGTCCAATTATTTCAAAGTCTTCCGCGCCAACCTTGATCCTACGAAGTATGCGGCAGCTACCGGTTACGTACGCAGCCTACCGGGGGGTAGTGTTAGCCAATACCGCGTTATGGAGTACACTTTGGGACTCGAAATTCATCGTCGTTTTCAGGCCTTAACGCACACCGTGCCAATTATTCCCGGTCCAACGAGTTGTTTTAGGTCTGACGTATTTGCCAACGTTAACTTTGCGAACCACAGTCTGACTGAAGACTTCGATGTCACACTTCAGATACACCGCAAACACCTAGGCAGAATTCAGTATATTCCGAGCGCCGTAGCCTATACGCAAGACCCTAAAACGGTAGCTGACTTCACGAAGCAAATAACGCGCTGGAATCGCGGCATGCTTCAAGCTATGCACAGTCATCGCATCGGAAGGCACGCCAATAGAATTGATGCCTATTTGACGTACCAGATGCTCCAAAACCTTGGTTTCTTCGCCTATATCTTTGTAATCATCCCACTGATAGTGATGAGCAAACATAACCCCGCGCTCATTGCCAACATCTTCCTCTGGGACGTAAGCATTATCTTCTTTATATCGCTTTCAACGGCCTTACGTGCGGGTAGACTAGATATCCTGAGCGCGTTCCCGCAGATTTATATGTTGCGTTGGATTAGCGCCGCGGTCTTCTTGCGTTCGTTCGTAGAAGTCGTGATTCTTAGGAAGTTT
Organism: Saccharimonadales bacterium (SeqCode); assembly: GCA_038237095.1. Lineage (GTDB taxonomy): Bacteria > Patescibacteriota > Saccharimonadia > Saccharimonadales > UBA4665 > JAJXTN01. The sequence continues at coordinate 17,007 of JBBRZB010000012.1, read as the reverse complement.
CGTAATACAGATGGTGTGTGGGGCACATCAGGCCGACGCTACAAGTCAGATACTAACTTGCTATCTGTTTAGTGAGGTAGTTTGCTGATATCGATTGTTTGGCTGCTAGTAGTTGCAGCAACGGCCGTATCAGGTTTAGGGCTGATCTGTTTGGCGTGAATGACGAGTCGATTCTTGCTGGTGCCAACTGGTGTACACGTGATTAGCGTCAACTCGGGGTCATCAGTCGGTTGAATAACAGCAAAATTCGTAGGATCAATAACTTCGCTACTGGTCATGCGATAAATATAGCGGGATCCATTGTAGTCTAAGAAAATAAAGTCACCAGTGCGCATTTTATTCAGTAGCGTAAAGACGAATTTGTAATTACCCGGTGCCCACAATTGGCCACTTGAATGCCCAACAATGACCATATTGCCCTTTTGGCCTGGCTGGGCAGTCGTACCGAAATGAACGACGCCTTTACGTAATGCAACTTGTACTTTCCACTCTGTATAGCTTGGCTCGTTCATGACAATTGGCGCATCAACTTTAATGCTCGGAATCATGAGCTCCGAGTTGTTATTTGGGGCTTTAGCGACGATTGCTTTCGTTATCTCGGCTGTTGATACTTGGGGTGCGAAATGATAGTTGGCTTGAGCGATGATCCATTGAGCGTTCAGTAATCCAAACACACCAACAAAAGCCAAGACACCTAGTAACACTGGTAGAAAGTTTTGTCGAAACGACACTTTCGCCTTTGGTTGTGCTGGCTTCTTCGACTTTTTGGCAGTCTGAGCTTTACGCATAATAGTATAATTATACAAGAAAGTACGGTATTAATCAATAGTCTCACCACTTGTAGTAGTGAGGGTTTGCTTCCATGGGCCATCAGGAACATCGCGGCTATTCACAAAGCTCCAGTCAGTCAGATCAGCACCACTCAGTCCAAGATAGGTTGTGACTGCCGGTGAAACATCTAATCCCGCTGCTTCACCCGTAGTGTTACTTGGCTCGGCGCTTCCAAAAACATAAGCCACATCATTCTCGCCAAACGGACCAGCATCTTCCCATTGAGCAAAGACGGTTTTCCCGTTGAAATTGATAGCAAGCCAAGTATTCTTACACCACGAATACGCGCTTGCAGAATTGCCGCTCACGTCCAAGCAATGTGCAGCGCTCGTTCTGCGCTTCCCATGCCCATCTGCGTCACTGTAAGGCAACGCAACGTAGAATGAATTCTCGTGTGGCGTGAAGGCCGCAGGCAGAAAGCCGACGCGTGGAGCGGGGCTATCGACACCCCCATAATGCTGCTGCCACTGTCCATCCCATGTGCTACTAGTATTGCTGATTGATCCGTTATCACTGTCTGGGGGCTCACCAACCCAGAATTCGGTGGTCATGATTGCCCTGTGGCTGAACACTAGTGTGCTAGTACTGTGGGTAGTATGTGCCGTCGCGATAGCGGACACCGCCTTCTGGTCATTCAGTGATGGGGTGGAAAGTTTACCCGTGGTGGTCACATGGTTGTGCGGCACGTAGGACGTTGGTACTGTGTCGACTTTTGGAAAGGCAAGTATCGCCACCACAACTATGCATCCAGCAAGTAACCACCATGTAAAATGCTTTTGTTCAGAAGATTTGTTTATGTTGTATGAAGCTTTTGAACGGATCGCTTTTTTAGAGCTGAGGGAGTATTTCATTGATAGCTTGGTGAACTGTTTCAGCGGCAACGCCGGTGCTCTTAAGATAGTTCATTTCAGCGGCAAAGTCAGTTGGTTGCGTGTCGTACAGAGCGTCAGTTGGGTCAGTTGGGGTAGTTGCAACTTCGTGGTAGACCAGGATTAACCATGAGTGGTTGGCAACGGCACCGTCAATCCAAGCTTTTACTTGGGCTTGTGTGATGTTGCTGTCGACTTCGTAGATCTTAAGTTGCGTTAAGTTGAAGTTATCCTTGGTGTTGTAACCAGCGTTAACCGTACGTTGGCTTTGGTAGTACAGTGAGCCAGTCGCGATAGTGCTACCGTTGTATGCGCCAAATGGGTAGGCGAAATCGGTGACTTGTATGCCAAATGTGTTCTGTAGCGTAGTTTGGCTTTGTGACATTTCTTGATTCACTTGAGCGGCTGTCATAGTGGTTAGGTCAGGATGTGTGATGGTATGTGAGGCAATTTCGTTACCGTCGGTAATGAGTGACTTGATCTGAGTTACGTTCATGTAGTCAGGTTGGTCAGCAAGCTCGCCAGAGATGATGTTGTAGGTGCCCACTAAGCCATTAGCCTTCATAACTGGATTGGCATTGTTGTGCTGGTTAGTCCAACCATCATCGAAGGAAACACTGACAATACCACGAGTGAATGGTGATGGCGTGTAGACGTTGAGCGAGTAGTCATCGCTAACGATGTATCCGGTCTTAGCTAGAATCTGGTAGATGGCCATGCTCTTAGCACCTGCTGGGACAGTAAAGGTGTTAGTGAACTTGGTCCAGTTTGTGTTTGAAAGAACGGTGCCGAGGTAGAAGTACTGTGTAGTACCGTCATTCATTACGACTTCGGCGTCAACTTCTGTATCTACGTTTGATTGGTACCAGTTGGTGTACTGGTAGGTTACACCAGGTGTTACTGGAATGTCTGCGTAGTACCAGTTAGCCGCACCATTTGTGTAGGCCGTTGTCTCTACTTTTACACTGCGAGTACCGGTGTGACCAGTATTGAGGTAGCTGAAGGTTGAGGTGTTAGTACCCCAGTTGCTAGCTAACCAGCTTTGTGGTGTGTTAGCATCTTGAGCGGTCTCGACTGATGGGTTAGCGATCAGGTTTGGTCCAGCTGGAGGAACCACGGGAGGAATAACAACATTGTTGACAGTCACTGCGACAGCAGCACTCGTGGTCGTTAGGTTGGCTGAGTTGGTGGCGACCGCAGTAAGACTGTGAGCACCGTTGGTGATAGCGGTAGTATCGAAGTTTACGCTGTAAGGAGCGGTTGTGGCTGCAGTACCAAGATTAACGCCATCAAGCTTGAATTGGACGTTAGTGATAGCTTGTACGCCACCCGCTGTAGCAGTAACAGTATTGGTTGCTCCGCTAAGCACTGCATTTGCAACAGGAGCTGTGATAGCTACAGTTGGTGCAACTGGGTTGTTGACTGTAAGAACGACACTATTACTCGTGGTGCTCAAGTTAGCGGTGTTAGTAGCAACTGCGCTCAGCGTGTGTGTGCCGTTAGCTACGCCAGTGGTGTTCCAGGTAACGCTGTAAGGAGCGGTTGTGGCTGCAGCACCAAGATTAACGCCATCAAGCTTGAATTGAACGTTAGTGATAGCTGATGTTCCGCCGGCCGTTGCGCTGACGGTGGTTGTGCCACTAACATTGCCAGCAACAGGAGCTGTAATTGCAACTGTTGGAGCGGTTGCATTATTAACAGTTACGTTTACGCTAGTACTCGTAGTACTTAAGAGTGAAGTATTCGTAGCGACTGCGGTAAGTACGTGTGTACCGTTAGAAACTAGCTTGGTGTTCCAGCTAACGCTGTAAGGAGCGGTTGTATCGGCGGTGCCAAGGTTTACACCGTCTAGTTTAAACTGCACACCCGTGATCGCGGTTGCCCCACCAGCGTTTGCGCTGATTGTAGCGTTACCACTCACGGTGACGCCGTTGGTAGGGGCTGTGATTGATACGGTTGGAGGGGTAGGAACTGCGACGTTGTTAACAGTCACAGTAATCGTTGAAGATTTGGTAGTTACATTGTTGTTGTTCTTTTCAATGGCGCGCAGTACGTGTGTGCCGTTAGCTACGCCAGCAGTGTTCCAAGTAATACTGTATGGAGCAGTTGTATCAGCCGTACCAAGGTTCACGCCATCTAAACGGAACTGTACATACTTAACACCCTTGGAGTCAGTTGCGTCGGCGCTGACCGTGACGATGCCGCTAACTGTTGCGTTGCTTGCAGGTGAAGTAACAATAACTTTTGGAGCGGCTACGTCTGCTGTCTGGACTGAGGCTTGAGTAGCTGAGCCGGAAGTGCCAGAGTTGTTACTAATTGTGGTTTTTGCTAAGAGCGTTGTGCCAGTGGCGTCCGCTTTGAAAACATTAGATGCGTTAATTGCAATAACGCTAAGAGTTATAATGCCTAGTACACCGAGTGCTGCGATGAGCTTCTTCATTATTGATCGTTCTTCCTTGCCCACCACATAACTATTTAATGATTAAATCAAGTACAGTAAACCACCTATTTGTAAATAAGTCAATAAGTTTATAAAGCTAACGTTAAAGATAATCTAACGGAGAGCTACATGTCGTGCAGGACTGTGATTTGGGCGCCAAGGGCGTTCAGGCGTTCGGCGATGTCTTCATAGCCACGATTGATCGTGTAAACATTACGTAACATTGAGGTGCCAGGAGCTGCCAGCATCCCAATAAGTAGCAGGCTGGCTGGACGGAGCGCTGGTGGACAGACCACGTCGCTGTGGCTAAATTTGGTTGGTCCAGTAATATAGACGCGGTGTGGATCGGCCAGCTCGACATTCATGCCGATTTTGGTCATCTCGGTGTAATAAATAGCGCGGTTTTCGAACATCCAGTCGTGGATGAGCGTTCGTCCCTTAGCGACACCACATATCGGCACGAAATAAGGGAGATTGTCAGGGTTAAGCCCAGGCCAGAGGTTGGGATGGATCTTTTCGTCTAGAGCCCGCAGACCACCATTGTGTTTCTCGATAGTAAGGTCGGCGAGTTCGGTGACGCCGTTATTGGCAGGATAGGTTTCGCTGACTTTGTACTGCAGGCCCATCTTTTTTAATTTCAACAACTCTAGGCCAATCCAGTAAACTGGCACGCGCTTGATACTCAACTTAGAGTTTGTAGTTACTGCGGCGGCGATAAAGAACATCGCTTCGATAGGATCCTCGGTAGGAGCAAACGTAATATTCTTTTTCACGAAAGGCACGCCAGTGACTTTAAGCACTGCCGAACCAACACCATCGATTTTTACGCCGAGGCGTTTTAAGAAGGCACACAGATCCTGCACCATATAATCGGCGCTAGCACCTTGAATTGTCGTTTCTTCAGTCGTGCGGGCTGCGGCCATCAATACATTATTGGTGACGGTATTCCCGGCCTCATAGAGCATCACGTGACCAGCGGGTTTTTTATTGACGGTAATATTGTAGTGACCAGTTTTGGCGACGACATCGAGGCCAAATTGTTCTAGCGCAAACAAATGGGGCGCAACTGTACGGGCACCGAGGTTACAGCCACCGGCATACGGGATTTTGAAAGTATTATAATCGTGCATTAATGAACCAAGCAACATGAGCACGCTGCGAGTTTTGCGCGCTGAATCAGCGTTCATTTTATCGAGAGTCAAAACTTCAGGACGTCGAATTTCAAGATCGTTACCTTCCAACCAACGTACTTTGACGCCAATGCTCTCGAGGACTTCGATAATACGATAGACTTCTTCAATACGAGGGAAACTCTTGAAACGGGTGACGCCGTAATTAAGCAGGCTGGCGCAGAGCAGGGCAACAGCGGCGTTTTTACTTGTTTTAAGTGTGACTGAACCATGCAGTTCATGGCCACCTTCGATGCGAAGGTTAATAGCACCTTGATTTAGGCTAATAATTTGCTTGTTAAGGACGTCGCTAATGCGTGCCAAGGTCTCGAGACTGAGGTTTTGGCGACCATGTTCCATACGGTTCACAGCCGATTGACTGGTATTGAGCTTGCGAGCAAACTCTGCTTGGGTTAAGCCTCTATCTTGCCGTATCTGAGCAATTAGTTGGCCAATCTTGTCATTTGCATTAGGCATAACCGAAAAATCATATCATATGTGGTATTAAGGTTCAATACTCATAACCGTAGGAATATCTACAACCTAGCGCCAAAGACACGGGCTGGTACAATAGATGTATGGTTTAGTTACAATGTCACACCACTTCAAATTCCGTACCACCTACTAATAGAAGGGAAACTGACATGATTGACGTAACAGTCGCACAACTAATTGCAGATGAAGAGCAGAGACAGCGAGAAGGCCTAGAGCTTATTCCCTCTGAGAATTATGTTAGTAAAGACGTACTCGAAGCAATGGGCAGCGTTTTCACGAACAAGTACTCCGAAGGTTACCCAGGTAAGCGCTACTACGGTGGTCAAGATAATACCGATAAAGTCGAACAACTGGCGATTGATCGTGCCAAGCAGCTATTCAAAGCCGATCATGCCAACGTTCAGCCCCACTCCGGTGCACCAGCCAACGAGGCCGTCTACAGCGCATGGCTAGAGCCTGGTGATAGCGTACTAGCTATGGACTTGAGCCATGGCGGTCACTTGACGCACGGGAATCCAATGACTCGTTCGGCGAAGCTCTACAATTTTGTTCCGTATAAGATGAAAGACCCGACTACCGGCGGAATTGATTATGAAGAACTTCGGGCTTTAGCGCTCAAACACAAACCTAAGATTGTTTTGGCTGGTTTCAGCGCTTACCCACGCGAGCTTGATTATGCTAAATTTGCCGAAATCGGTAACGAAGTCGGTGCGCTGCTAATGGCTGATATGGCGCATATTGCAGGTCTTATCGCTGCCGGTGTCGCTAAAAATCCCTTTGATTACGGCTTCCACGTCATTACAACCACAACGCACAAAACGTTACGTGGTCCACGCGGTGGTTTAATTTTGAGTAAGGGGATTGTCGGCAACCCTCTCAAAGCGCCTGAAAAAACTCTCGAGAATATCCCCACTCTAATTGATCGTTCTATTTTTCCTGGTATGCAGGGTGGCCCGCACGAGCACATCATTGCCGCCAAGGCCGTCGCTTTCGGTGAAGCATTAACGCCTCAGTTTAAGGAGTACAGTAAGCAAATATTGCTCAACGCGGACGCACTCGCAAAAGCCATGCAAAAGCGTGGATTTTACTTAATGACCGGCGGTACGAGCAATCATTTGATTCTGGCAGATGTTCATAAAAGCTTTGGCATCGACGGCAAGATAGCTGAAGAAGCGCTCGATAAAATTGGACTGACGCTTAATAAGAACAGCATAGCGGATGACACATTGCCACCATTCCGCCCAAGTGGTATTCGACTCGGAACCCCAGCAATTACGACTCGTGGGTTGGTGGAAAAAGACATGGAAACGCTTGCCGAATGGATGAAACAGGCTATTGATAACAGAGATGATGCAGCAAAGCTTAACATGTTAAGAGATGAAGTTAAGAAATTCGCCTTGCAGTATCCGCTTCCAAGCGACAACTAGTCAAAAATCGAGGCGTTAACCTTTGCGGCGGACAAACTTGAGCCCGCTCCACTGATCGTCAATTGCCACGACTTTGGTGTCGACCCAGCCAAGCGGTAAGATACTGTCTCTAAACAACTGTTCTGTAACGTCGGTTTTGATGCCAGCAGCTTGCTTATGCCAGCTGACCCACAACGACTTTTCGATATCTTTCAAATCGTTCTGTTTCAAAAAATCAACGAGCTCTTTACGCGTTTCAAAAAAGATATGGGCGTGCGTTGCCGGTAGGCCGGGTGTTAAATCAAGACCATTCTCGTCTACAAAATCACTGTACCAATCAGGCGTTTCCATCACAAAAATACTGTCGCCAGCCACGAATCCAAGTTTAGTAACTAGGGGCATGTCACTCATGGCAGTAGTTCTGGCTCTTGTTCGAGCGTGATATTAAACTTCTGCTGCACGGCGCTGACAATTTTTTGTTTGAAGGCCAGTACATCCGCGGTACTTTTGGCGTGTTCATTCACGAGCACTAAGGGTTGCTTATCCCACGTAGCCATACCTGTATCGGTATCGTGATAATCTTTGAAACCAGCTTGCTCAATTAGCCAAGCTGCCGATAACTTAATAGTGCCGATACCAGCCGACCAATGTGGTGTCTGGGTATAATTTTCAGCGATGTAGTTGTATTGATCGTCAGTAACGATTGGGTTGGCAAAGAACGAGCCATTGTTACGGACGACTACGGGGTCGGGGAGTTTGCTCGTTCTAATGGTGATGACCGCATGTCGTAAGACGCTCGGTGAATAGTCAGTTATCTTGGCGGCTTCAAGATAGGTCTGCAGCGCGCCGTAGAAGGGCGGCATCATCCTATTACGAGACAGGTGCAGTGTTAGGCCAGTAATGAAAAAGCGTCCCTTATCGACGGTTTTAAAACGGCTAAATCGGTAGCCGAAACCGCAATCCGCGGCTGGAATATTCACAAAATCTTTGGTGAGTGTATCGAAAGCTTCTACTACGGTCAGCACGTTGGCGATTTCTTGACCGTACGCACCAACATTTTGAATAACCGTCGCGCCAGTCGAGCCAGGGATCAGGCTCATACATTCAATGCCGCTTAAGCCCTCTTCGACACTGCGCTTCACTACGCTATCCCAGTTTTCGCCGCTACCGATAGTCAAATAGCAGTCCATCTCATCCTCGTCATATTTTTCGAAGCCAAGAATTTTATTAACAATGACCAGACCAGCGTAGCCTTCATCTTTCCAGAAAATGTTGCTACCACCGCCAATCATAATCACGGGCACCTGCTGTGACTGTGCCCAACTTAGTGCTTCGAGCACTTCCATGCGACTTGTAATTTCGGTCAAAAACGCAGCCGTACCACCAAGACCCATAGTAGTGTAGGCACTAAGTGCCACATTTTGTTGAATTGTCATGGCATTATTATAGCGCGCTACTTGCTGCTTACTTGCGATAAATAGACGAATGGGGGTAGTATAAAGTGATGAATGAGGCAAACCCACTCTACGAAGCACTTGGAAAACGACTTAAGTATGCCCGTGAGCTTAAGGAGCAAAGTCTAGCTGAAGTATCCGGTGCGGTTGAAATTGAAGAAACTGCATTAGATTTAATTGAAGCCGGTAAAGAACGCCCTTCAGAAGATATTTTACTACTTCTCATTAGTCACTTTGGTATCCAAGATGCCGAGGCCGTTCAGCTATGGGAAATGGCTAATTACGGTGGTGAACTTCCTGACGAACTTAAAACAGAGCTTGATTTACAGGGCGCCAATAAAGTCGTAATGCTAATTGCCCAAGATGTCCGTAGCTTGTATAGCGACGGCGTTGACGTGACTGTAACGAACGCTGGCGTCAATATTAGTTTTACGCAATCTTCTGGTAAAGGCCAGACATTACCTGTCGCTAAAGTCGGTATGAGTCTAGATCAGGCGCAGGCCGTCATAAAAACAATGCAACTCGCGATTCTCAAAGCCAATCTTGGACAGCATATCCGTTCGTTACCTTCCAAAACCGACAAATCTTAAAATACCGCTTTACAAGCCGGCGTATAATTAACCGTATAGTTGTTTAAAATACAAAAGGACAAAAAATATGTCGGTTGACACCTCTGTTGAAGCCCCGTCACAGCTCCCTGTAGAACAAGTTGCTATGGATATGAATGACGTGAATTCGTTCATGCATAGCCATTTTAAACTAAGCCCCGACCAAGTGCTGATGACTGAGGCCATTCATCGGCTGGACTACGATTTTGCTCGACATCGCCTGCAAACAGGCGCGATGCGAGTCGTATGCCACGTTTTGAATAACGATCCCGAAGCAACCAAAAAAGAAATTACGCGTGATATTGACGACGTGTATCGCCCATTTCCTGAGCTCGTGCTTACAGCCCTAGGCGCCGTTGCTGACGCACGCCGCGCGAAAGGCGGGGCCGACAGTGTTGTGAGATGGTTTACCGCACCCGATGTTCGGAGTGTCTTTTCTGACCTAAAGAACGTTGCTGCTTGATCCGCGTGTCGTTGATGCAGCAACTGGTTTTACAGGCTTAGCCGCGACTTTACGAAGTTGCTCGAGGGCTGCAGCGCGCTTAGCAGCATCTATTTTGATTTGTACGTAGTCGATGAGTGCTGAAAATCCCCATGCCACGAAGCCGTAGATAATCATAGCGAAGATGGCGGCTACATCAATATAGCCGGTTTGGTTTACTGGCTTAGACGGAAAAATGCCACGGAACGGTTCTAGGAAAGTGCTAGAAGTGTTATAAATAAATTTCACAAAAGGCGTGTCCGGATTGGCAGAAAAAGCTTGCAAGAATACGCTCAAACCGAGGACGATAATGCCGTATAGCACCCACACATACATTGCATAGCCAATAATTTTTCCGACCTTAAGATAACTTGGTACTGTCATGGCGTTGTCTTTATCACTCATCTTCTTTTCTCCTAATAAGTAGTCTTTATATCGATATTGTACTCCATTCCTTACGGCCATGAACAACGGGAGGGCGTATACTGTATAACTACAACCAGCTTAAGGAGGGTATATGCAAAAGCGAAATCTATACATTGGTCTTGCGCTTCTAGTTATCGTTGTAGCAGGTGTTACATTTGCGGTGATGAACAAAAGTAAGACAGCTACAACAAGTACAACAACTTCATCAAATTCTTCCTCTAGCAACACGAACGCTTCAACTAGCGCAGTCGTTCAGACTAAAACCTCGTCCTCAGCAGGTACGTATCTAGCCGATGCTAACGGCAACGCACTTTACACATATGGCGCTGATACTGCTGGAGTCAGCAATTGTACTGGATCATGTCTAACCGCGTGGCCTGCATACTCTGCGGCTAACGCACCCGCTACTTTGCCAGCACATGTGACTGTTATTACGCGTAGCGACAGTACTAAGCAGTACGCCTACAATGACATGCCGCTATACACCTTTGTTTCTGATAGCTCAGGCCAAGCAACTGGCGACAATGTCAGCAACTTCCACCTTGCCCGTCCTTAGGTAACGACTAAAACTTCGAGCATTCCCTCTACGCCTTTGCGTAGCTCGTCGCTGTCTTCATGTTTGTGTTTGTCAATCGCATGCTTGGTGCCAGCTGCAACGAGGTCCTGTCTTTGGTCCTCCGGCGCCACCATAATGAGTTGGCAGTTGCTCTCACTTGGCATGCTGCCACAGTCGGCAACCAGCCACGTACCTGGTTTTAGATTTAGTTGTTTTTGTCTCATAAATCTTTCCCACTCAGTACCTCTATTTATAGTCTGGGAGACCAACTAACAGGGGCGCTTACAATGTATTGTCAGCATGCATAGCTGCTGCGATGAGCCGAAAATCAAGTTCGGTAATCTCAAATAAGCCTCGCCGAAACATGTAACCCCAATGTTGCTTGTCTTCAATGAAGGATAAATCATCGAGCATTGGCCGGATTGGCGCAAACGAGCTAGCTTTGAAACTCATAGTACGGCGATACGGACGAAAGCCGGGTGACATCGTTGCTTGATATGGTTTGTCATCCGTCACGAATCCAATGGCAGTAAATGCTTGGAGCGGTTCACCACCCTCGAAAGCTGTTTTAGGAGAATAGAAGATGAGTCCATCGCCACGCTGCAAACGCTTTAGATTGTGTGGGCTGCCATGATTGGCTTGGGTGAAGCCACCACTCACACCACGCTGCACATGATCGAACGAGATAGTATTTATCCAGAATTTTTGGCTCATGCCTCAGTTTCCTCAAGTAGTTTCAGGAGCTTTGTGGCTGTATTAAAATTGCGCACTGTCATCTGTTTATAGATTGGGCTGCTCGCCAGCTTTCCGGTAGTGGTACGGCCAAATAACTCACGAGACATAGATTGATACAACACACCTTCGCCTACCACCATGGCTTCGATATCTGGTTTCAATTCACCAACTGCCGATACTGCTGTCTTCATGTCGTACGGCTTGAGTAATACAAGCAAATTATGCTTCCACTCCGGGTTCTGTCCCCACCATTTCGGCGCGTTTGCAATAATATTTTGCCATTCGTCGTAAGTAAATACGGCTACTCGAACGTCCATATTAAAGGTTTGACCTATAACACGCTCGATTTTATCGGTGACCTTTCCCTCGGAAAGGTTTGAACGGACCAAAACGTTGCCGCTTTGGATGTAAGTCCGGACCTGTAAGAATTCGTTAGTCTCTAGGGCGACTTTGAGGTCGGACATTTTGATCAATGCCTTACCGCCAACATTGATGCCCCTTAATAAGACTAGGTACGTTGTAGCCATGTAGTTTTAGTGTAGCAGGATATTATGCGCAACAGATTGTCATGAGGTTGTACGAAAAAACACGGCACCTTCTTAGTCCGTTCTTGGTGTATATTAGGGGGAAACGTAAGTGGTGGGAGAGGGTATGATTATGTCCAACATCCGTAGCTACCGCGCGATTCTTGTAGTGCTGGTACTAGCGGCTATCGCCGGCCTAATCGCTTTACCAAACAGAGCTCACGCCAGTGGCGACAGTGTGGATGAGATCCACTATTCGTTTGGTGAGACAAATGATAGCGTAGTGTTTGATTGGCATGGTGTGGAAACTGCGATGTATTACGGGCCTGATACCAACTACGGCAGCCAGGCGGTTGCTAGTAATTCTGCTGTTACGCCCGTAGACACTGCGGGGCCATTCATGGAAGTAAAACTGAGCAATTTACAACCAGCAACCTCGTATCACTACAAAATTGGTGTGAATGGTTTGGACCACGTCATGACAACCACGCCGACTACCAACTTTAATTGGGTAGATATTGGCGATACTGGATCGACGTTGTGCGATCCTTGGATGGCGCAGACTCAGGCATTGGTAGCTTTGCAAAACCCAAGTTTTGTGACTCACGGAGGCGACATTTCATATGCCAATGAATGTGGCACCGGTGCAGTACACCAGTATTATGTTGATCAAGAAGTGTGGTCTCACAGTGCGGCATTTCAACCCGTCTGGGGCAACCATGAGTATGGCGCGCCTAACAGTAGTTCTCTACCTGGTACGATTCGTGATAGCTTATTGAATTACAAAGGGCGAAGCTACATTACTAACGCGCAAACCGTTGCGAGCGACAAATCGACACAAGTTAATAATCCCGGCTGTGGCTGGGAGACGGGCTCTAAAGTAAACACCTGTAAGGGCGAAGATTGGGGCTGGTTCGTAGCGGGTCATATTATGTTTATTTCCTATCCAGAGCCTTGGCTTACAGCTCAAGTTGATTGGGGCACGCAGGCGGCTGCAGTAATGGCCAGTGCTCAAGCCAATCCAAACATTGATTTCATTGTGACCTACGGCCATCGTCCAGCGTACACAAGCCTAATTGGTTCCGAAAGCACGGACTTACGAAATTCGGTAAACGCGTTAGCCCAAACGTATAGTCCGACGACCGCCAACCCTAGCGGTAAATATATCCTAAACATTGGCCACCATATTCATGGCGAAGAGGCCTTTGCTCCTATCAACGGTCTCGTAAATATCACTAACGGCGGTGGTGGCGCGGGCCAGACGTCATTTAGCGTGCCCGGTGATCCAAACTCAATATACAAGACAGTTCACCCGGGTATTCTGTCAGCCATTTACAGTGCTGCGCAGCATAAGCTGAGCCTAAACTTGCTCTGCGGCCCTGACTACACGCCCAAAGTTAAAGAACACTGCACTTATGGCAGCACGCTCTATAGCCAAAGTTTCACACGTCCTAACACCCAGCCTAGCCCACCTGTTTTACAAACATCTGTGACTGATGCGGCGAGCTCGATCCAAGTTGGGCAGCAAACAACCTATACCCTGACAACTACCAACACACAAGCAGGCAGCACAGCGGCTACAGGCGTGGCAATATCTGCTACTGTGCCTAGTAACGCGACAGTTATAAATGCGTTTGGCGGCGTAGTAAATGGTAATACAGTCACTTGGAGCCAAGGTTATCTTGCGTCTGGACAGACTGCCAGCCAACAGTTAACACTCCAAGTTACTGGCGATACGCAGTTAGTTACAAGTACACAAGTCACGACCAGTGATACGAGCTGTACTAATGCTGGAAGCGTCTGCACAGCAACAGACACTGATGCGGTCACGTTGCCGCTACCGGCTGCTGTCACCACCACCATTTCTGACGCCGTTAGTAGCATAATCGTCGGTCAACAAACGACGTACAACCTCTCAACTACGAACACACAGGCTGGTAGTGCACCGGCGCTCGGCGCGTCAGTCAGTGCTATTATTCCTGCCAACGCGACGGTAGTAAATGCGTTCGGCGGTTCAGTAAGCGATAATACTGTGACTTGGAACGTCGGAGACTTGGCTGCTGGTCAAACGATCAACGAGCAGCTTACACTGCAGGCTAACAGTGACGTCACGCTAGTTGTGGCAACACAGGCAACTACCACGGATACTAGCTGTACAAACTCAGGTAGCGTTTGCTCGGCAAGCGATACCGATGCTATTACTCAGTCCCCAAGTCCCGTATTGCAGACCAGCATTAATAATGCGGTCAGCTCAATCCAAGTCGGTCAGCAAACGACTTATAGTCTAGCAACTACCAACACTCAGACGGGAAGCACAACGGCGACGGGTGCACTCGTGACGGTGACCATTCCTGCTAACGCGACGGTAGTGAATGCATTTGGTGGTACGATAAGCGGCAATACGGTGACGTGGAATGCGGGTACAATTTCGGCCAACCAAACAGTTACTGAGCAGCTAACTCTACAAGTCACTAGCGGTACCTCGTTAATCGTAAACAGCCAAGTGACGACAATTGATACAAGTTGCACTAACGTCGGAAGCAATTGTTCCGCTATAGATACCGATACGGTCACACCTTTACCTCCACCGTTCAAACAGTGGGTGCTCAATCAAGGAATTGAGACAGATTTAACGGGTTGGACGGGTAAATATGGATCAAGCTCCTTCGTGACAGTAACTCGTGACACGACAGTAGCCCACACTGGAGGATCAAGCATTAAAATTACTGGCCTATCAGGCGCCACATCGTTGTCGAGTGGTTTTAACGATAACCCACGTTGGGTTGTAAAAACTGTCGCCGGCACCGTCTATACGCAAAGCGCGTGGGTAGACGCCACTTTTGTTGGCCAAAGAATAAACCTTCGACTACGAGAGTGGAATAGTACCGGTACCACCCTGATCAGCGACAAATTAGTTACTATAACTGCTCTAACAACTGGTTGGCAACAAATGACACAAACCTTAACAGCGGCCGGTAGTAACAATCAGCTCTCATTCGCGGTTTACCCTATCATTTCAGCTGGCCAAAGTTTGTATGTTGATGATTTGTCTCTGACGACGCCAAATTAGTAAGATTTCTCACAGTAAGCAGTAAAAATTCGGACTACAATTAGCTCACTAACTGGGAAGTGAGGTTCTTATGGCGTTATATGGCGGCAGAGAAATTGTGGTACCAGAATCTGGATATGGGTGGCCGACCGCAGTTCAGCGACATGTGTGGGCGGCGCGTCTTGTTGGTGGTATGGGCGTCATGGCAACCGCAGCTGAGCGGCGTGCTTTTGAAGAAAGAGCCAGAGTGGAAGCTCAACAACTTGGCCAAGCCGCGTTAGACGCTGTAAACCAGGTAGTTGAAACTGTAATAATTCCTGATAGTCCTGTAGAAGTTGCAGCGGAGGTTCTCGTTGAAGCCTAATCTTATCTATCTAGCGATGTAAGCTACTTAATTTCGGGGTAACGGTCAGCGTGCTTGCGGTAGTAGTCTGTCCATTTGTTGTTTTCGTTGAGCTCGACGTATTCTACATAGATACCTTTTTTGAATGGACCATTTTTAGCGTTCTTGGATTTTTGAGCGGCTTTTATGTCGGACTCGTTCAACTTATACTTTTCAACTAGATCATCAATAGCTTGCTGGACATCGGCAATTTCACCAGCAACCTCTGATGGTTCGGCCGCAAGTATCTCTTGAGATTCTTCAATAATTTTCTTTACCAGTGCAGTTTTATGGTCCTCATCATTCAATTTTCGTTGCTGCGGGAAGGCGCCTGATGCAATTTGGCTATCGACAATTTTATCGCGCACAAGCTTGTTGAATCGAAACTTTGGCATATATGTATCATAACAAAGTTTTTTGGTACTCCTGCGTCACAAAGTTGCAGAATCAATCCTCTATTTGGTCAAGCAAAAAGCTCTAGCTTTCGCTAAGACTTTTAGCTAGGTACAGCACCGTATAGATAGTTAGGACTGCGCTTAGAAATAATATTGACTCTATGACGTCATAGCGTTATAATGTAAATTATGAGTAATTTAAGTGAAAAAACTACAATCTATCTTGACCCTACTGTTAAAAAGTTTTTGCAGCATAAAGCGATTGCTGAGAGTCGCTCACTCTCTGATGTAATCAATGGGCAGTTCGCAGATATGCTAGAGGATCTCAGCGATATAAAGGAGATTCAAAAGCGACGAGGCGAGCAAACCATACCGTTTGAAAAAGTTCTACAGGAACTAGGCTTAACCTATGACCAACTACGAAGTTGAATTTGTTAAGAGTGCACAAAAAGAGCTAAATAAATTACCCCCGCAAATCAGATTGCTAATAGCTAAAGCGATATACGAGTTAAGTTCAGATCCAAGGAGAGGCAATGTGCGACCTATGGTTGGTACGAAAAGTTGGCGTCTTCGAGTCGGTGACTACCGAGTCGTGTATGACATTTCAGATAAAAAACTCACTATCTTGATAATTCGTGTTCGACATCGTAAAGAAGTGTATAGAGATTAATACTTAAATATTATTTATGGACATTCTTTAGCATAAGCAAATTGGTACACCCGGCAGGATTCGAACCTGCGACCCCTTGGTTCGAAGCCAAGTACTCTAATCCGCTGAGCTACGGGTGCGTAGTAACGTATACTATCTTACCAGAGAAGATAAGGACTAGATAGTGACCATCACGACGTTACGCGAAGCCGAACAAGCATTACAGCCCTATGTGCCGCTCGTGGCACAGCTAACCGGCAAAGATACGACACTCGAGCGCATCGTGCCGTTAATGGAGCTCCTGGGCAACCCACAAGACAAACTGAAAGCAGTTCATATAGCTGGTACGAGTGGTAAAACCTCCACCGCATATTACGTGAGCGCTCTGTTTCAGGCTGCTGGTCAAAAAACTGGCCTGACAGTCTCACCGCATATCGATAGCATCAATGAGCGGGTGCAGATTAACGGCCAACCATTGTCTGAAGCCGAATTCTGCACGTTGCTATCAGAGTTCTTGCCAATCGTTGAACGCGCCAGG
>JBBRZB010000011.1:0-31080 GCA_038237095.1 Saccharimonadales bacterium (SeqCode) | reverse complement strand
GTTCATGTCTTTGAGGAGCAGCGTAGCGCGGGCGTTCTTCTGAGATAAAATACTGTAAAGGATGTGCTCCGTACCGCAATATTCTTGGCTAAAGTCTTGAGCGACATCGTAAGCCATGCGAAGCGTTAACTTGGCTGTTTCACTTAAGCCCTTAGCTCCAACGTTGATAACCAATGTTTTTGGAGTTAAGTTGAGTGCCAGTCGAGCGCGATCAAGCGTGACGCCGGCACCTTCGAGGACTTTAGCCCCCATACTGCCATCTTGTGCTAGAACTCCTAATAATAAGTGCTCGGTGCCTACGTAAGCGCTACCAAAGCTACGCGCAATCGCGTCGGCATGTCGCAAACTCTGCAAAGCGTTGTTGGTTAAATGATTCAGAAATTCCTGAAAATCCGGACTATTTGGCATCATAAATTGTTTTGCCCTCCTCTGTTACCAATACGTATTGGTTCAGCTTGTTTGATGTACACGGCTTTTAGAGAAAATTATAGGAATAATAGCCTACATCCATAATACCATCTGGCACTCGACAGTCAAGAGTGCTAGTTTAATCTGTTCGCTAAGGAGCCGCGTTATTTATTGTGCAGCTGCTGGGCCAGCCTGCTCATTAACGGACTGCAAATTAATTCTGCGCAGATTTGCTTCATCGGCCTCCTGCATCATCGCACCACCCACAAACAAAACTGCAACTGCGCCAATCATTGCTTTCACACCAGTATCGAAGTTTCCCTGGTATATCAAGTCCGCTCTACAAGTTTCCGTTGCACACGTATCAGCAGCGCTTAATAGTCTGTCGGAGTTTGCGTTATGCGAAATCTCGCCACCAATAAACAAACCCAAACCAACCGCTGTTATAGCTCCTTCCACATACAGTAATGCACGGTCACGACGCGACCTAGGGTGTAATCGTTCAATATTCATACTACTACCCTGTTTACTCGCCGTGCTCTTCGATAGCCTCGAGGAGACTGTTTTCAAGCTCGCTCTTTTTCTTAAGCTTAGGTACTTTAGGCAGCTCAGTAGTCTCGATGACGCCTTCACTGACTTCATTTGGTGCGGTAACTTTTTCTGCTTCAATATCAAGTTCGTAACCAGTTAACTTGCTTGCAAGCCGGACGTTCTGGCCGCTCTTACCGATAGCGATGCTCAGTTGGTCTTCAGGAACGTAGACTCGAGCTTTGTGATTCTTCTCATCGAGCACAACTTTAGCAACCTTGGTAGGGCTCAAAGCGTTGGTTATATATTCGATTGGATTATCGCCCCAAACGATGATGTCGATCTTTTCTTGCTCACCAACTTCGCTCATAACAGCGTTTACGCGAGTGCCGTGGCCACCGACAAAGGTGCCAACTGGATCAACACCAGGAACGTTGCTCGCAACGGCGATTTTACTACGAACACCGGCTTCACGAGCGATGGCTTTAATCTCTACGGCGCCACTTTCCATTTCTGGAACTTCACCACGGAAGAGCCATTCCATAAATTCTTTGTTGCCACGGCTCACGACGAGCTGCGGACCACGGAATCCACGCTCAACGTCCTTCAAGTAGACCTTGAGGCGCTGGCCTGGGTAGTAACGCTCGCTTTGAATTTGCTCGCTGCGGGGCAAGATACCTTGGGCTTTACCAAGATCAATGCGCACAATGTTGCCTTCAACACGAGCGACAGTAGCATTAATGACTGTACCGATTTTATCTTGGTACTCGTTCATTACAATTTCGCGTTCTGCTTCACGTAAACGTTGCAAGATAACTTGTTTAGCAGTTTGAGCGGCTACACGTCCAAAGCTTTGGGCTTGTTCGTGGACTTCAATAGTTTCACCAAGCTTAGCGTTCTTACGCATTACTTGCGCGTCGTTCAAACTAATCTCAAACGCGTCGTGCTCGACTCGCTCTACGATTTCTTTGGTAATGTACGCGTCAACTTCACCGGTATTAAGGTTCATACTAACTCGTATTTCTTGCTCGCGGTCACCATAATCTCGGCGATACGCAGCGGCTAAAGCTTGTTCGACAACCTCTTTAACTGCTTCTTCGGGCAAGTTTTTTTCTTCGGCGATGGTGCGAATCGCAACCGCCAGTTGTTTCATGTCTAAGTCCATAATGCCTCCTTTATTTGAGATATGACTTCTAGTAATTTCAGTCTCTATGAATGAAAAAAACCGACCTGATTTGGCCGGATAACGCTATCAATTATAAGCCTTGGGCCATCCAAAGTCAATGGCTGCAACAGGTGCCGAGGCATGGTACACTAGATGTAATGACTAAAAAGGTTGCGAGGCTGTATGATCAATTTCAGCCGGAAAATTATAAACTTGAGCTAGAGGCGAACAAATCTAACAAAACCTTTACTGGCACTGTCCGTATTACAGGTAAAAAAGTTGGCCGTCCTAGTAAGCGCATCACGCTCCATCAAGAGGGCTTAACGTTTACTGCGGCTCGGGTTGTCAAACGTGACAAAAAAGGCGAAGCCGAGCTTATGGTGGCTCGCATCAATAAGCAGTCAACATTTGATGAAGTGCGGCTTCATTTTGACGAGATACTGTATCCCGGTCTGTACTTCATTGAACTTAGTTTCAGCGGCTTAATTAGCCCGCAAATGAACGGAATTTACCTTAGTAACTTTGAGCATGATGGCAAAGCCAAAGAATTAGTCGCAACCCAATTTGAAAGCCATTATGCGCGTGAAGCATTCCCGTGTATCGATGAACCAGAGGCTAAAGCAACATTCGATTTGACCTTGATTACGGAGACTGACGAGACAGTTATTGCCAATACGCCGATCGCCAATCAAGACACGCGTAATGGCAAGCTGATTACCGAATTTGAGACTACTCCCAAAATGTCGACATATTTGCTAGCGTTCGTGCATGGCGATATGGCGTTTAAACAGGCTCAAACTAAAGACGGCGTACTCGTGCGCGTCTACGCCACACCCAATCAAGTCGAGCATACTGGATTCGCGTTAGATTGCGCAATCAAAACTTTGGAGTTCTACAACGATTACTTTGATATTCCTTACCCCTTAACCAAGTGTGACTTCATCGCCCTGCCAGATTTTTCGAGCGGTGCTATGGAAAACTGGGGCTGTATTACTTTCCGCGAACAGGCATTGCTTGTCGATCCACAGAATACTAGTCTGCACTTAAAGCAATATGTCGCAAACGTTATCGCTCATGAATTAACGCACCAATGGTTCGGCAACTTAGTTACTATGCGTTGGTGGACCGATCTTTGGCTCAACGAAAGCTTTGCTAGCTGGATGAGTTACCTAGCAGTCGATCATTTGTTTCCTGACTGGCACGTTTGGACGCAGTTTATTGTCGATGAACAAGGGCTGGCATTACGTCAGGACGCGCTTGAAAATACTCATCCGATAGAGGTTGAGGTCAATCATCCAGATGAGATTCGAACCATATTTGACGCTATAAGTTACGAAAAAGGCGCCAGTGTTATCTTGATGTTGCACGACTATCTTGGTGCTGACGCATTTCGTGATGGTTTACGCGTTTACCTCAAACGCCACTCGTACGGAAACACTGACACAATCGACTTATGGAACGCGCTCGAAGAAGTCTCCAAGCAACCAGTCGCTGAGTTTATGGGTCAATGGACTGCTCTAAGCGGCTATCCAATCGTACACGCTAATTTCTCTGGAGATACTCCGAAACTCGAGCAAGAACGCTTTTACTTGAACGCGAACGCCGTCAAAGAACCTGAAGTTTGGCCAATACCACTCCGACCTAGCCAAGCTCTTGACCTCGATACGCTTTCAACTAGTTCTATTAACCTAAAAGTCACGTCTCTTGCCGACCGGACAGTACTTAATCACGATCGTACTAGCTTTTTCCGAGTCGTATACGACGAGGGGCACCGAGCAAAGCTTGCAAGCGCTATAATTGCTGGACACGTAAACGAGTTAGACAGATTGGGAATTATCGACGATTCGTTTGAGGCTGCGAAAGCTGGTTATGATTCTACGGTTGCCAGCCTTGAACTTATGAAAGCCTACAAAAATGAAACAAGCAGCGTCGTCTGGGATGTGATTGCCGCGGCGATTAGTGGCATTCGTCTCGTGATGGAAGATGATGAGTTGCGTCCATTCCTCAAGCAATACGTCCGACGCTTAACTGCAGGCCAGTTTGAGCGTCTTGGCTGGGAAGAACGGGACAGCGATAGCCACTTTGATCGTTTATTGCGCCCGACTATACTTGGACTTTCTTCATACGGTGAAGAACCAGCCGTCGTAGAAGAAGCAAAGCTTCGCTTCGCGGCTATGACGAAGCCTGAAGATTTGCATCCTGATATCCGTGGCGTAGTGTATGGCACTGTCGCTCGCCTTGGTAGTAAACCAGAATTCGAGAAAATGATGGCCCTTCATAATCAGAGCAATAACAGCGAAGAACGCGTCACTCTATCTGGAGCTTTAACTGGCTTCCAACAACCGGAATTAATCCAATTGGCCCTGAGTCGAATTAGTAGCAACGATGTCCGCCCTCAAGATAGCCCCTACTGGATTGCCTATAGTTTCTCAAACCGTTTCGCACGTCAAGCTACCTGGCAATGGATGAAGGATAACTGGGAATGGCTGACGACTAATCTAGGTACTGACCTGAGCTTCTTCCGTATGCCAGTCTACGCCGGTAGAGTCTTTAGTGACACCACGTTCATTCCTGAATTCTCGGAGTTCTTTGCTCAGCATATGAGTCCCGCCTTTGACCGTCCAGTTAAACAAGGTATTGAAACGATTGAATGGCAAGCCGCTTGGAAAAAACGTGATCAAACCGCTCTCAAAAAATTCTTCTAAAAAACGTTATCTATAAATCCCATAATAATGTAGGCCGGTCCAGCGACATCCACTGCGGCTAGTTGATATGGTCCTTGCCATTTTGTTTCCGCCACCCAAGATTCCGCTGCGAAATGCATATGTCGAAGCTTGGACGACGTGATGGCCTCAAGTCCGCCGCCCTGTTCGTCATTAAACCGATATTTGACCTCCACTAGAAATATAGTTCCGTCCTTTTGCGCAATAATATCAATCTCTGCTCGGGGTCGACGCCAGTTTTGCTCGATAATTTTATAGCTTCGCATTTCAAGATACGAGCAGGCGGCAATTTCGGCTTGTCGGCCGCGTTCAGTGGACTTCATAGCGCTTATTGTACCAAAGCCTTGATTGGCTTGTAGCTCAACCGATGAATGTCAGTAGCCCCTTTTATTCTTAGCTGTGCGATATGGAGGGCTGTTCCATAGCCTACGTGTTGCTCAAAACCATATCCGGGGTATATATATGATAATTCCGTCATGTAGGCGTCACGTGCTACCTTGGCAATAATACTGGCCGCGCTGACCGACGGAATAGTGCCATCGGCTTTAATAATTGCCCTTGAATGAGGCACTGTATCTAAGAAGTTAAAATTTCCATCAATAATAATATCGTCAAATTTTATCTGAATTTCGTCAATCGCTCGTTCCATTGCCAAACGGACAGCTGCAGTTAATCCGATCGCATCTATCGTCGCTGCATCTACCCAACCCAGACCGACAGCTAAAGCTTTTTGGTTAATCTGACCTGCCAACTTCTGGCGACTAATTTTTGTTAGTACCTTTGAGTCAGCAAGTCCACTGATAGGCTCCCCAAGAATGACTGCGCCTGCCACTAACGGGCCTGCCCAGCAACCCCGACCTACTTCATCAATACCAACAGTTATCATAAGTTTATTGTAGCGGACTTAAGCCCTTGGTAATAAAAAAGCTCACGACACGCGTGAGCTAAAATGGGTTCGGTAAGTATAGATTACTCGCTTTTGGCAGCTTCTTCGTGTTTGGCGAGAGCGTCGGCAGCTTTGGCCTCGGCAGCAGCTGCTTCGGCAGCCTTTTCAGTAGCTTTAGCTTCGGCTTCAGCGACAGCGGCTTCATGAAGTTTGGCTTCTTCAAGAGCTGCAGCTTCGTCATGGATGTCATTAACGGCGCTTTTGTCGAAATCAACGCCAGTCAAACGAGCAGCTTTACCGGTACGGTCACGCATGTAGCTCAAGTAGTTACGGCGAACTTTACTACGCTTAGTTACTTCAACTTGAACGACCAATGGACTGTGGAGAAGAAAACTTTTTTCGACACCAACACCACTAGCGATACGCCGAACCGTAATACGGCTCGTGTGACTGCCTTTGTTGTCGGTTCGGATAACAAGTCCTTGGAAGATCTGAATACGTTCTTTACTACCTTCACGAATCTTCTGGTGAACTTTTACCGTGTCGCCACTTCGAACGTCGACAACTGCCGACTTCTTGTGTGCGTTCCCAATTTTTTGTACGATATTTTCCATAACAATCTGACCTATTGTACAGCAATTACTAATCTGTTGCAAGACCCCTCGTAGCTTGGTTGAAGACTTAGGAGCTTTGCTGCGCAGTCTTTACTCGTGCTTTTTGTATGCTACGTATCCGTCTCTCGTCCAATTTAAGTTTGTGCTCAATCGCTTTTGCCAGCTGTCCTCTATTCATGCCTTCCGGATTTCGTGCAGCAAGTTCTTTTCGTTCAGCCTGCGTTAGACCGCCGTATATCCCGTCAAACAGTTCATCTCCAAGCGCGGCGTTAAGGCACTCTAATTGAACAACGCACTTTATACAATTACGACGTGCTATAGCTGTCGCAACTCGCACGGATTCTTCGTCTATTCCTTCGATTT
This sequence comes from Saccharimonadales bacterium (SeqCode), assembly GCA_038237095.1. GTDB lineage: Bacteria > Patescibacteriota > Saccharimonadia > Saccharimonadales > UBA4665 > JAJXTN01. The sequence goes on along the minus strand of JBBRZB010000011.1, from coordinate 24,393 downwards.
CATGATTAAAAAGAATCTCTGGATCATCATTCACACAAAAAGCTCGTTTTTGCCAAGATCCAGCTGCATATCTGTTGGGATAAAGGTCAGCACTTCCATCATTTGATGTACCATCAGTTTCAAAAGCCATAACTGTGGCACTTCGAATATCTGATTGTCGGCCGATATTTGAAGCAAATTCTTGCTGTTCACGCACTCTGTCATCTGACGCTAGAAGTAACGCCGCGATTTCGCTTTCAGACATGCCCTCGAAACTACCTGGGGCGAAATTTGGGTTTTGGCGGTAAAATTCCTCTTCCCAACCATCGTCACCACCAATTTTCGCAACTTCTGGTGCTGCGGGCATGTCGGGGTGCTGCTGGGCTGATTGATTTTTCAGTTCAGGTGTGTCGCACCCCAATAACTCAGGAAATACTGGTATCCTCTCGCCTAAATATTCACCATAGCTATCTGACATAATAGTATTACTATAACATGTTTGCTAATTTTAGGTAGAGTTAGCCGACGACGCGATAGATCTCGTCCAGTGTTGTTTCTCCAGCAATAACTTTTAACATGGCGTCTTGGAGCATGGTACGCATACCACTAGCAATTGCTGCCTCTTCAATAGTTTGAGCCGTGAGACTAACGCCACCCTTCTCAAGCAGACTTCTAATGGGTCCGCTCATCGTAAACTGTTCACGAATCGCTATCTGGCCGCTAAAGCCGTACGGATTATCAACCGAAGATCCCGGTTTATACAGTTTAAGTCCTTCAAGATTTGGACGCTCTGTATCAGGTGGTAAAGTTGCGAGCACGCCATTGATGATTTGCCATTCAGCTTCACTCGGGTCATATGGTTGCTTCAATGTATCATCAAGCTTTCGTACAAGCCGCTGAGCCATGATGAGCCGTATAGCTGAGACAAACAGTGGGTTCTGCCCAATAGTATCCGACAGACGGGTTAAAGCCGCCGCCGCGGTACTAGCGTGGAATGTTGACAGGACTAGGTGACCCGTTAGCGCCGCCTGCAAAGCCGTCTTGGCCGTGTCCATATCACGAATCTCTCCTACCATAACAATATCTGGGTCAAGACGAAGCGTGGCCCGTAGCTTGTTCGCGAAGCTAGAGTCTTGCCCGCTCGCCGAACTAGTAACCGATATCTGCGTAATGCCAGTAAATTGGTACTCGACAGGGTCTTCGATGGTAATGATCTTACGTTGATCATTATTAAGCGAGTTCAACATAGAATAGAGTGTTGTAGTCTTACCTGAGCCAGTTGGTCCGACCACCATAACAAGTCCCGACGGTTTGGCGATAATCTCATCGACAATGTGACGTTCTTGCGGCGAAAGCCCCAAACGATCAAGTGTGTACATTGATTGGTCCATATTAAATAGGCGCATTACGACATCCATACCATTAATAGTCGGCACCGTTTCAAGACGCACATTGACGTCAACTTGGGCACCGTCGGCCATGCTTATCTGTTGCGCGATATGACCTTGCTGTGCCTCGTTGGCGGACGTAGAGACGTTGCCCGCGCTGGCAATTGCCGAAATTAAGACACGGTATTTTTCCGGAGATAAACGAGCAATGGGATGAAGCACACCGTCAATGCGGAAACGAATACGGACATCGCTAGTCTCTGTCTCTAGGTGGATATCCGACGCGTTGAGGTTGTGCGCTTGTGCGACCAAATAGGCGAGCATATCATCTGCACGAACTTGGTCTAACATCGCTGAAATTTGTTCGACTGAACTCTCCGCATTAGCGTTATTGAGGCTAATGTCGTGGTAGACCACCTGTGCTGGTGGGTCGTAGCGTCGCATATAGTCTCGGTAACCAGTGTCCGAAATGATTGCAAACTCTAGCCGCTGATCGAGAAAACGCTGTCGAAGGGTATTCATCGTTTGCTGCGAGGTAGTAGTTGTGACTCCAAACAACAAATAGCCTTTGTCAGACTGCAACGGTATTACCTTAAAATCATGAAGCTCGGGTATGGTTAAGATGTCCTCAAACATCGGTGCCGTGGCAGCTTGGGACGTATCGGCATAGTTCATGCCAAGCACGCGCGCGCGGCGCTGCGTAGCTATCTCTTCATCTTGGCGGGCATCTTGGCTCATTAGGGCTCATTATAAACGCTAACGCTTACATGTACCAGTTCTGTTTCTACTCCTTACTAATAGGTTAGAATGGTATCAATGATTGAGTTAATCGTAATCGCGCATAATTTGCGTAGCAGCCATAACATTGGCTCACTCTTAAGAACTGCCGAGGGATTAGGAGTCAGCAAAGTATATCTTACTGGCTACACGCCCTACCCTATTCACGACGGTGACGAACGGTTGCCGCATATTGCTCAAAAAGTTAACGCTCAGATTGCCAAAACAGGTTTAGGCAGCGAAACGTTGGTTAACTGGATACATGCTGATGACGTTTTTGCTGTTATTGAAACGTTGCGACTAGCCGGCTATCAAGTGGTAGCTTTGGAACAGGCTGATGATAGCGTTCCATTGCCAGAGTTTAAGCCTACTGATAAAACGGTAATCCTAGTCGGTCGAGAAGTAGAAGGCATCGAACCGGAAATAGTAGCTGCTAGCGACATGGCCGTAGAGATTCCGATGTTTGGCAAAAAAGAATCGTTTAATGTGGTCCAGGCCGCCGCTATGGCGCTATACCATTGCCGTTTTAGCGAATAAAGCCACTGGTGCGAGTGAGTAAGAAGCCAGCCGTCACGACGGCAACCATAGCAATATCAAGCCACGGGTGATGCGCAATAAAGGTCTCACTACGAGTTATGAGACGGTGGATTTTGCGCGTAGGTCGGATTACAAATAGCGTCAAAGCAGCTCCTGCAATGGCGGCGACTAGATAGAGGCTCCAGCCTGCTTGCCCTGTAAGTAATTGAACTCGCGACACGGTACTTGTTGCTGGTTCAAGTGCTTTAGTATCTGAGCCTTTGACGGCACTCCCAGCAACTGTAAACCGAATATTGGCGACTGCTGTAGATGGTTGGCCGTATTCTGCGACTACAATCACCGCAGGGCCTTTGCCGAGATAATTCGGTACGCTAGCGACTCCAAACCCGACATTTTGATAGTCGGCATTAAGAATATTGGCTCGATGCTCGGAACTGTTCATCCAGCCTCGAATCGTGGAGCTCGCGTCGCCAAAACCATAGGCCAAGTTCTCGCCAGCCAGACTATAGCTATAGCCCGCAGCTGTAATAAATGTCCAAGGTGTTTTACCGTCTGGTGAGTTGTGTGACCAATAATTGTTCGTGGCCATATCTGTTGCTTTGGCTTCGGCGGCATTTGTCAGCTCAGGATCAACTGTTAGTGCTGCCTCGTTGTCGCTAGAACGAGCAGCATTCGTAGCATCGAGTAGGGTCGCTTGGCTGAAGTCGCTGGTAGCGCCGAGAACATGGCGCGGAGCTGCGAGCGCGCTATTGATAACAATACCTAAACCAATTATCAATAACATCGGTAAATACGGCCAGTACGTTTTCAAATACGGCTTACTGTGACGATGATGCCCGGCTTGTCGTTTTCGATCGTGGGCGGTTGGTTTGGGTCGAGTTGCAAGTGCCATAGTTTTATTTTTTTGCTATCTTATAAAGCATTGTAGCACAGCAAGCATAAGGGGTACAGCGCTACTGTAGCTTGACGTTATCGTGACCGACTAGCTCTTTGAGATGACCAATCGCAGGGCTGTCTCGATCAATGCCGCTCGGCAATTTAATCGCCTGCTTTTTATCTGTCTCACCGAGCACCAAGACGACCTCAGTTTGGCCATTGTGGGCATCAATCGTCTGTTTGAGTCGCAACAGAGTTGTCTCATCACTACTATCTTCTAAACGGATGTACAAGCGCTCCGGAGTTTCAGTTTTGGCTTTTTTAGTTGGGACGTTGGTAGTCAGCGCTTTGGCTTTGAGGGTTTTTGGCTTCTTACCAGTGCTTTGGTAGCCCATTGCCTGTTCAGTTGTGACTTCGCGGGCATCATCAACGAGCACTTTAACTTCACTTGTAGGGTTTCCTTCTTTGTCGCGGGCGTTTACTTTGCCCCGTATCAAGACCACACGGTCTCGTTCCCAAAGTCCGGCCGTTTGTTGGTAGGAATTAGGAAAGAGGATAATTTCTAGTTCTCCGGACAAGTCTTCGATTTTAATGAAAGCCATTTTTTGACCAGTTTTGGTGGTGATTTCACGTATGTCGTTAATTACGCCTCCTATAGTCACCGATTTATTGTCGTGCTCAGGTTTTAAGGTCGCAGAGGCAACAGTTTGCTCATTCAAAAATGTTTCGTATAGCTCAAGTGGGTGCTGGCTTAGGTACAAGCCGAGCAGCTCTCGCTCCCAAAGCAACTGTTCCCGATGGTCAATGACCACTGCGGTTGGTTGCAATTCCAGCTTTGGCCGTTCAAGCTCAGGCGTTTTTACGGTACCAAACAGATCAGTTTGACCACTACTAGCTTGTTTGTGCAGGCGCTGTGCAAATGCCACAATCATGTCTAGGTTATGCAGCAGCGTAGTGCGTTCGCCGAAACGATCAAAGGCACCGGCCTTAATTAAACTCTCCATGGCTTTACGATTAACAACTCTGGTATCGACACGGGTCAGAAAGTCTTCGAGGTTTGCAAATGGCGCTGTTTCGCGGGCCCGAAGTATTTCTTCAACAGCACCCGTACCAACATTCTTAATAGCTGCCATGCCGAAACGAATATCTTTGGTTTTTGGTACCACGCCGAATTCCACGAATGATTCGTTCACATCGGGTGGCAAAACTGTAATATTCATACGTTTACACTCGCCAATTTCAATTGCTAGTCGGTCGGTATCGTCGAAGTCGCTTGTCATAACGGCCGCCATAAACGCTGACGGATAATGCGCTTTGAGGTACGCAGTTTGATAGGCAATTAACCCGTAGCAAGCAGCGTGTGACTTGTTGAAACAGTACGCACCAAATGCTTCGACCTGTGTCCAAAATTCTTCCATCGATCGACGGTCTGCACCGCTATGCTCGACTGCGCCATCAATAAATGCAGGTTTCATTTTGGCTAAGACGGCCGGAATTTTCTTAGCCACACCTTTTCGGAGTGTATCCGCTTGGCCGCCCGTAAACCCAGAAAGATCTTTGGAGATCTGCATAACCTGTTCCTGATACACCAATACGCCATAAGTGTTACTGAGCGCGTTTTCCATCTTTGGGTGCACGTATGTGATAGCTTTCTCGCCAGATTTACGAGCAATAAAATCATCAATAAACTGCATCGGTCCTGGTCGATATAAAGCGACCATGGCCACGATGTCTTCAAAAACACTTGGCTTAAGTTCTTTGAGGTAGCGTTTCATGCCCGCCGATTCCAGCTGGAAGACACCGGTTGTATCACCCCGTGCCAGGAGCTCGTAGGTTGGCGCATCATCAAGTGGAATAGTATTGATATCAATTTCATCACCGTGTACACGCTTAATAATACGCAACGCGTTTTTGATGATAGTTAAGTTTGAAAGACCCAAAAAGTCCATCTTGAGCAGCCCAAGTTCCTCAATCGGATTCATCGAATACTGCGTAGCAACAACTCCTTTTTGAGCCATTTCGAGCGGAGTATATTTCACAATATCCTCGGGTGCGATAACAACACCAGCCGCGTGTACGCCATGACTTCGTATCGTACCTTCCATCTGAATCGCGAGGTCAAAGACACGATGCGATGTCTCGTTGTCCTGATATTCAGCTTTTAGCTCCTGATTAGTTTTTAGCGACTCTGATAGTGGCGTATGGCGCCCTTGCACGGGTGGTGGAATCATCTTAGCCAAACGATCAGCATCTCCATACGGAACTTGCAATACTCGAGCCACGTCACGGACTGCATTTCGAGCGGCCATTCTCCCAAAGGTCACGATATTTGCAACTCGCTCCGAGCCATATTTCTCGACACAGTATTCAATCACCTCATTGCGGCGCGAGTCTTGAATATCGATATCAATATCTGGCATGCTGATACGGTCTGGGTTCAAGAATCGCTCGAAAAGCAAATCATACGCAAGAGGATCGATTTCGGTAATTTTGAGCGAGTAGGCGATGATAGATCCTGCTGCGCTGCCTCGTCCAGGGCCAAAAACAATACCTTGATCTTTACCCCAATTGATAAAGTCGGAAATAATCAGGAAATAACCGTTGAAACCCATATCCTCGATGACACCCAGCTCGTAGTTTGAACGTTCTAGCACATGTGGTGGTAATGTTTTTTTGGCTTCAGCAACAGTAAACTCAGCAGCTTCAACTTCAGTGACCAATGTTTTGCCGTTTGAGCCGTAGCGCCATGCGAGGCCACGATAGACCAGCTTTTCTAAATATGAACGCTCAGTTTCATTGGCTGGTACTGGAAATTTAGGAATCAGAATCTTACCGAGTTCAATTGTGACTTCAATGCGATCTGCAATCGCACGCGTAGTACTGATGAGCTCTGGATGCGTTTTACCCCACCGCTTTATGAGCTGATTTGGGTCTGTTACATGCAGTTCAAAGTCTTTGAGACTCATGCGCTTTTCGTCTGTTAGGAAAGACCCAGTTTGAACACAGAGTAGGATTTCGTGAGCTTCTTGATCTTCATGCTTCAAGTAGTGCGCGTCACATGTGACAACGGCAGGGATATCAAGCTCTTTCGATAATTTGAATAACTGATCGTTAACGGTTTTTTGCTCACTCCAATGGCTTGGATGCTCAGGGTGACCATGGTCTTGGACTTCAAAATAGTAACGGTCACCAAAAACTTTCTTATACCACTGAGCTGTAGCCTTAGCAGCGTCGTATTGGCCTTGTCGGAGCGCATCGCCGACCTCGCCTCCAATACAACCGCTCAGGATGATTAATCCCTCGTTATACTTCTCAAGCAGCTCATGATCGATACGTGGTCGATAATAAAAGCCATCGAGATTAGCAATAGTGCTGAGCCGCATCAAGTTCTGGTAGCCAGTATTATTCATGGCTAGGATAATCAGATGAAAGTTTGGCTTGTCTTTGCCGGGATCTTTATCGGTATGTGTCCGAGCTGCAATGTATGTTTCCATGCCGATGATCGGTTTAATCTCTTTGCCATTGGCTTCTTTGTAAAATTCAATCACACCGCTCATATTGCCATGGTCGGTCATTGCCACAGCTACCATGCCCGCTTCTTTTACGTAGTCGATAAGCGCGGGCACCTTTGTTAAGCCATCTAGCAGACTGTACTGCGTGTGGTTGTGCAAATGGACATAATCGCTCGCTGTAAGAGCAGTTTTAACAGTGCTCGGCACGGAGACCCTCTCGCTTATAGTGATTATAAAAGTATAACCCATTTACTGGGTGGCGACGAGCTTAAACTCTTAAAAAGACCACCCTAATTGAAGGGTGGTCTTCGTTACGTGACTTGACTAATCTACTTCTTGAGGTAGGTCTTTAGATGGTCAAGCGCAGTTGCGGCATCCTGAATGGCATTAGCTAGTTCAGCATCTTCGGCGTCACCTTCGTGTACAGCGCTCAGTACTGCGCGGGCTTTATCGCGCTTGTCTTTAGCTGCAGCAATGAGCTTATCAAGCTCTTCCTTGCTTTTGCCAGTCAATGTTTCGGCATACTTTTTGGCTTCATCGATTTTTTTGCTAAGTTCAGACTGCAACGCTTTGAGCTGCTTTTCGGCAGCAATTATGCCTTTGTTCACGTTGTCTTTGATGTCAGAACGTGTCTCTTTACCGCTTTTAGGAGCAGTTAAGACACCCGCAATATAACCAGCAACTCCAGCGATTAATGCTCCGGCTGCTACTTTTTTGGCTGTTTTGTTGTCACTCATAATTATGCCTCCTTATTTCTTACTCTGGGTCATGTCAACGACGTTCTTGATAACCTTAAGAATCGCGAACTTTCCGCTGGCGTCTTTAAGCGTTTCAGCTGCTGTTTCAACGTTATCTACAACTTGAACAGCTTTGTCGCTGATGTCGCGAACGTTCCGTAAAATGCGAATCACGAAAAAGACAGCTATACTGCTGAGCAAAAAGTAAAGGCTCAGGAGCACGGTTAGTATGATAAGTAATGTGGTGTCGGTTGTTGTCATACCTCTAGTATACAACTATAACGACATACTATTGCAACTTTTTTCGCAAGTAGTCGCTGAGCTCTGGGCCAATATCTTCTCGCTCGAGCGCAAAATCGAAGACGGTCTTAAGATATTCCAATTTATTGCCCGTGTCGTAGTACGCGCCGTTTTGGATTTCACGACCATATACCATATGGCCGTCAGCTGCCATTCTTTGGACTGCGGGTTGCATAATAAACTCAGTGCCCTCTTCAAGTGATTCCAAATCCTCGTGTAAATATTTGAACAACGACGGCTCAAATAGATAACCACTTACCGACGCCAAACCAGAAGGCGAGGCCTCAGCCGACCCTGGCTTTTCGACAAACGATTTGACTTTCACGAGCCCATCAGCAACTTGCTCGCCACCGACATATCCATACCGTTTGTAATCATCGTCGGCTTCACGGCGGACACAAGTTAAAACATTACCGCCATATTGTTCATGTGTTTCGATTAGCTGGCGAAAACGGCTTGGCGATGCTTGTACGAAATCATCGGCAAAGGTAAAGATAAATGGCTCATCACCAATCAAATGTTCGGAATCAAGCAGTGGTGTCGCATTGCCGTACGGACCCTTCTGTCGGATATACGCAAAGTTAGCTAATCGCGATATTTTGCGAATTTCTTCCAATAGCTCGAGCTTACCACCTTGCTTTAAGTTGGAGCGTAATTCCATGCTCGTATGATCAAAATGGTCTTCTATCGAGCGTTTGTGATAACCCGTGACAATCACAATATCTTCAATGCCAGCATCAACTAATTCTTCGACAATATGTTGAATTATTGGCTTGTCGACGAGAGGCAACATTTCTTTAGGCATAGCCTTGGTTTGCGGCAAAAAACGCGTTCCAAATCCAGCTGCCGCGATGATGGCTTTACGTACTTTAGGCATGTTCTAATCCTACCACGTGCTTTTTAAGAATTTTTAATTTCTTGAAGACGGTCATACGCCATTAGAACGGCAACTGAGTCGCTCATTTTAGCATTCTTGGCATTTTCGATAAGCTCATCGATACTGATTAAAACGATATCTATAAATTCATTCTTATCAAGTGCTTGTTCAGCAACTAACTTGCAGCTGTGGGCTAAGAAGTAATTACTGGTTTCGTTGGTATATGAGTCACGGCAAGCTGGACCCAGATATTCAAGAGGCTGTTCGCTAGCGTAACCCGTTTCTTCTAGTAGTTCACGTGCAGCAGCGGTATCGATTTTCTCGCCCTCCTCCGCTCCGCCGCCCGGTATTTCATCGAGGACCGCTTCAGGGCCTGGGCGAAATTGACGTGCAACAATAACTTTTTTGTCGCTAGTGAGTGCGATTGTGGCAATGTTATTAGCGCCTTTACTGCCGAGAGTTGTGAAGTCAGCTTTTCTGCCGTCAGGCAAAACAAAGTGCTTAGTAGTAATCGTTTTGTAGCCAACTTTTTGGATGGATGGTTCTTCACTTTGTTGCCAGACTTCAACCATGATAGTGTTTATTGTCCTAATTGTTTTTTTATGAGTTCCTGCGCGAGGCTTGGGTTGGCTTTGCCGTGACTTTGCTTCATAACTTGTCCGACCAAGAAGCCGATGGCTTTCATCTCTCCATTTCGTACGTCTTCAGCGGCTTGGGCATTATCGGCAAGTACTTGTGCGACAATCGCAGCAATCTCGCCTTCATCAGAATTTTGAACATAACCCTTTTCTTCGGCAACTATGGCTGGATCTGCCAACTTGTCATGATGTGTACCACTTTGTGACATATCAAATAGAAGCGCGTCTGCATTATTAGAATTTAACTTCTTATCATGTGAAAATAAAGTGAAAACTGTCGTGAATTGGGCTGGTGTCGGCAAGCTGGCATATGCAATGACTACTCCTTCAGCAGCGTCATCCGTCTGTTTCTGGAAAACAGCTAAGTGACGATTGACCATCCAGTTGGCGGCAAAACGCACCGCTTCTGGTCCATCGAGCTCGCGGAGAATCTGAATGTAGCCATGTCCTGCAGTCGCACTATCTGCTTCAATCAACGTTTCGACAAGCTGTGCGTCCAAGCCTGTTGCTAGTAATTTTTGCCGTATATCGACGGGCAATTCAGGCATTTTTGAGCCAATTTCAGCGACGTATTCATCTGTGATAATAATTGGAGGTAAGTCAGGGTCGGGCATATACCGATAGTCGTCAGCATTTTCTTTGCTACGCTGGCTAAAGGTGCGCTGTTTGGCATCGTCCCAACCACGAGTTTCTTGGACGATTTTATCGCCCTTTTCAAGCCGCTCGATCTGTCGATCAACTTCGTATTCGACGGCTTTTTCGACAATTCGGAAACTATTGAGATTTTTGGTTTCGGAGCGAATCCCAAGTTCATCGGTTTGGCTAACACTGACGTTCACGTCAAATCGCATGTTTCCGTAGTACAGATTAGCCTCTGATACGTCCGCATATTTCATGCGCAGGTATAGTTCACGGGCATAAGCCTTAGCTTCAACTGCCGAATGCATATCTGGTTCACTGACAATTTCTAGTAGTGGCGTGCCGGCTCGGTTTAAATCAACTAAGCTATAATCTTTGCCTGCTGGGTGCGTGCTTTTACCAGCATCTTCTTCGAGATGAGCGCGCGTAATTCCAATAGTCTTTTGTTCACCATTAACTTCAATGGTTAGTTCGCCTTTACCGATAATTGGTTGGTCAAACTGGCTAATCTGATAACCCTTTGGTAAATCAGGATAGAAGTAGTGTTTGCGGTCGAACTTACTAAAACGCTCTGGCTCGGTGCCTAGAGCAAATGCCGCTTTTGTGGCTAGATGAACTGCTTCGACATTCAGCACTGGTAGCGCGCCTGGTAAGCCGAAACAGATGTGACTCACGAGAGTATTTGGTGCAGCTTCACGCGCGTCGTTACCGACTGCAGCAAACAATTTAGTCTTTGTCTTCAGCTGCACGTGACATTCAATACCAATCGTTACGGTGTATTTTGCACGAGTTTCGGGCGTTATCATTGTTCTAACGCTCCTAAATCTTTCAAGGCTTGCCTAAATCCGCTGAGAGCGTCTACGATGTCCTGCTTTTTAAGTCGTCGGACATCTTCGTGGGCGACGATTTCTCGCATTTTGTGGCTAAACCAGATGTCTTCATTAGCAGTGAGCGTGTGTTGAGCGGCAACCAGCCGTTCGCCTGTCGTCTTACCCCTGTAGTTACATTCACGCAGCGCGTCATCAAGTAAATTATCGGCATCGATAATGGCTTTGGGCCACGTCTTACGCGTAGCGCAATTCTTCTGTAGCGCTTTCCAGCGCTTTATATATGCCGCTTGATTGAGCTTATGTTGATGGCGTGAGCGACGAAGGCGGACGCTAACGAGCACAGCGACAAGTAGTACTACGCCTGACGCTACGGCAATAAAGATTATCAGCTTCTGACTCATGTTAGGAGTCCTTCAACTTGCTTAGCAACGCGCAATAAACGCGCGTCCTGATGATGTGGGGCCATTAGCTGTAAGCCGACAGGCAGGCCTTCACTTAAGCCGGCAGGCACACTAATCGAAGGGTTTCCGACTAGGTTAGCGGCTACAGTCAATATGTCTGCCAAATACATTTGCAGTGGATCAGCTGTGTTTTCGCCTATCTTGAAGGCCACAGTTGGTGCGGTTGGACCGAGCAAAATATCAACAGATTGGAAGGCATTGTTAAACTCGTCTATGAGTTTGGTTCGGACGGTCTGCGCTTTCTTGTAATACGCGTCGTAGTAGCCACTACTTAATACATAGGTGCCGATCATAATACGACGCTTAGCTTCTCTACCAAAGCCGATAGAACGTGACTTACCGTAGCTTTCATCAAGGTCTGTGGCATCGGGGAAACTGTAGCCAAAGCGTTGGCCATCATAACGACTTAGATTACTACTGACTTCAGCGGGGCAAATGATGTAGTACACTGCAAGAGCGACAGGTAAGCTTGGTAAGCTGACTTCAGTTATTTCGGCACCGGCGTCTTTCAGCGATGCAATTGCTAACTCGATTTGGGTTCTAACACCAGCACTCAAGCCTTCGCCCATATATTCTTTCACAATGCCAATTTTGAGACCTTTAAGCGAACTCTGCTCCGGTACGTATGATGTCGATTCGCGAGCAATAGTCGTGGCATCAAGCTCATCTTTGCCCGCTATAACATCCAGCACTAAAGCCGCATCATCAACAGATCGAGCGAGCGGACCAATCGTATCGGTGCTGCTAGCCATAGCGACTACGCCGGATCGGCTAACTAACCCATAGCTTGGCTTGTAGCCAACAGCGCCGCAAAAAGAAGCTGGCAAACGAATTGAACCTCCCGTATCAGATCCAAGTGCAAACGGTGCCATGTCAAGAATCACTGAGGCTGCGGAGCCGCCAGAACTGCCCCCGGGCACGCGCGTTGGGTCGAGCGGGTTTTTGGTCGTAAAGAAGTCGCTGTTTTCTGTTGACGAACCGTGCGCGAAAGCATCTAAGTTGGCTTTAGCGACACAAATCGCTCCCTCAGCTTCAAGACGATTGATAGCAGTTGATTGGTAAGGCGCAGTGAAACCTTTTAGGATATTGCTCGCAGCCGTTGTTTCGGCACCGAACACTAAGAAGTTATCTTTAGCGATGAAAGGCACCCCTGCTAATCGTCCTGCTGATTTGCCACTCAAGACGAGCGCGTCAATAGCCTTTGCTCGAGTGCGAGCAGCATCGTCCAAGCTTGCGATAATCGCATTAAATTCTGATTTATCACGAATCGTGGCTAGTGCTTGCTCAACAAGATCGACAGCTTTGGCGTTCCCCGAATTTACGTCACTAGCAATAGCGGCAATTGATTTCCATCCACCCATGATTTAACCCAACATCCGTTTAACTTCGATGTGGTCGTCTCTAATTTTTGGGACATTTGCGAGTAAGTCTTTAACTTCGTAGCCGTAGTCAATGATTTCATCTAGTCGTGTCACGTTTTCTAGCCCACTAACCTGATTAGTCGGTAGCAGTCCGTCAACATCAATCGATTGCAATAAATCTACATATTGCAAAATTTCACTCAACTCGGCGGCATAGGTTACCACTTCTTCATCTGTGAGGTCAAGCCGCGCTAATCGGGCCAATTTTAAAACATCGTCTTGTGAGAGTGTAGCCATTTAACTCCAAGTATATCATCCATTAACACCTACATACCAGTTGTAAAATTAGCATAATGAGTATAAAATGTGTGACTAGGTGGTGATAGTACCCCGTGCGTGTATTGGTTCAATCTAAGGACCAGATAACAATAGCAGAGCTGATAAGTGACCCAAACTCTCAATTATAGTCGTTAAGACATGAGACTTTAGGCTACAGAAACAAGCTACCTCCACCTGAATTAATATTACTAACTCTTTTTGACGTGGCGTCGCGCCCTAACAGCGATTGCGACGTCTTAAAAGACGTGGGCCAAGGCCCGTAACAGGAGGAAAGGAGTTTCCAATATGGAGAAACTCAGACAGAAAAAATATCAAGTGGCTGGAGCGATTGGGCTGGGAGCTGTCGTGCTTGCTGGGTCGCGAGTTGCGGCCAGCGCATCACCAGAAACCCAAGTCAGGACCCAACAACCAGCCGTTAGTTACGAGCAAACGCCGAGAGTAATTCAAGAAGTGAGCCGAGATTTTGAACGACAGGAGTTACGTAGGGCACTGGCTAAATCCGTGACCGCACAACTCGCCGAGGTAGCAAAGTCCAAGAAGGTGCCAGCACCGAAAGCAGTCGCCCCTGTTCAATCAAACGGTCACAGTACGGAAAGCTCGAAAGATGGCTTTTGGTTCGGTAGAAACGATTATTACAATGGCTTACTCTGGAAAGCCAAAAACGCGCCCCATGAACAGGATGTGATCGATAACGCAAAGCTGTTTTACACTATGGCAAAAAAAGCAGGCTTCAGCGATGTCGAAGTTGGTTGTGGCGACGATATACTTTATCCTGAATCCGGTTTCTGGGAAAAGGCCGCCAACGCTCACGGCGCGTTCGGTATTCCACAGGCCGATCCGGGAAGTAAAATTGCCAAATATGGGCCAATAACCGATCCAGTCTCTCAGATTGAATTCTTCATTCATTATGTTGGTGGCTCGGACCACGACAATATGAAAGGTGCTTACTCGAGTGTTTGTAGCGCTTTAGATTTTCGTCTCGTACATAATTGGTACTAGGCAAATTAACTAGCTCTGAAAAAAGTGTCTTTACAACAACACTCCACAGGCATACTATACGTGTAACAACTAACGTATAGAGACAAAAATGAGCGTTGAAGCCATCTCCTCTCCCGAACAAGCCCAGCCTTGGCTGGTCGGAGGAGAGGCTGTTGATTCTGGTGCGATGACAGGGGTGCGCAAAGTCTTGTACGGTAACGAGGGATCACTCGATCTGTATCAAGTTGGCATGACAGAACGTACCCATTATCTTATGGAAGATGGCACGCTCTATGAAGTGCAGCATCACGAACCAATAAATCGCGATACCGACGTGGGCGTTTGGACATTCCCAGCCTTCGCTACTGGCATCGATGGCCACAACAAAATAAATTCAGGACGTATAGTTGGGGTCAACATTCCAGTAGCGCAAGTTGGACCGCCCAATTCCACATCTGATGAATCTATGGTGCGTTACCTGCCTGAAAACCCGCCCCATTTGAAGTTAAATACGATTGCGGAACATATGCACGCCATTATCACGCTTGCCACTCAAGAAAAAACTGGCGCTGACCACAAACTGCACTTTTACGACCGAGAGAGAGTAGTAATAGCCGGCGAGTCACAGGGGGGTCTTATATCTTTGGTTATGAAAGCCGCGGAAGCCGATCTGGTCCTCCCGTATTACATAGCACATACCAAGATTGTGGCGCCCGTATTCCCACGCGGCATACCATTGAAAGATATACCCGCAAACGTAAAACAGCTGGTTCGTAATCCCGTAACAGCTCTTAAAGAATGCTTTGGTCTTGGGCCTACTACTGTCTGGGACTTATTGCACACATTCCCTCATAGTAAGTCTTACCTCAAGACGGCAGCTGGTATGATTCCTGCACTGTTGAATGGTGAAGTGGGTGAAGCAGCTATACGAATCCCCTACGATGCCGATATGGCCATCCGAGATTTTGTAGGAGATGACTGGTGTAAGGGAAGCGTCTGGCAAGAGATATTTAAAGATCATCCTCGAGTTACTGTCGAAGAGTTACAAGGCAGTCATCTTTCCATCGTCACAAACGGCCTTGGCAGTCCGAGCTCAATCGCCCAACTTCGGGCAAAAATCGACAGCATGTAGCTACATTTTCTTTTTGATGTCGGCGATAATGTCGCGGAGCTCGGCGGCAGTTTCAAATTGCAGGTTAGCGGCAGCTAAATCCATTTGAGAAGATAAGTCTTTGATAAGACTAGCATATTCATCCTTTGGAATTTTTTTGAGGTTGAGTTTGGCGGATTTTGCCTCTTCAGGCAAGTCAGGGCGCATGCCCTTCTCGACTGCCCTGCTAATACCAGTTGGCGTGATGTTATGCTCGGTGTTATATGCCACCTGTACTTCACGACGGCGGTCAGTTTCATCTATGGTAGCCCGCATACTGTCAGTAATACGATCAGCATACATTATGACATGGCCATTTTCGTGACGGGCAGCGCGTCCAACGGTCTGGATTAATGCCTGTCTGCTGCGTAGAAAACCTTCTTTGTCAGCATCTAGGATTGCCACCAGGGAGACTTCGGGCAAATCGAGGCCTTCTCGCAAGAGGTTAATGCCGACAAGAACGTCATACACTCCAAGGCGCAAATCACGCAGAATATCACTACGATCAAGTGTATCCACATCACTATGCAGATAGGCCACTTTCATGCCCAGTTCTTGCAAATACTCTGTTAGATCTTCGCTCATACGCTTGGTAAGTGTCGTTACCAACACACGCTGGCGTTTTTTGACCGTATCGCGAATTTCAGCAATTAAATCATCAATCTGACCTTCGACGGGGCGCACCTCAATTGGCGGATCGAGGAGGCCGGTTGGACGAATGACCTGTTCGGCAGGCGCTGGGCTACGGCTGAGTTCATACTCGGCTGGTGTGGCACTGACATACACGGCCTGATTGACGTGTCGTTCAAATTCCGTAAACGTAAGTGGTCGGTTATCAAGGGCGCTCGGCAGACGGAAACCATGCTCGACCAACACTTCTTTACGGGCACGATCACCGTTATACATGCCTCGTACCTGTGGCATCGACATATGAGATTCATCTACCAGTAATAAGTAATCATCTGGGAAATAATCCATCAAGGTTGCCGGCTGCTCACCAGGCTCTCGATTGGTTAGGTAGCGTGAATAGTTCTCGATGCCTTTCACGAATCCGGTTTCTTGCAACATCTCTAAGTCAAACTGCGTACGCTGATTCAGCCGCTGGGCCTCCAATAGTTTGCCTTCTTTTTTGAAAAGGGCTATTCGCTCTTGTAACTCGACTTCGATTTTGCCGAGTGCGGTCTTTAATTTTTCTTGAGGAGTCACGTAGTGGCTACTCGGAAATATCTTGTATTCATCAAGTTCGGCAATAATTTCGCCAGTCAACGGATCGGCCTTGGTGATTCGTTCGATCTCATCGCCGAAGAATTCAATGCGGAACGCATACTCATCTCCTGCTGGAAATACATCAACGACGTCACCACGCACACGGAACGTACCGCGGTGAAAATCGATATCGTTGCGTTGGTATTGGATATCCGTCAGTTGGCGCAAGAACTTATCGCGGATCCGACGTTCACCTTTTCTAACTTCAATTGACAGCCCGTCATAATCCTCGACTGAGCCAATGCCATAGATACAGCTGACACTGGCGACAATTATGACGTCTTTACGGCTGAGAAGTGAGTCAGTAGCAGCATGACGCAAACGATCAATTTCTTCGTTAATCTGGCTGTCTTTTTCGATGAACGTATCACTTCGGGCAATATAAGCTTCAGGCTGATAATAATCAAAGTAGCTGACAAAATAGTGCACAGCGTTTTCTGGGAAGAAGTGCTTGAATTCGGCATACAACTGAGCAGCAAGCGTTTTGTTGTGGCTGAGAATCAGTGTTGGCCGTTGCACATTTTGAATCAAATTGGCCATGGTAAATGTCTTACCAGATCCAGTCACACCCATCAATGTCTGGTGTTGCAAGCCTTCTTCTAGGCCTTTGGTCAATTGAGCAATCGCCGACGGTTGATCACCAGTGGGCTTAAAATCACTCTTTAAAACAAACTTGCTCATCTAGTAATTGTAGCAAGTCTTGAAGGCTAAAACCTAGTAATTAACTAATCGTAGAGGTTCTTATACTTAGCGTGCTCTTTATCGAGGTGCGTCGTTAAATCAGCGACTAGTTCTGCTGGGGATTCGTTAAAGCTAACCATGACACCAGGCCGCAACGGATGTGCGAGCCCAATAAGTGTCTGGATCTCGTCGCTAATACCACCAGCACCTTGTAAAAAGCCGATTGGTGTATCTGTTTCGAATGCGATTGTAAACTCATGTAATGTTCCGAGGCGGCCACCGATGCTTACTACGGCGTCACTTGATGTAATAAGCAAAGCATCACGCCCAACGTAATGAAGACCGGTGTAAAGGATGTTGTCATAGGCACTAGTCGGCAGTCGGTATTTCATGACATGCTCGACTTTGCTACTGGCCGGGCTAATGCCAATGCTCATAAGACCACCTGCCTTTTTGTAAGCTTCGGCGGCATAATTCGGCAAGCCGATAGTTGCACCGGTCATTAAACAGTGTCCAGCTTTAGCAATTGCTATGCCGAGCTCAGCAGCCAGTGCTTTGCCTTCTTCTACGCTATCGCCGCGAGCGGCACCGGAAACACAAATTTGATACATCCCACCCCCCTTTTAGGCAATAACAGCTTCTACGGCAAGCTGCGGTTCTAATTGATCGAGCACCGTTTGCTCAACCGCATCATGACTTAAATATTGTAACAGTAATTCATGTAATAATGATTGTCGAAAACTTTCGGCAATTCGCTTCTCAAACGGCAAATTATTGCAGACATTGAGTGCCGCATCGACAATGTTAAAAGACACCACTTCGTGGTTCTGTAGCAAACCGACGTGCGCAGTATCATGCCAGACACTAAAACTGGGTGCGAGCGAGCTCAAATAGCGCTCAACTGAACGCCAAGTCATATCCTCAGGTAAGACATGCGGTTCGAATGCAGCGTCCTGAATTCGTTCGCTAAAACGAGCGTAATAGCGCTGAATCAGCTGCCATGGAACGGTACGGTCGAGCGTGCCGGAGCTCACGTGCGGTTCTTCTGTGGCTACGATATACACATGCTCACCAAAGTCAGGACGAACTTGGGATAGTTTTAGATAGGTACTACTTGCAGATAACTCGTTTAATTCGTGCAGTGCCAGGCTAAGACTAGCAGTAACGGTGCCACTGGGTACTGCTTTGGGAAGCGGCAATAGAATCAGCGCTCCAAGCTCCCTAAAACTCATAAGATTCTGTTTGCGTGCGTTGACAGCACCGGCTGCCAATACCTGCCAACGCTTTGAATCAGGATGCAATATTGAAACTTTGCGCAGCTCGAAGTCACGTGTTTTAAGCTTTTTGTAATGCTCCGTGAAGCTCTGCTGCCATACATGATTTTCACTTAACCACGCTGCTGCTAAAGCTAGGGCCATAGATTCGTGTTTCAAAAAAGAGGCCACTGAACGGTAACCGAGCTGCTTCATAGCCTTTTTGGGTGGTGATTTGACAAGGAGTGCTCGTAGCGCCGTCGCCTTTAACGCGAAGCACTGCGTAGTTTGACTGGCTTCTTGTAAAGCATGGACCATACCTGCTACGACGTCAGCCTCCGCGGAGATATGTGTGGCAGACCGCGTGCGCAAGTTTTTGACAAGTTCAGTGTCTGCTAGCTTAACCCGCTCAGTAAGAACGTGATAGAGCTCTTGGGGCGTGGTGTCGTGTGGATCCAGACCAAGTTCAACGAGTTTAGCTTGTGCCTGACGCTGTAAGGCAGTTGTTAAGCGGATGTCGTGGCTCGGATGACCATGTGTTTGCTCAAGTCTTTGCAAGCCTTGACGGAATGAAGGTTCAGGCGCCTGCAACGCTTCAGATAAAAAGCGTGTCATCTTAGTTATTAACCCTCAGTGTTTTTGTCTTGCTCTCAGCCATAGCTATCCTCTTTAATCAAGATTACCATAAGCAGCACATAAATTATAGAGGACGCCCTTTGGTGAAGAACTACTGCATTACAGTTGGCTTATACCAATCAGGAGAGTGCTTAAGATAGTGCTCGAGTTCCTTTTCGGTCAATAGTCCAGCTTGAGCGCCAACTTTTTGGACGACACTCATTGAGTTGATCGGTGCCCACTGCAACGCGCCTTCCAGAGTATTACCCTTAATGAGCGCTGCGACAAAAGTTGAAGCGAATGAGTCACCAGCTCCGGTACGATCTACAGGTGGCGCTGGATCTGGATACAGCGGCATCTGGTACCGATTAGTGCCGTCTGACGCATAAGCGCCTTGTGGACCGTCTGTGATGACGACAATGCGTGGCCCGAGCGCGTGCAAATGATTAAACAAGTCATGTAAATCTTCATGGTCACCGCCGCCCACCAACGCCGCTTCTTCACGGTTTAGAATTAAAACTTCAGTGCGAGCATAGATACGAGCTAGTCGTTCAGTTCCTGCTTCCATCTGGAAGGTGCCTGGTTGGAATGCCATCTTGACGTCGGGATGTTGCTCGAGCCAATCCGCGACTTGATCGTGGTACGGTATTGCGTGTTCGCTGATAGAACTAAAGTAAACCCATTTTGGCACTTCGCTGGGACGGAGGTGTGGCCAGTGGTAGTCGTACTCTTCGTGCTTGATGAGAATAGTGCGCTCTTCTTTGTACCAAAGCACGTAATGATAGTTGCTCTTTTTGCCGTGGTTGATACGCACAAAACGTGAATCAACGTGCTGTTTATCGAGAGCTCGAATCATATCTCGGCCGTGGTCATCAGCTCCGACATTAGTTACAAAAGCGCTATCGAGACCAAGCCGCGCAAACGCAACTGCGGCGTTGGCAGCGTTACCTACTGCTTCGATAATTTCGGCATGGTCAAACGGCAACTTGGTACCAAACGGCATCGCCAGCCACTTGCCTTGCTCGTTTTGATACGTGACCGCTTGGTCGTCAATCAACTTGATAAACGCATCGGTTACTATATCGCCAATGCTTACGACATCCGGTTTTTCAGCCACGCCCACCCCTTTTATACTTTTTATGCTTTATTCACAATTATTGTATCACGCTCTTCTATGCTGACAAGCACTAAACAAGGGCTTTGCCGGTAGAATTGAAATCGTCGATCTTACTTTCTACGACAGCTTGAACCGCGGACACCACATCTTTGGCAATTAACTTCGAGATAGAATACTCGTTAGGGTTTTCAGCAAGGATTTTTTCGAGCGTCGTGCGATAGGCATAGCGCATATCACTGTTGATATTAATCTTTGTGACGCCAATCTTTACTGCGTCACGGAAATAGTGGCCTGGTGTATCGCTACCACCATGCAGACTAATGTTACAGTCGATTGAGTCACGTATCTGCTGCAACAGCTCGAGATCGAGCACTTTTGGCACCGGATATTTGCCATGTAAGTTACCGATAGCGGCGGCAAACGTATCAATACCAGTTGCCTCTACGAAGTTTTTAGCGTGCTCAGGGGTACTGAAGGTCTTTTTAATCTCTTCATAATCAATCTCTTCGGCATGAACATTTGAGCTGCCACCAAAATAGTGCGGCTCGCTTTCAACTAAAGCTCCGGTTAAGCGAGCGTAGGCCACGACTTCTTGAGTAGCGGCTACAATTTCTTCGTCAGAGGCATCATGGTTAGCTTGGCTCACATCGATGTGGATGAACTCGAATCCGGCTTCAATACCGGCAATCGCGGCTTCGACGCTGGGACTGTGATCAAGATTTATATACATTTCAACGCCGTACTGGACTTTGAAGTTATCGACTAAATCGCGGACATTATCCAGACCAATGTCATCAACTTCACCTTGGCTCACTTCCACCAGTACTGGTGCGTGCTTTGCGGCCGCGGCTTGGGCGACTGCCTTTAACGTGGCTTCATCATCTAGATTGAAAGCACCAAAGGCCCAGTGTTCAGTGCGCGCTTGACTCAAACGAGTGCGGGCCTGCGCGCAGTTGGCCCTGATTTGACGGAGTGTTAATGGCATGAACCTCAGTATAACTGCTTATGGTTGCCACGACAAACCGGTCGTTCTACAATAGGTCGACATGTACGAAAGTCGAATAGCCGTCGTTGAAGATGATGCCGCAACTCGCGATATAATCCGCGCTATTTTACTTGGCTCAAGACACGCCATTGAGGCCGAAGCTACCAATCGAGAGGATGCCATTCGCTTAGCACAAGCTATAAGAGCAGGAGAAACTGAAATAGACGTTATGCTATTGGACGGCAACCTATCAGAGGGTGGGCCACGAGATGGTAGTGACGTACGAGCAGTGGTCGATACGCTTGGCGTATTTCGACGGCATGTCAAATTGGTAAATATCTCACTCAGCCCATCCGAAGAACTTGGCATACGCTTTGATGCTGATATTGGTAAATTTGGCCTCGTATCAAAGTTAGAGTCGGTAATAGAGTCGTTCTAAGATTTGCGGTCGACGACGTGTATCGCTGCCAGACGGATGTGTTTTGCGTCGAGACCGAAATGTTCATAGAGTTGCTCTGCTTCACCGGATTCGCCAAAGCGATCTTGCATACCAATGCGCTTCAGAGGGGCTGGGCATTCTTCGCCGAGTAGTTCGGCAATCGCACCACCTAGACCGCCAGCAATCTGACCTTCCTCAGCAGTCACCACGGCACCAGTTTTACGAACGCTTTTTAGAATAGTTTCGGCATCAAGTGGTTTGATAGTGGGTACGTGTATAACTTCAGCCTCTATACCATCTTTAAAGAGTAGATTCGCGGCCACTAATGCCTGATACGTCATTGTGCCGGTGGCAATAATTGTCACGTCACTACCTTTTTCATAGACATAGGCTTTGCCAATTTCAAATGGCGTTTTATCAGTAGTAATGATCGGTGTTGCTTCGCGAGCCAGTCGTAAGTAATTTGGTCGCTTGTCAACTGCCATCGCAAGTGTGGCTTTCTCAGCTTCCAATGAATCGCCTGGTACAATCACAACCATATTCGGCAATACGCGCATCAAAGAAATATCTTCGAGCATCTGGTGCGTGGCGCCATCTGGGCCAACGCTAACGCCAGCGTGACTACCCACAACTTTGACTGGTCGGTCATTTAAACAAATTGTCGTTCTAATCTGTTCCCAGTTTCGCCCAGGGCTAAATGCCGCATAGCTACTTACGAAGGGGATCTTACCAAGTGCGGCCATTCCGGCCCCGACGGTCACCAGATTCTGTTCGGCAACACCAATCTCAACGAAACGGTTAGGAAACTCAGCCTTGAATAAGCCCATCTGGACTGACTCAGTTAAATCGGCACATGCAGCCACTACTTGTGGGTCACGCTTACCAGCTTCTAGAAGACCACGGCCAAACCCCTTACGGATGGGTTCACTCGCGAGTTCTTTCGTAATATCCGCTAGGTGATAATCGCTCACTTCTTGCGCCTCCGGCTTGCACGCCATGCTCCTGTAAACAAACTGACTGACAGAGCAAGGGCGAGTAATAATAGTAATGCAAGTAAAACATCACCCATTGTAATAGCCGATTTGCCGCAGTTTACAATCGTCAAGCCGCTGCTATTAGCGTTGCAGGAACGAAAGCTGAGAATATCACTGACCATGGCATTTGCGGCGGCGTACACTAAAGCCAAACTAGCTATGGCCGCCAACCAAGCTAGTACGATGACGACCGGTTTGCGTTTATTATCACCGTAATTATTCATGTTCGCTCCTAATTTTACCGCCCAATGTCCGTAATTCGTGCAATGCTTTGACCGCTTGTTCGTGGTTTGGTGGGCTACCATGCCAGTGGAAGTCGTATTCCATAAAATCAACACCTTTTCCAGGTATGGTGTGAGCTAAAATCATGACGGGTTTCTCTTGAATGGCGCGTGCCATTGCACAGGCATCGATAACAGCTTCAATATCATTTCCGTTTATCTCAAGTACATGCCAGCCAAAAGCCTCCCATTTAGCACGCAGATCTTCTAGCGGCATGACAGTTTCGGTCGGGCCATCAATCTGAATATTATTACGGTCAACAATCGCGATTATGTTATTCAACTTCTCTTTGCCGGCTAGCATTGCAGCTTCCCAAACGTTGCCCTCGTCGAGCTCGCCATCGCCCATAACAACATACACCCAGCGGTGCTGCGTTTTGTCCATGCGCATAGCCAGCGCGATGCCCGAAGCTTGGCTCAAGCCACAGCCTAATGGACCACTGGTTGTTTCAAGCCCTGGTAAACGAGTACGCTCAGGATGGCCTTGTAAACGGGTTCCCAATCGACGGAGGGTCATAAGCTCCTTGCGTTCAAAATAGCCGGCGTGCGCCATAGCCGCATACCGAACTGGCACGCAGTGCCCATTGCTGAGCAGTAAGATGTCGCGTTCGTCCCAATCAGTGTTTTTTGGGTCATGTTTTAAGATGTCAAAATACAAGGCCGTGAAGATGTCAGCGAGACCTAATGGACCGGCGCTGTGGCCACTGCCAGCATGTTCCAACATACGAATAATATCCTCACGGATATCGTTGGCAATCGTCTCCAGTTTTTCGAGCGGTAGTTTCTGATTGTTAGTTGTCATGGATTACTGCGTTTAGTTTAGCATAAGCGTTAGCTGCGTCATCTGATTTTTGAATAAAACCTCCCGTGTTTAGCACATCCACACCGCCCTTGACTAGCTCAAAGGCATTATCAGCGTTAATACCGCCGTCCCAGCCAATTTCGGCGTCAGGGTGGTGTTGGCGCACTTTGTAGACTTTATCCAGTAGTCCCATATCAGCTTCACCACCGTGATAACCCAGATGTCCGCTAAATATGAGGACGTGGTCAAAGCTATGCATAATTTGATAGGCATGCTCGATTGGCGTGTCGTGTAATATAGCCAGTCCGGCTAAGATATCAGCTTTGTGCAACTCGGCCGCAAAGTGCATGTGATGAACGGTCGCTTCGTTGTGAATCACTACCATGCGTGGCTTTAGCTTAATTAACAGATCAATGTAGTCCATTGGGTTCTGATACATCAAATGAATATCGGCTTCTAGCTCGTGCGGCCACCAAATTCTAGCTAGTTCCGGTGATTTCGTGGGTGCGAATGTGCCATCCATAAGATCGATGTGAACTCG
>JBBRZB010000010.1:0-31121 GCA_038237095.1 Saccharimonadales bacterium (SeqCode) | reverse complement strand
CATGAACATCGACGTTGACGCGCTCAGCAGCGAACTTGAACAGTTTTTAAACCGTCAGCAATACGAAGATACTGAAGCTGTTGGTGGCGAATCTCGCCGTCGTACCGGTAAGAAAGCCAAGAAAACCGCACTTGATTTTTTCGGCACAGATTTAACGTTGCAAGCTCGCGAAGGCAAACTCGATCCAGTCGTGGGCCGCGATAATCAAATTCGACGTGTGATAACAATTCTGAATCGACGCACCAAAAACAATCCTGTATTAATTGGTGAACCAGGTGTTGGCAAGACAGCGATTGTCGAAGGCTTAGCTCAGCGTATTATCAGTGAAGACGTACCAGATAGTTTACTTGAAAAGCGTATTGTAATGCTTGATCTCGCTGGCATGATTGCCGGCACCAAATATCGCGGCGAGTTTGAAGAGCGACTTAAGAAAGTCATGAGCGAGCTTGAAAAGGACAATCATACCATCGTATTCATTGATGAATTGCACCTTATTGTAGGCGCGGGCGCAGCCGAAGGCGCAATGGACGCCGGTAACATCCTAAAACCAGCATTAGCGCGTGGAAAAATTCAAGTTATTGGTGCTACTACCACGGCTGAATATACGAAGCACATAGAGAAAGACGCAGCACTCGAGCGACGTTTCCAGCCAATTCAGGTACCTGAAACGACTATCAGTGAAACCTTAGCCATCCTGAAAGGTCTCCGTAAGCACTATGAAAGCTTCCACGGTGTCAAACTCAAGGATGAGGTCCTAGAAGACGCCGTAAACCTAGCTGACCGTTATATCAATGACCGTTTCATGCCCGATAAAGCAATTGACCTGATTGATGAAACCGCAGCCTATATCCGTGTTGACAAGGGTAAAACGAGTCCCGAGGTCCGCAAACTGCAAAAAGAACTAAAACTTATTAATACGCGTATTGATGAAGCGGTCGATACTGAAGATTACGAACGAGCAGCGCAGTTCAAAACTCGCGCTAGCCAGATTGCAGAAGACCTCAAGAAACAGCATGCCAGTAGTAAGCACGACAAACCACTTGTTGTTACGAGCGAAGATTTAGCGGACGTAGTGTCCCGCATGACAGGCGTACCTGTAAAGAAAGTCATCCGCAGTGAAGCCAAGTACCTGCTTAACCTTGAGAAGACACTGAGCAAGCACGTCATTGGTCAGTCCGAAGCTGTTGAGGCAGTTTCCAAGGCCATTCGTCGCAACCGAAGTGGTGTGAGTAGTGACCGGCGTCCGATTGGTTCTTTCATATTCCTCGGGCCAACCGGTGTAGGTAAGACTGAGCTCGCACGTGTTTTGGCGCGAGAATTCTTCGGGAGCGAAAACTCTCTTGTAAAGATTGATATGAGTGAATTTGGCGAACACCACAACGTTTCTCGACTCGTTGGTGCGCCAGCTGGTTACGTCGGCTATGACGAAGGCGGTCAATTAACCGATAAGATTCGTCGTCAGCCATACAGCTTAGTGCTGTTTGATGAAATCGAAAAGGCTCATCCTGACGTTTTCAACATGCTATTACAGATGTTGGAAGATGGTTACTTAACAGATGCCAAAGGACGAAAAATCGACTTCACCAATACGATTGTCATCATGACGAGCAACGTTGGTGCAGATAAGTTACAAAAAGAAGCTAACCTAGGCTTCCACGCCACGAAGTCCAGCGACCTAAAAGACCTAGATGAGCTGCACGAAACTAACAAAACACGTGTCCGTGACGAACTTAAAAAACTGCTCAAGCCTGAGTTGTTGAACCGCATAGATAAAGTTATCGTCTTCCGAGCTTTGACGCGCAAAGATATTTACCACATCATCGACTTGCAAATTGACGAACTAAAGTCACGCTTACAGCGCAAAGGTCTAAGCGTTCAGCTCAGCAACGCTGCCAAACAGTATCTATTGGATCACGGTTATGATGCACATAACGGTGTACGACCGCTACGTCGACTGATTCAGGACACAATTGAGGATCATTTAGCATTACAATTACTCGATGATCAGCTGAACAAAGGTGATATTATTCAAGTAGCCGCCAAAAACGGCGAACTTGCATATGCCGCAGTCAACGAATAAACAGTCGTTCCAAAAACAAAGCCGCTTACGACGGCGCTCCGGTGGTAGTGTCGGTTCTCTTGTCGTGCTTGTCATGCTACTAGTTGTCTTAATAGGTTTTGTGCTAGCGGCGGTCAATCGACAAAATATCTGGGATTGGTACCATCTACAAGGCTATCAAGCGCCAGCAACCGTTTCTGCACTAGCAACCCAAGATACAATGACCAATTATGCTCGTAAAGTTTTTTACGTAAATCAGCCGGAGATTGACACCGCCACAAGCTTTAACAAGCCCTGTCCAAATGATGGAGGGGAACAGACAATTGTCCTCGGTTGTTACCACAGCGGTCAGAACGGCATTTTTCTCCTGAGCGTTACTGATCCATTACTGAGTGGTGTGCAACAAGTGACGGCGGCTCACGAGATGCTTCACGCTGCCTATTCACGGCTAAGTGGCAGTGATCGCACAAAAGTTGATAGTTGGCTCATGGACTACTACAATAACGGTCTCACAGACACGCGTATTAAAGCTACAATTGATGCTTACAAAAAGACCGAGCCGCACGACGTGGTTAATGAAATGCACTCTATTTTTGGAACGGAGGTAGCTAACCTACCGCCCAGCCTGAGCCAATATTACACACGATACTTCAGTAATCGTGCTGTCGTTGCTCAGTTCGCGGCCACGTACCAAGGTGAGTTTACTTCACGCCAAACAGCAGTTCTAAGAGATGACGCCTTGCTTGCATCGATGAAGAATCAGATAGATAGTACCGAGTCTTCATTGGCCTTGCAACTCAATTCCGTCAACAGCCAGCGTGCAAATTTGGACGCATTACAAAACAGAGGTGATATTGCTGGCTACAATGCGGCGGTGCCAGCTTTTAACCGACTTGTGGACAGCTACAATAATCAGTTGGTTAGTTTGCGTCAACAGATCAACCAGTACAATCAATTGGTTACTACACGCAATACGATTGCGCTTCAAGAAGACCAATTAGTAAAAGAGCTGAGCTCAACAGCGTCAAATGTGACTAAATAGTCAATCTAAAGAGTGATAGACTAGAGCAAGATACGGAGATATATGGCGAAGAAACCGACAACTACTTATGTTTGTAGCAATTGCGGAAACACTAGCAATACGTGGAGTGGCAAATGCCCTTCATGTGGCGAGTGGAATACTGTTAGTGAGCAACTGACGCCAAGTGGTGCGCAAGCAAGCGTCAGTCAAGGCAGAATCCTAGTAGCGGACGCTGTTTCATCGGCAGTCACGCATGATAGTCCGCGGCTCAGAACAGGTATCAAGGACGTCGATGAAGTCTTTGGTGGCGGTGTAGTTGCTGGTAGTGTCAATCTGATTGCCGGTCAGCCTGGTATTGGTAAGAGTACGCTTTTATTACAGCTAGCCTACGCCGTGTCGGCGCAACATACCGTTTTATACGTCAGCGGCGAAGAATCGGCACATCAAGTTGGCCTGCGCGCTGAGCGTCTGGGTGCGCTACGACCTGAGCTCAAACTTGCAACCACCAGTTCAGCCGATGATATAGCAGCTACGATAGCTAGCGGCGCCTACCAACTGGTAATCGTTGATTCAATCCAGACTATGTCATGCGCAGCAATATCTTCGTCTCCGGGGAGCGTAGCGCAAATTACGAATAGCACGCAACTTTTAACTGTGGCAGCTAAAACAAGCAATACTGCAGTTATTCTGGTAGGGCATGTGACCAAAGAGGGCAATATTGCTGGACCAAAAGTGCTTGAGCACGTCGTGGACGTCGTTCTGCAGCTCGAAGGGGACCGCTACGGCGGGTTTAAGCTGCTACGTGCCATCAAGAACCGCTTTGGATCAACGAACGAGACCGGCATCTTTGAAATGGTTGAGAATGGCTTACAGCCTGTCGCCAACCCATCTGCGGCTTTATTAGCTGAGCGCCAAGTTAGCGATGGTTCAATCGTACTGGCCGCTATGGAGGGTAGTCGACCGATTCTGGTAGAAGTCCAAGCATTAGTGAATCAAACGTCGTACGGCTATCCAAAACGTGCTGCTAGCGGCTTTGATTTGAACCGTCTGAACTTATTAGTCGCTATGCTCGAAAAACGAACTAAATTACGTCTTGCCGAACAAGATATCTATATCAATATTGTTGGCGGCATTGCGCTACGTGAACCAGCAGCAGACTTAGCAGTCTGTCTAGCCATCGGTTCGGCGGCTAAAGGCCTACAGTTAAAGAAGAATGCGGTGGTATTCGGTGAAGTTGGTTTAAGTGGGGAAGTCCGCCATGTACCGCAAGCCGAGAAGCGACTCAAAGAAGCTCAAAAATTAGGTTTTGACGGAGGCATTGGCCCAATCAACAAACACGGTAAGAAACCAGCCGGCCTCTACGGCGTTAGTGACGTTCGAAGCGCTCTTAACCAATTCCTAGAAAAAGATTAAGTTAAACTAGGTACGTTTTACATTGACGGAATCGCTTGAATTGCCGTCAGAATCTTTTACCATAATCGCGTGGTTGCTACCGGGAGGGCCGGGAATAGTAACACTACAAGAATTGCCTGTCACACTGCTACAGCTGCCGCTCGGGCTTCCACCAACGTAAACAGTGTAGGGGCCGTTTCCACCCGTCCAACTAACTAAGAAGCTCGAGCCTCCACTCGGTTGGCCATCAGTTGCTGGCGTGACTAGTGTAAGCGGACTGGTAGCAGAGAAGCTCATAGTAGCTGTATCTGTGCCCTGGTAGAGCACGCTATCGGAAACTGCGGCTGTGAGCGTATCTGTTCCACTACTCGTCGGTTTGTAGGTAAAGGTAATCGTACTTGGAGAATCACTGACTGTTTCGGTGTGAATGACTTGGTTACCTAATGTAAAGGTAACGGTACCAGGGTAGTCAGGATACTGCGGATCGGTGAACGGGTGGGTGCCTTGTGTGACTGTGGCAGTGATTGTACATGAGTCAGTGCACGTTGCAGGCGCAGTCAGCGTTATCGAGGGCGGTGTGTCGTTGCAATCGTGAACATTATCTGTCGCTGAGCTACTACTTATGCTATTGCCGCTGGTAGCACTACCAATATTTGGCTTGCCTCCATTCACGAATAGATCAATATTCCAACTGGCAACGTCACCGTTGGCCACAACGTTCTTAGCTAGTGCCGGCGTACAGCTAGTTGCAGTGTTGCCTGAGACTTTATCGAGTGTCGTTGAGGTATTCTTCGTGTTCGTATTGCCAACATACCACGATGGGTAGAGGTCGTTACTTGGGCTCGGTTCGACGTCACCGTAGTGAATGTGCTTCGTCACGACGAAAGCTGGTGCTGTCTTGACGCCACTGGGCTGTGTCCAGGTAACGGCTTTAAGATTCTGGTGGGCGTACTCCATCCAGTTACGAGTCAGTGGTTCTGTTAAGTATTCCATCGAAGTTGTCAGTGTCACGTGACGGGTGTGGTTGCCAACCCATGATACTACCGCATATTTAGGTGACCAGCTGGTCATCAAGCCGTCGTAGCCATCGTTGGTCGTTCCGGTCTTAACCGCGAAATTCCAGCCGTTGAAGCGTTGGAACTTGTAGCCACCGTGTCCTAGAGTTGTACAGTTTGTCGCAGTACAACTACCTGGCAGATAACTGGCATTTGGATCGCTAGCCATGTTGTTTACGATGAAGGCAGCGTCGGCCTTAATGACTTGTTTAGGAGCGGGCTGTTTCCACTGATAGAGTGACTTGTTTGCGCTGTCAGTAATCTTGAGAATGTAGGTGCGTGGGATAGCTTGTCCGAGGCGTGCGAGTGTCGATAGTCCATTGACGTGATCATCAAGGTGCAAGAAGGCACCATCACCAATCGCGGATGCTTGGTAACACTGCGTGGTTTGAGTTAGCGCTTCGTCAGCATAACAGTTGTAACTACTCTGATGCTTGGACTGCGCGTATTGGTTATCCATCATAGCTGACGCGGTGGAGATAACCTTATTAATTGAAGTTACATGGCCATCACTAGTGTCGCCTGGGGATGCTTCGAGCATAGCTTTTACAGCCGGTACGTTTCGTGAACCGCCAAGCGCATAGCGTAACGTAAGTGGTCCAGGGTAAATAAAGTCGTAATCTTCCAAACAGTTGCCACCATTTTTAGGTAGCTGTTTGTTGGTACATGGATAGCCTGGTATCGCACCTTGTTGGTCATATAGCACTGAGCCCGCGCCAACGTTATTATTGTTGTTGATGAGCGTAGTGTAGTCGTATGGTTTGAAACTCGAGCCTGGCGGAATCAGAATGCCTGAGGCGTAGTTATCCTGACCGTGATCGGCGTTCGAAAAGTCAGTACCACCTACAAGCGACACGATTTGACCATTGGTGACATCTTCACCAACCATTGCTTCTTCGTCTGCGCCGTGCGCCTTGGCATTGGCTAAGTTGGCTGCCACGAGCGACTCGGCCTTGTTTTGCAAGTTCAAATCTAACGTTGTCGTAACTTTCCAGCCACCACGAGCTACCATCAACGCGCCGTAGGTTTGGATCAGCTCTTGCTTGGCCGTCAATACAAAGTACGGCGCTTTGATGTCTTGATACTTCGGCGTTTGCTGATGAATCTGGGCTAATACGTCAACCTTTTTAGCATCGTCAGCCTGTTTTTGCGTGATGTAACCCTGTTTGGTCATTTGGTCTAGAATGTAATGCTGACGAGCGAGTAGCGCGGCTGAATCAAACGTACTGTCTGTGACAGCTGAGTTGTAGGTGCTGCTGGAGTACGGTGAATAAACGTTTGGTGATTTTGGAATCGCTGCGAGCATGGCGGCTTGCGATAACGTCAAATTCTTGGCATCGATCTGGAAATAGTCTCTAGATGCACTCTCCACGCCGTATTCCACGCCTCCGTACGGCGCGATGTTGAGGTAGCCAGTTAAAATGTCATCTTTCGTATATTCACGTTCCAGTTCAACCGCTAGGATTAACTCCTTAACCTTGCGCGTCACAGTGCGATTATCGGTCCAGTTTTCGTTTAACTTAACAAGCTGTTGAGAGATGGTAGAACCACCCTGCACGCCACCACCGCCTCCGAAGGCATCATGTAACCCGGCGCGCATAATACCGCGGACGTCAAACGCACCGTGTTTATAGAAGTCTTTATCTTCTACTGCCACAGTAGCTTCCTTTATATAAGGTGAGATCTGATTGCCTTCGACGGGCGTACGCTTAACAGCGTCGTAATCTTGCCATAAAACAGTTTGGCCGGTTCGATCGTAATATGTGATACTACCGCCAAGATCGCCTCCAGAAATGTCTTTAACTTTTGGAAGGTCTTTGCGGAAGTAGGCGAACATACCAATTGTTAAGAAGAAACCAATCACTACACAAGCGCCAACAATCTTAAGTGCCATAATGGCACCTTCTCGGCTAAACCAGTAAGCAGCTACGCGTTTTGGGTGCAATCGGTACAGAATTCGCTTTGCGCGCTGTTTTGGTAACGTGCTTAAATAGGCAGCCTTATCAGTCTGGCGAGACAATTTACTAGCTTTGAAACGATCCCCCAAGGAACGATTAACTTTGATGGTGTTACCACTTTTAGTGGTAACGGTATTACGCGCACGACGGTTGCGACTTGAACGACCGGTTGGACTCATAGGTGTATGTTTGCTTCCCTCTACTTAAAAAGTATAGTTTCGTAGTTCATTATAGCAAATATCTCTGGCAAAAGAGCTTGTGATTTTCCTGAATACTTCAGCTAAATTTAAGGTGGCAAACCGTTGTGAGTGAATAGAGCCGTAGGGTATACTGGGAGACATATTAGCCCTAACAGTAAAGATTATTCCTTATGACTGCAGCTGAAGAACTCGCCTGGCGCGGTTTTGTTAACCAGACAACATATAAAGACGTATCTGTTTTTGATGGCGAACCAATAACGTTCTACTGGGGTGTCGACCCGAGCGCTGATTCGATGACGATTGGCAACCTAGCGGCTGCGATGATGGTCAAATGTCTAGTTAAACACGGTCACAAACCAGTCTTATTAGTAGGCGGCGCTACTGGTTTAATCGGCGATCCTGATGGTAAGGAAAACGAACGTAACTTGATCTCCATTGAAGATATTGAGCGTTACAAAACTGGCATTGTTGGCCAATATCAACAACTCTTTGGTGGCGCCGAGCTAACGATAGTTGATAACTACGACTGGTTTAAAACTATGGGCTACCTCGACTTTTTGCGGGATGTCGGTAAGCATGTGCCAATGCGCCAGATGCTAGCACGTGATTTTGTGGGAACACGTTTGGGCGATGGCGGCAGCGGTATCAGTTACGCCGAGTTCAGTTATGTGCTTATTCAGGCATACGACTTCTTATATCTTCACGAAAACTACGGCGTCACGCTTCAGGTTTGTGGCTCCGACCAGTGGGGAAACAGTATCGCCGGTGTCGATTTAATTCGCCGCAAAACAGGCCACGAAACACACGTCTACTCGACGCCCTTAGTCGTTAATAAGACTACTGGCAAGAAGTTTGGCAAGAGTGAAGACGGAGCGGTGTGGCTCGACCCAGCTAAAACGTCGCCAACGCAGTTCTACCAGTTCTGGATGAACGCTGATGATGCTGGCGTTGAGGATTATCTAAAAGTATTTACCGAATTTGATTCAGAAACTGTGGCAGCGATTATGGTTGAGCACATTGCCCAACCACATCTTCGTGTCGCTCAAACTCGACTCGCTGAAGCCGTGACAACATTAGTCCACGATCAAGCGTCTATGGAATTGGCGCGAGCAGTGACACAGTATCTGACAGGCAAGACCGATATTGGAGAAGCTGACGACCATGCAGTTGAAGAAGTTCGCCACAATTTGGCAAACCACAAAACCAGCGAGCAGGGCTCAATAGTTGAGGCGCTAGTGGCTACTGGATTGGCGTCATCTAACACTGATGCGCGACGCTTTGTTGCCGAGAATGCAATAAGTATTAACGGGCAAAAGATTAGCCGAGAGAACTTCGAGGCATCTGATTTTCACAATGGTCGACTCTTGCTTAGACGTGGCAAAGCATTTAAAGATTCAGCATTAATAGAACTGTAAATAAGTTAGGATTAGATTGTATGGCAAAGACTACTAAAAAAGCAGACCAGTATAACGACCCCAAGCATAACTACCTGCACTATTGGGATGGTCGCGAATATGAGCACGCAGCAGAGGAGTTAGCAATTCGCCGATTGCTTAGTAACAAGTCATTTGATGATGCGGTTGATGTCGGTGGCGGCTATGGTCGACTGTGTGTGCTACTTGAAGAGTACGCCAAGCATGTCACCTTGGCCGAGCCGAGCCAACAGCAGCTAGATATTGCCAAAGATTTCTTAAAAGACCACCCAGAAGTTAATCGGCACCTGATGCAAGCCGATGACTTAAAATTTAAAGACAATACGATCGATTTGCTCACCATGATTCGAGTCATGCATCACTTGCCAGATCCAAGCGCCGAGTTCAAAGAAATCTCACGAGTTTTACGCCATCAAGGTTATGCGATTATAGAAGTCGCAAATTACGCCCACATGCGAAATCGCATCAAGCACATAGCTAAGCTCAAGAAGTTACCTGAACAGCCAGTAGACATCCGTTCAGAAGCTAACCGCAAAGCTGAGGAGATTCCTTTCGTAAACCACAATCCTAAGACAGTTGTTAAGCAACTAGATGCCGCTGGTTTAAAAGTTGTTAAAGTGCTGTCTGTTTCTAACTTGCGTAGCGTTCGATTAAAGCAAATGCTATCACGAGGCACAATGCTGAGCGTTGAGAAAGCTTTGCAAGGACCGCTAGCTAGTGTCTACTTCGGACCAAGCATCTTTTTCTTAGTTAAAAAACCCTAAATATTAGCTGGTTTGGTTGCAGCATACCATCAGACTATGTCCCGAGTATCCTTTAGCTTGCTAAACCTAACGAAGTAATATCGATTAATCTAAAGTTTAAGTATTAGTTGCTACGCTACAAACCTACCGCGAAGCCGCTGCTGATATCCGTAATATTAATGAGACGATTTCTGTCAACCACTTTACACAAGCAAACATTTTGACTGCTTTGCTGCACTTTCGAGTTAAATATGGCGCGGTCAGTCAACTGATGTCTCGTATACTAGCTATATGACTGGAGAGACAAGTATCGCTGAATTAAAAGGTGTTGGCCCAGCTTTGGCTGCCAAATTTACCATACTTGGATTAAAAACGGTTGATGATATCGTTGATAACTACCCACGCGTATATCAGGATTTTTCTGTTATAACACCTATCTCACAACTGCGACCGGGTGTCGTCACGATTCAGGCAAAAGTTCAGCATGTCTCGGGCCGTTACGTACGACGGGGCATGCATATTACTGAGGCAGTAGCGTCTGATGATTCGGGTAGCATGCGCATCATTTGGTTCAACCAGCCCTATCGAGCCGGGGCAATTAAGGCTGATCACGACTACTTTATTTCGGGCACCTACGAACTGAGCCGTGGTCGTTTATCGCTGATGAACCCTAGCTTAGAGCTTGCTAGTGAGTTCCCCCTCAATACGGCACGTATCGTGCCAATTTATCGCGAGACAAAAGGTTTGACGTCTCGGCAGATTCGTCAAGCTATCAAACAGGTACTGCCATATATCGCCCAGCTTCCAGAAAGCTTGCCGAATTGGTTACTGACAGAGCAAGACCTGATGAGTCGAAGTGATGCATTACGGACTATACATTTTCCTGACTCTACGAACCAACTTGCAGTCGCGCATCGACGGCTCGGATTTGAAGAGGTATTTCGTCTTAGTTTAGCCAGCCTGCTCAACAAGCAGGAAAATCAAAGCGCCCCAGCGGTACAAATTCCGTTCGATCAGAAGTTAGCGAAGAAGTTTGTATCAAATCTGCCGTTCACATTGACCGATGCTCAGCGCGCAGCTATCTGGCAAATTTATGGAGATTTGCAAAAACCAAGTCCCATGAATCGTATGCTTGAGGGTGACGTGGGCTCTGGTAAAACGGTGGTCGCGGCAATGGCGGCAATTATGGTTATGGCCGAAGGCAAGCAAGTTGCTTTGATGGCTCCTACAGAGCTGCTAGCCAGACAACATGCTGCCACAATTCATCTGATGCTCAAACCACTCGGCTTTGACACACAGTTCAGCCTATTAGTTGGTAGTATGACAGCCGCTCAAAAAGCGAAAGTTCACGCTGCCGTCAGCAGAGGTGATTGTCAGTTTCTTGTCGGTACACATGCGCTTATACAAGATAAAGTTGATATGAAAAATCTGGCACTGGTGATTGTTGACGAACAACATCGTTTTGGCGTTGAACAGCGTAAGACTTTGATGGCCAAAGCGGGTCATATGCCACACGTCTTAAGCATGACCGCCACTCCGATCCCGCGAAGCCTAGCTTTGACACTGTATGGTGAGCTAGATATCTCGATTTTAGCGCAGAAGCCCGGGGGGAGATTACCGATCGTTACTGAGCTCATCTCACCAAATTCGCGCGCGCAAGTTTATCAAAAGATTGAGCTACAGCTTACTGCCGGACGTCAGATGTTTGTGGTTTGCCCGTTAATCAGTGAGTCAAGTGTTTTGGATGCAAAATCTGCGGAAGCTGTATATGACCAGATTCGAACCAAGGATTTCCCATGCTGGCGCGTAGGACTGCTGCACGGCAAACTTAAAACAGAAGAAAAAACAGCTATAATGCAACGCTTCGTCAATCATGAAATAGATATTTTGGTAGCCACGACGGTCATTGAAGTCGGCGTAGATGTCCCGAATGCTAGCGTAATGCTAGTTGAGACACCGGAGCGCTTTGGCTTAGCACAAATTCATCAGTTACGCGGGCGAGTTGGCCGAAGTACACACCAAGGGTATTGCTATCTATTACTAAGTGATTCTAGCGCGCCGAGTAAGCGTTTGCGTGCACTGAGTAGTACCAGCGATGGTTTCAAATTGGCTGAACTTGATCTTGAACTCAGGGGTCCGGGTGCGATATACGGCACAATCCAGCACGGTGCTTTAGATCTCCGAATTGCCAAACTGAGCGATACTGCCTTGATTGCAGCAGCCCGCACTTCAGCTCAGGAGTTTATCGATAAGAACGAGGATTTGTTACACTATACTCAACTCAACTCGCATGTTACCCGCTTGAGAACAGTCACCAACTTAAACTAAGCTTATGTATTCTGGCTCCACACTTACAACCTATTCGGGGCGCCTACTGGGTGCTCACCAAAAAATCGACCGTTCTGCGCGCCGCCAGTTAGACCGTTTGCTGCCAGCTAATTCGTTTCCGAAGATTAGAAACATTCTTCATTTTGAGGGTGGTAACGGACCTGACTCAATCAAACGAAAAAGTCCCGCTAAAGACGAACCATGGCACTACCTTAAACCGTACGACGATACAGATAATGAGTTGTTGGAGCTTATTAGTGATCATTACGGAACATTAGTCAGCGCTTTAAAAAAGACAGATGGCGTACGTGCCGCATTCGAAGCTGCTTGGTTGGCACACGCAATTGTTGATGGCTTGACTCCGGCCCATCATTTTCCGTATGAAGAAAAACTATCAGAGTTGCGTATGGGTGAAGGCAAACACACACGCACAACCGTTAAAAGTAAACTCATTATGCCAGGCAATAGTAAACGTGCCGCCTTCAAGAACAATTGGAAAATGTGGGGTCCAAAAGGTTTATTCACGACGCACTCAACCTTTGAACTGGGCGTGGCTATGCTCGTTGCGCCTATGCGATTGAGCCACCTTAGGCCAAAGCTGAATGAACGAACACAGTTTGATAGCTCATCTATACAAGAGTGGTTTCGTTTACAAGCCCAGCAAGTTGCCGATCTGGGACTATACGATAATTTTTACAAGACGGGTTGGACTATTCCACTCGCTCGGCAAGTACGCAAGAAGCTAGCACGAACCCTGGTGCAATCAGTGGCGTTGGTATGGTATAACGCTGAACGTGAAGCACTGGGTCTACCGGCTAAGAAAGCCGTTAAATAATGAGAATAATCGCGGGTAGCCTCAAAGGACGCAGCTTTGCCAGCCCACACAGTAATCGCACCCACCCTATGAGCGACAAGGTCCGCGGCGCTTTGTTTAATGCGCTGGGCGACCTTGATGGTATGAGCGTGCTCGATGTTTTCGCAGGTACGGGCGCGTTGAGTTTCGAGGCAATTAGCCGAGGTGCCTTGAAGGCTATAGCATTAGATAGTGACAAACAAGCCCAACGGGCAATCGCCGAAAATATCGTTGGACTAGATTTAGAACAACGAGTCACGCTTATTCGATCGACGGCGAGTTCATGGCTACCGAGAACCCGTGACGAATTTGACGTGGTGCTCATCGACCCACCGTATGACGACATCCGCCGTGATTTGATTTTGAAAGTCGCGCTCAAATGCAAAGTTGGAGGAGTAGTCGTCTTATCGTTGCCACCAGCTGCGGCTACTATTGCAGTCCTGCCTGAACCGTTTGAAACGCTAACCCAAAAGACATACGGAGATGCTACGCTGGCGTTTTATCGTCGAAATTAGTAGAATAGTCAGGTCTATAGCACGTTAATCGACTGATTTGGGCGAGTGGTGAAATGGTAGACACGCTAGCCTTAGGAGCTAGTGCCGCAAGGCATGGAGGTTCAAGTCCTCTCTCGCCCACCATGATTTTGTTTATTGTAAAACGTACAATTAAATGTTATAGTATTTTTCTATGGCTGAATATGTTCACCCTTCTCAAGACGTAGTTGATGCTGAAGTTCAGCGGGCGCTGGACGAAATTGACAGTATCGAGCGAGTCGGTATAGCTGCTGCGTTTGCTCCGTTTGAAAAGCGTGAGCGAATCGCAAAACGACAACGTAGGCTAGTGTTCGCAGCTGGATTCGTCGGCGTGCTTTTGGCGGCTACCGGTATGATAGGCTATGCGAATATCCAAGAAGCACATAAAGAAAACGCAGGAATTGAGGCCGAGGGTAGACTTGATATGCTGACAACTCAAGCTGGAATGCCAATGGCAAATGTAAACTTGAGTACTGAAGATGTCAGTGACTATCCGTTCATTTCATTCGGGAGAACGACACTGGACCCGTCCTATGGAGTCGCAAATGTCGACCTAAAGATTCCTGGCTGTGTGTTGTATAACATTGAAGTTGATTATCAAACTGCCTCTAATGAGACTAGCCCCTCCAAAATTACTCAATTCGTGGCTATAAATGCCAATGCTGAACAAGTAGTTTTCCAAAACACTGCTGAGCTCACTAAGAAGCTTGGGGTAAATCCGTGCGCCACTCTCGCCAGTAGTTAGTTGCGAGACGAAGCTATTCTATAACGAGACGTTCGTTAGCTAATTTGTTACAATACAATCAAAAGGAAAACAGATGTCATTATCCACGCAACCCTATAAAGGCGCACGAGATTTTTATCCGGATGATAAGCGCAAGCAAAAATATATGTTTGGTGTTTTGCGCACCGTAGCCGAGCGCTTTGGCTATGAGGAATACGACGCACCTATCCTTGAGCCATTAGAAATTTATGTAGCTAAATCGGGCGAAGAAATCGTCAACGAACAAACCTACGTATTTGAAGACCGGGGTGGACGCAAAGTAGTTATTCGCCCTGAGATGACACCAACAGTGAGTCGTATGGTAGCTGGCAAGCGCCAAGAGCTAGCCTATCCGCTGCGCTGGTACAGCATCCCAAACTTATGGCGCTATGAACGACCGCAACGTGGTCGTTTACGCGAACACTGGCAATTAAATGTCGATATCTTTGGCGTCGCAACTGTACATGCTGAAGTCGAAGTCATTACGCTAGTCAATGACGTATTCAAAACCTTTGGCGCGTCGAGTGACATGTACAGTATTCACCTTAATGATCGTAAGCTTGTTAACTTTGTGCTTCGTGACTATCTCGGTTTAGATGAACCGACAGCACACGCCGTTGGAAAACTGATTGATCGTATGAACAAAATGGACCGCGACGAGTTTATTAGTAAGCTTGACGACGTTTTTAGCGACGAACAGAAGCAAGCCAGCGCGACTGAAAAGCTACTCTCTATATTAGACGCCAAACAATTAAGTGACTTGCCAGACACATTAAAGCAAGGTGATATTTTTGCGGATCTTGACAAGACGATGAGCGGTTTAAAGGCAGCCGGTGTCACGAACTTCTTGTTTGACCCAACGTTAATGCGTGGCTTTGACTACTACACCGGTATTGTTTTTGAGGTGTTTGACACAGATCCAGAGAACAATCGTGCCATGCTTGGTGGTGGGCGCTATGACGGTCTTGTTGGCCTATTTGGCGTCGAACCAGTACCTACCGTTGGTTTTGGTTGGGGTGACGTAACGCTGTCTAATTTTTTAGAATCACACAATTTAATGCCAAGCCTAGCTCCTGAAGCGAATTTATATGTAGCTTTAATTGGTGATGTCGTTGAGCAAGCTCATCCGACTATTGCCAAGCTTCGTGCCGCGGGGCTTAATGTGGCGGTTGATTTAAGTGGTCGAAAACTTGGAGACCAGTTCAAGAACGCTGAGAAAAAAGGTGTGAATTTAGTGCTGGTAGTTGGTCAGTCAGAACTTGAAAGCGGCAGCTATAGCCTAAAGAATCTGTCGACTCATAGCGAGGATAGCCTCGATTTAAACGGTGTGATTGACGCTGTGAAAGCACAAAACGGCTAGATGCGGGCGATAAATCACGCTCTAACAGGAGCAGTTATTGGGTTGACGATAAGCGAGCCAATCTTTGCTATTGCATTATCTGTTGGCTCACACTACGTACTTGATGTCATACCTCACTTTGGCGTGCACAAAAACGATCATCTAAAAGACTGGTTTCGCTACGTTTTATACGTCGATGCTGCTTTATGTTTCGGACTTGTCATATTGCTCATGATAGTAAAACCAAAAAACTGGCTGCTTGCGATTGTCTGTGCTTTTGCCGCCGCCGCCCCAGACTTGCTTTCTATCAATAAGTTCATCAAAGGCCGCCAAGGCAAGCCATGGAAAGCGGGACCTTACGTTCGATTTGCTAGTAAAATACAGTGGTTTGAGCGCCCAAACGGCATCTATGTAGAAGCCGTTTGGTTTGTCGGTATGAGCTGGGTGCTCTACACGCTGCTACGCTAGCCAAACTTACTCGTATCTGTTACACTAGGCAACTATGCAAGTAAAACGAGAACTTATTACCGACACCAATATCAAGTTGACGATCGTAGCCAGTGAAGCTAAGCTCGAAGACATCAAACGCCAAGTGGTTGAACACATGGGCTCACACACGAAAGTACCTGGCTTCCGTCCCGGCAAAGCACCGGCCAATTTAATTGAAAAAAATATTGACCCTAG
This sequence comes from Saccharimonadales bacterium (SeqCode), assembly GCA_038237095.1. Lineage (GTDB taxonomy): Bacteria > Patescibacteriota > Saccharimonadia > Saccharimonadales > UBA4665 > JAJXTN01. The sequence continues at coordinate 14,760 of JBBRZB010000010.1, read as the reverse complement.
TGCTTTACAGACTGAGTTCTTAGAACAGGCTGTAAACCGCTTATATATCGATGCTGCCCAATCTGAAAGACTACGACCAGTAACGCAACCAGATATTAGCATCATAAAGTTCGTGCCATATACGACCTTGGAATTTACAGCCACGGTCGAAACTGTCGGCATTATCAAATTGCCTGACTACACCAAAATGGGCCATATCATGACTGTGCCAACTGTAACCGTCAAGGACGTTGATGAAGTCATTGACAACCTACGAACTCGTGCCGCAGTTAAAACTGCTGTGACCCGCGGCGCCAAGGACGGCGACGAAGTAATTATCGATTTTGCGGGTCGCGACACTAAAACCAGTGAGTTTATCGCAGGTGCCGACGGCAAGGACTATCCACTATTACTGGGAAGTAAGACTTTTATTCCTGGTTTCGAAGACAAATTGCTTGGATCTAAGCCCGAATCAGATACTGAGTTTGAGCTCACATTCCCCAAAGACTATGGCGTAAAGACCCTCCAGAGCCGTAAGGTTACCTTCGCCGTGACAGTACACACCGTTTCAGAACTTAAAAAAGCAACGCTTGATGATACCTTCGCCGCAACAGTCGGTCCGTTTAAGACAGTTACCGAACTCAAGTCTGATATCAAGAAGCAACTTGAAGTTGAACGCCAGCGTGAAGCGCTACGAGCCTACGATAATGAACTACTTGAAAAGATTGCCGATAAAACTACTGTTGCGATCCCAACCCAACTCATTGAAGAAGAGATGGACCGCATGGAAGACGAAGAGAAGCGCAATATCGCCTATCGAGGCCAAACATGGCAGGAACATCTTGATGACGAAGGCCTCACAGCCGACGCGCACCATGAAAAGCAGCGCGATGGCGCCTCGATGCGTGTCAAAGCCGGCCTTGTGCTCGCCGAAATTGCCGAAAAGGAAAATATTCTCGTTAGTCCTGAAGAACTCGAAATCCGTGTCCAGCTCTTAAAGGGCCAGTACGAGGATCCAGCTATGCAGGCAGAGCTGGAGAAGCCTGAGGCCCGGCGTGATCTTATGAGCCGAATGCTCACCGAGAAAACGCTCGACCAGCTTCGTTCCTACGCTAAAAAATAGGCTACAAACAAGACTTTAAACTATATTGGCACTCGAACTTGACGAGTGCCAATTTAATAGAGTACGATAGACGCATGACACAACCACGAAACTCAGTATTAATTCCAACCGTAATCGAGAGCGAAGGTCGCTATGAGCGCGCTTATGATATCTACTCTCGATTATTGAAAGAGCGCATTATATTTCTTGGCACAGACGTTAATGAAGCCAGCGCAAATATCGTCGTGGCACAATTACTCTTTCTGCAAGCGGAAGATTCCAAGAAAGATATTTATTTTTATATAAACAGCCCAGGTGGCAGCGTATACGATGCACTAGCCATCTATGACACGATGCAGTTTGTGACGAATGATATTCAAACCGTTGGCATTGGCGTGCAGGCTTCAGCAGCAGCTTTCCTATTGAGCAGTGGTACTAAGGGTAAACGACTGGCTTTGCCGAATGCGACGATTATGATTCACCAACCATCCAGTGGTACTCGAGGTAAAGTGACCGATCAAGAGATTGATTTAAGGGAAAGTCTGCGTATCAAGAAGCTCTTAGAAGGAATCATGGCTAAGAATACTGGTCAGAAGCCAGAAAAGATACACGAAGACATGGAGCGCGACAAATGGCTGACGGCTGATGAAGCTAAAAAATATGGTATTATTGATTCAGTCATAACAAGCACTAAAGCCTTGCAATAGGCCGCCAAGCTTGACTTATTTAGTTTAGTCAATCACAATAGTATGTTAAGAAGTAGTGTAAGCACGCCCATGTTCGTTTCAAGCGAATCAAAAACTAGCGTCTTAGGATCTTCGGCCGAATCAATATCAAATACCAAAACCAGTACGAGAAGCAGCGAGCTCGCCTCTATTAAAGTGTGGTGAGCAGCGAAAGCTCTTAATCAGAGCAGCTTCTTTTCAAGTTATTAATCTATTAATTTCAAGGGGGCATTGCGTACGCGTATGGCAAAAACATCTGCACATGCTTCTTCGGGTCGTGTCTTTTTCACGAATGCCGACGATGCGGTTGATCTACCAAGTTTGGTAAATCACCAGAACAAATCTTTTCAGTGGTTCGTAGAAGAAGGCTTAGGTGAATTACTCGCTGAAATCAGCCCGATCGATGATTACACTGGTGCCAAATTATCATTAAGTTTTAAGGACTATCACTTCGGCGCTCCAAAGCTAACCGAAGCTGTCGCTCGCGAGAACAATGTTAGTTACGACGCGCCATTAATGGCCAACGTCGAACTCACTAACAAAGTTACTGGTGAAGTTAAAGAGCAAGAAATCTACCTTGGCGACTACCCATGGATGACCACTCGTGGTACGTTCGTGATTAATGGCGCAGAACGCGTTGTTGTCAGCCAGCTGATCCGCTCAGCTGGCGTTTTCTTTACGTCAGACCAGCATGGTTCTTCTAGCCTATACGGCGCCAAGGTTATCCCTGGTCGTGGCGCATGGTTAGAATTTGAAACTGCCGCTAGTGGCGCGCTGTTTGTTAAGATCGATCGCAAGCGTAAGATTGCAGTTACAACGCTGTTACGCGCGCTTGGTGTTACTGAAGCCCGCATGCGTGAAACCTTTAAGCACGTCGATAGTGGCAAAACTAGCTACCTTGACGCAACACTTGAAAAAGATCCTACCAAAGGCCAGAATGATGCCTTAATTGAAGTTTACCGACGCTTGCGTCCAGGTGACCTCGCTACCGTTGACAACGCCAAGTCATTGATCGAAAACATGTTCTACAACTACAAGCGCTTTGATTTTAGTCGGGTCGGCCGCTACAAAATCAACAAGCGTTTGAACCTTGATGTGGCAAACACCATTGAAAACCGTGTCATGCGTCTTGAAGACATCGAAGCGATTATCGCTGAGGTGATGCGCTTGAACAACACTCAAGAACCGGCAGATGACATCGACTCATTAGCAAACCGTCGCGTTAAATTAGTTGGTGAACTTGTGCAGCGACAATTCCGTATTGGTTTGCTTCGTATGGAGCGCAATACCAAAGACCGTATGAGCATGAGTGAAATCGAGACCGTTACTCCTGGACAGCTCATTAACGCTCGTCCAGTCGTTGCTGCTGTACGTGAATTCTTTGCCAGCTCGCAGTTGAGCCAGTTCATGGACCAGATTAACCCCTTGTCAGAGCTTGCTCACAAGCGTCGCCTAAGTTCAATGGGTCCTGGTGGCTTGAGCCGAGAACGCGCTGGTTTCGAAGTTCGTGACGCGCACGCGACGCACTATGGTCGTATTTGTGCTGTTGAAACCCCAGAAGGCGCTAACATTGGCCTCGTTTTGAACCTTGCTAACTATGCTCGTGTGAACGATTATGGTTTTATTGAAACACCATACCGTAAGGTAATCAGTGCTGCTACTCCGAAGGACGCAGTTGGCCGTTTCGCTAGTGAAGACCTTGTAGACGAAAAAGGTAAAGTGATCGTTAAATCTGGTGCTAAAATTACTGGTGCTGACAGCGCTAAGCTTGCTAAAGTTACGACTCGTGTCACTTGGCCTGTCAAAGCTCAAGTCAGCGGTGAAGTTGTCTACTTAGATGCCTACGAAGAAGAGTCAGCGCTCATTGCTGGTGGTGGTAGCGAACTTGATAGTGACGGCTACTTCGTTGAAGAGCGTGTCAGTGGTCGGTTACTACTTAAATCCGGTGAATTTGATGCGAACGATGTAACCCACATGGACGCATCACGTAACCAGATTATCGGTTCTAGCGCCGGTTTGATTCCGTTTATTGAAAAGAATTATGTATACCGCTCACTGATGGGTAGTAACCAACAACGTCAGGCAGTACCGCTGATTCAGCCACAAAGTCCAATTGTTGGTACTGGTCTTGAGTCAATTGCGGCTCGTAATACTGGTCAGGTTATTCTTGCTGAAGCCACTGGAGAAGTTACGAAAGCAACCGCTCAAGAAGTCGTTGTTAAGTACGCCGAAGGCAGTGTTACTTACGAGCCACAACGCTTTGTCCGTAGTAACGAAGGCACCTCGATAAACCAAAAAGTGGTCGTAAACACTGGTGATAAAGTCAAAGTCGGAGACGTCCTAATTGAAGGTATGTCGATTGATGGCGGCGAACTTGCTCTCGGTAAAGACCTTGTCGTGGCATTTATGCCATGGGCAGGTTACAACTTTGAGGATGCTATCATCATTAGCCGCAAACTAGTTCAGGACGATACACTTACGAGCGTTCACATTGTGGACTACATGATTGAAGTCCGCGAAACCAAGCTTGGGCCAGAAATTGTTACCCGTGATATTCCAAACGTTTCTGAAGAAAGCCTGCGTCACCTTGATGACGATGGTATTGTCCGTATCGGTGCTGAAGTCCACCCTGGCGACATCCTGATTGGTAAAATTACTCCAAAGGGTGAGCAGGAATTAAGCTCAGAAGAGCGTTTGCTGCGTGCAATTTTTGGCGAAAAGGCTAAGGAAGTTCGTGATACCTCGCAGCGCATGAGTAATGGCAAGCACGGTAAAGTCGTGGGCGTCAAAGTCTTTAGCCGTGAAAATGGTCATGAACTCAAAGCCGGTGTTTTGATGCAAATACAGGTCTTCGTGGCCCAAATGCGCAAAATCTCAGTCGGTGACAAACTTGGTGGTCGCCACGGTAACAAGGGTGTTATCGCGCGAATTCTGCCAATTGAAGATATGCCATTCATGGAAGACGGCACTCCTGTTGATATCGTTTTGAACCCACTTGGCGTGCCATCACGTATGAACATCGGACAGCTCTTTGAAACCCACTTGGGTATGGCTGCCCGTGCGCTCGGCATAAAAGTTGCCAGCCCATCGTTTAATGGAGTTTCGGTAGACAAGATTCATGAACTACTCGCTGAAGCTGGTCTTCCTGAAGACGGCAAGCAGCAATTATTTGATGGCCGCACAGGCGCCGCTTTTGAAGAGCGCACTACGGTCGGCAGCATGTACATGATTAAGTTGAACCACATGGTCGCTGATAAGATTCACGCTCGTTCAACTGGTCCGTACACAATGGTCACCCAGCAACCACTTGGTGGTAAGGCGCAAAACGGTGGCCAGCGCTTTGGAGAAATGGAAGTCTGGGCCCTCGAAGCATACGGTGCCGCTATGACGCTGCAAGAAATGCTGACTATTAAGTCTGATGACGTGTATGGACGTAGCAAAGCCTACGAATCGATCATCAAAAAGACCGAAATTGTTGGGCCAAAAGTTCCTGAAAGCTTCAACGTACTTGTAAAAGAATTGCAAGGTCTTGGTCTTAAGGTTGACTTAATTCACTCTGATAAAGTCGTTGATGCCGAAGCTGTTCTAGCGAGTAACATTCAGGAAGAAGCTTCGCATCCAGCTGAAGTAGAAGTCCCTCAACCAAGCATCGCTGATCTTGATATGTCTGAAGAATCAATCGGTGACGACTTTAGTGTCGTAACTGCTGATGAAGATGCCGAAAACGGTGTCAGCAATGATTTAGACGCAGCTATGGTTACCGCTGAGGAGCCAACACTAGAAACCTATGAAGCAGAAGGGGAGGAGGTCTAATATGTTTCCACAACGCTATTCCACCAACGGAACTGACATTGCAGACTTTGACGCTGTCCGCCTAGCGGTCGCCAGCCCAGACGATATTCTCGACTGGAGCTATGGTGAAGTCACCAAACCAGAAACGATTAACTACCGTACTCAGAAACCTGAGCGTGATGGTTTGTTCTGTGAGCGAATTTTCGGTCCAGTAAAAGACATCAACCCTCACGACGCTAAGTATAAAGGTGTTCGTAGTCGTGAAGCCGCTGTTGATAAGAATGGAGAACTCGTAACTCGTAGTATCGTTCGTCGTGAACGCATGGGTCACATCCAACTCGCCGTTCCTGTCGCACACATCTGGTTCCTGCGTGGTACACCATCAGCCATGGGCTTATTGCTCGGTATGACTGTTAAGAACCTTGAGCGGGTCGCATACTTTGCCGGTTACATCATCCAATCTGTTGATGCCGATAAGAAAGCTAAGTTGTTAACTGACAAAGAAGCTGAATTCGCAGCTGCTAAGGAAGCTATCAAGCTTCGCTTCGAAAAAGAAGCTGAAGCAGAAGACGCCAACGTCAAAGCACTTGCTGAAATGCAGACTAAAGAGCTTGAAGAAGTTACTAAGGAATTCGAACTCTACCGTGACCAACTATCTGCACTCGAAAAATTACATCTCATTAACGAGACTGACTTCCGTGGCTTACCAGATGAAATGCGTGCCATCGTAAAAGTTGGTATGGGTGCTCAGGCACTGAAAGACCTGCTCACAGAGATTGATCTAAAACAACTGATTGCTGATTTGACCACTGAAGCTGAAGAAGCTAAAGGCCAACGCAAAAAGAAAATCATGAAGCGCTTGCGCCTACTCGAGAGCATGGACCGCGCCAACATTAAGCCAAGTAGCATTTGTATTAGTGCATTGCCGGTCATCCCTCCAGATCTTCGCCCTATGGTGCAGCTAACTGGTGGTCGTTTCGCGACTTCTGATTTAAACGATTTATATCGCCGCGTCATTAACCGCAACAATCGCCTTAAGAAGTTAATTGAGCTCAATGCTCCAGAAGTTATCCGCCGCAACGAGCAGCGCATGCTTCAGGAAGCCGTTGACGCTTTGATTGATAACAACAGCGCCCGCAGTGGTCGTGCCGTTGCTGCTACTGGCCAACGTCGTCGTTTGAAGTCTTTGAGCGATATGCTTAAAGGTAAACAGGGCCGATTCCGCCAGAACCTACTTGGTAAGCGCGTCGACTATTCCGGTCGTAGCGTTATCGTGGCCGGTCCTGAACTAAAGATTAACCAATGTGGTTTGCCAAAAATGATGGCGCTTGAACTATTCAAGCCATTTGTGATTGGCGAACTGATTGCTCGTGAGCACGCGCACAACATTCGTAGCGCTACTCGTTTAATCGAGATGAGCGAAACGGTTGTCTGGGACGCACTTGACGAAGTGATCAAGGGTAAATATGTACTTTTGAACCGTGCTCCAAGTCTGCACCGTCTAAGCATTCAGGCTTTCCAGCCTGTGCTAATTGAAGGTCGCGCCATCCAGTTGCACCCACTTGTTTGTAAGGGCTTCAACGCTGACTTCGACGGTGACCAAATGGCGGTTCACTTGCCACTAAGTGATGCCGCTCAAGAAGAAGCACGAACTATCATGGCTGCTAACCGCAACTTACTGAAACCAGCTGATGGATCACCAATTCTCCACATTGAGCAAGACATCGTCCTCGGTTGTTACTACCTGACTTACGAGCGTCCTAACACCAACAAAACCAACATCAAGGCGTACGCAGACTTGACTGAGGCTTTGATGGCTCGTGATGCTGGTGTGATTGAGCTTCAAAGCTTTATTCGCATCCCATTCCGCGGCGAAGTTCGTAACACCACGCTTGGTCGTGTATTGTTTAACGAAACATTCCCAGAAGATTTCCCATTCCAAGACGAAGCAATGACAAAGAAGCGCCTGCAAAAGGTTATGGCTCAGGTTTACGCGCAGTACGGGCAGGAAATTACTGCTGAAATCGCTGACGACCTTAAGGACGTTGGCTTCGACTATGCTACCCAATCCGGGCTTAGTATGGGCATGGGTGACTTTGCACCAATCACTGGCATGGATACATTGCTTGACGGTGGTGAAGAGCGTTCCGCAGCTATTTCTGAACAATACGAGCAAGGCTTCATTACTGAAGACGAGCGCTACCGTTTAACCGTTGAAAACTGGGCTAAGATCGATAACCAAGTGCAGGATATGCTCAGCCAACAAATGGCCGGTCAGGATTCTTCTATGGCTATCGCCATCACTTCTGGTGCTCGTGGTAACATCTCTCAGATGAAAATGTGTGTCGGTATGCTTGGTATCTTCTCTGATGCCGCAGGTAACGCCATTGAGCTCCCAATTAAGTCTGGCTACATCCAAGGTCTGAACCCACTTGAGTACTTTACTGGTACTCGTGGTACTCGTAAGGCGTTAATCGATATCGCCCTTAAAACGGCTGATGCTGGTTACCTTACTCGTCGTCTCGTGGATGTTTCTCAAGATGTCTTCACGTTAAGTGATGACAATAGTACCGATCCTGGTTTCGCTATGCTTCGCGCCGACGCCGAAGAAATCGGTGTCAGTTATGGTTCCCGTTTGATCGGTCGCTTCGCGGCTGAATCAATCACTGGACACATCAAGAAGGGTCATCAATTTACACCTGAAATCGCCGATGCAATCGATGCCGATAGCGCAGTTGATGGGGTAAAGATCATGAGTGCATTGAGTTGTACTAGTGTTCGTGGTGTATCTCAGAAGTCATACGGTGTTGATCCAGCCACTGGTAACTTAGTCGCTGATCGGCACCCGGTAGGTGTCATCGCCGCGCAAAGTATCGGTGAGCCTGGTACACAGCTTAGTCTTGACTCTAAGCACCGTTCCGGCGCTACCTTAGCCGATGATACTGCACAAGGCTTGAACCGCGTGGAAGAACTATTCGAAGTTCGTTCACCAAAGGGACAGGCGTACCTGACTGAAATCTCAGGTGTCGCAAACGCTTGGGAAGAAGGTGATCACTTTGTCGTTCAGGTTACAGCCGACGACAAGGAAAAAGTGACACTTAAGCTTGGTGAGCGCAAAGCGCACATCGCTAGCGGTACTGACGTATCAGCTGGTGACGTGGTTGCCGCCCTTGAAGATGCATCCGAACCACTCGTTGCACCAATGGCTGGTAAGGCACAAGTGACCAACAAAGCGGTCATCATCACGCCTACGAGTCAAAGTGTCGTACGCTACGAAATCCCTGGATTCAAACAGCTATTTGTCAAGGACGGCGACACAATTGTGGCTGGCCAACGCCTCACCAATGGTTCAATCAACCTGCACGATTTGATGCGCCTACAAGGTGTAGAAGCTACCCAGCGCTACATCATGAACGAAATTTTGCGCATCTTCGCCGCACAGGGCCAGAACATTGCAGATAAGCACCTTGAAATCATTGTGCGCCAGATGTTTAGTCGTGTTCAAATTGAAGAAGCTGGTGACAGTGAATTCGTAACTGGTGATGTGGTCAGTAAGTTGGCTGTTGCCGAAGCTAACGAGACTTTGGTTGCTGCTGGCAAGCTGCCTGCTAAGTTCAATCTCTTGCTCCTTGGTATTACCAAGGCTAGTTTGAGCACTGACTCATTCCTTAGTGCCGCTTCGTTCCAAGATACAACTCGTGTTTTGATCGCTGCCGCTACTAGTGGTAAGGTTGACCGTCTGTACGGTCTAAAAGAAAACGTCATCTTGGGTCGCAAGATCCCTGTAGGTACTGGCGTTAAAAAGCCCGAGGAAGCGCTTAATGAGCTCGCTTTCGAAGGCGATAAAATCATTGGCGAAGCCGTCGAAGCGTAAAGCAGCTGTTGTAAAGACTACCAAGTTCTGTTAGAATATTTCTATAACATAAGTAATCCGAGCCGGATAGTAGGCATGCTTCCGTCGCAGCAGATTACAACCGTAGAAGGAGAATAAATGCCAACAATTAATCAGTTAGTGCGCAAGCCACGCGTAAAGGTTACTTCCAAGACGAAGTCACCAGCTATGCAGCGTGTCACTAACAACCTCAAGACTAAAAACTACGAGAAGCCAGCGCCATTTAAGCGCGGCGTCTGTGTCAAGGTCACTACCAAAACACCAAAAAAGCCAAACTCAGCGCTACGTAAGGTTGCTCGTGTTCGCTTAAGCAACGGCTATGAAGTCTGGGCTTACATCGGTGGTGAAGGTCATAACCTTCAAGAGCACGCCGTCGTACTTGTACGTGGTGGACGTGTTAAAGATCTTCCTGGTGTTCGTTACCACATCGTCCGTGGCAGCCTTGACCTTCAAGGCGTACAGGGTCGTAAGCAGGGTCGTAGTAAGTACGGCGCCAAGAAGGATGCAAAATAATGCCACGCAAAAAGACCGCCTCATTAGTTCGTGATATCCCCGCAGACCGCCTCTATGGAAGTGTACCCGTTCAACGGCTCATTAACCGTGTCATGATTCACGGCAAAAAGCAGACTGCAGAACGACTTGTTTATAACGGCATGCAAAAAGCCGCCGATCGACTTAAAGTCGAGAACCCACTAGAAGTTTTTGAACAAGCTTTCAAGAACGTACAACCACACGTCGAAACTCGATCTCGTCGTGTTGGTGGTGCTAACTACCAAATTCCATTTGAAGTTCGTGGTCAACGCCAAAACCACTTAACCACTATGTGGTTTGTGGCTGCCTGCCGTGCTCGCAAGGGCATTGGCATGGAAGATCGAATTGCTGCTGAACTCGTAGACGCCTATAACAACCAGGGCTCTGCAGTTAAGAAGCGTGAAGACGTGCACAAGATGGCTGATGCCAACCGTGCCTTCGCTCACTTTGCTAGGACATAATATGACTGGCGAAAACGATCTCAACCATATGCCACCGCAATACGCTGGTATTTGTGAACTAACTCAAGAAAAAGTATATACAGAAAGATTTTAGTAGAATTATGGCAGACAAGAAAACCCCTATGGACAAAATTCGTAACCTCGGCATTATCGCGCACATCGATGCCGGTAAAACTACAACCACCGAAGGTATTTTGTACCGCACGGGTTTGAACCACAAGATTGGTGCCGTGCACGATGGCGAGACCACTACTGACTGGATGGCTCAAGAACGTGAACGCGGTATTACAATCGTGGCAGCTTCTGTTACTTGCTACTGGAAAGAACACCAGATCAACATTATCGATACTCCTGGTCACATCGACTTTACGGTCGAAGTCGAGCGCTCATTACGTGTGCTTGATGGCGCCTGTGTCGTCTTTGATGGCAAGATGGGTGTTGAATCACAGTCCGAAACTGTTTGGCGCCAAGCCGACAAGTACGGCGTGCCTCGTATCTGTTTCATTAACAAGATCAACCAAACCGGTGGTGATTTCTACAAGTCACTCGACACGATTCACGCTCGTTTAAGTAAGCGAGCCTTTCCTGTACACCTACCAATAGGTTTTGAGCAATCCATCAACGGTATCGTCGACCTCGTTGAGATGAAAGCCTACACCTATGTCGAATTCCACGACAAGGCGCTCGTTGAGTCAGAAATTCCAGCTGACATGATAGATCAGGTTAAGAAATATCGCAGCTTGCTCGTCGAAAACGCTGTTGCCGAAGACGAAGCTATGCTTGAGAAGTACTTTGAAGTTGGAGAAGAGGGTTTGAGCGTCGCTGAAATCAAGAGCGCCATCCGTACAGCAGTATTATCTGGTAAGTTCTATGCTGTCACTGGCGGTGATGGTCGTGGTGTGATCGTTGAAAAAGTCCTCGATATGGTCAACGACTACTTGCCAAGCCCACTTGATCGTGGCTCAACTTGGGGTACTCATCCTAAGACTGGTGACGAAGTCGAGCGCAAGCCTGATGAATCCGAACCATTCGCATCCCTCGCTTTCAAGATTACAACTGACCCATTTGTCGGTAAGTTAGCCTACTTCCGTGTTTACTCAGGAACACTAACTGCTGGCTCATACGTGTTAAACAGTTCAACTGGTGAACGTGAACGCGTTGGTCGTATCGTACGTCTGCAAGCTGATAAGCGCGCTGATGTTAACGAAGTTGGTGCCGGTGACATTGCCGCGATTGTTGGCCTAAAGGGTACAACAACTGGCAACACGCTCTGTGACCCAACCCATCCAATCGTTCTAGAGAGCATTACGTTCCCTGAACCACCTGTTTCAATTGCTATAGAGCCAAAAACCAAAGCCGACCAAGAAAAGATGTCAATCGCTATGCAGCGCTTGGCTGAAGAGGATCCTACCTTCCGTATTCGTGTTGACGATGAGACCGGTCAAACGATTATATCTGGAATGGGTGAACTTCACCTTGAAATTATCGTAGACCGCATGAAGCGCGAGTTTAGTGTCGAAGCCAACGTCGGTCAACCACAGGTTGCTTACCGCGAATCAGTCCGTAAGACTGGTGTCGAAGTGCAAGGTAAGTTCGTCCGTCAATCAGGTGGTCGTGGGCAGTACGGTGACGTTTGGTTACGTATTAGCCAAAATGAGTCGGGTGCCGGTTTTGAATTCATTAACTCGATTAAGGGTGGTGTGGTTCCAAGTGAATACATCAAGCCAGTCGAGCAGGGAATTATCGAAGCCATGTCCAACGGTGTTATCGCTGGTTATCCAGTGGTAGACGTTAAGGCTGAACTGTACGATGGAAGCTACCACGAAGTTGACTCCAACGAGATGGCCTTTAAGATTGCCGGTTCTATGGCGCTTCAAGAAGGTGTTCGCAAGGCTGGTCCAGTCATTATGGAGCCTGTCATGAAAGTCGTTGTTGTAACACCTGAGCAATTCATGGGTGATGTCATCGGTGATTTGAACAGTAAGCGTGGTCGTATTGAAAGCATGGAAGATCTAAGCGCTGGTGTTAAGGAAATTACTGCCTTCGTTCCACTAGGTGAAATGTTCGGCTACACCACGAACCTTCGTAGTTCAACTCAAGGCCGCGCTAGCTCAAGCATGGAGCTCGACCACTATGCTGATGTGCCAAACAACGTAGCCGAAGCTATCATTGCCAAGAACGCTAAGTAGAACTGGATAGATGTAATGGCCCAACCCGAAATATTGCAAGTTGGCGAGCAGCTAAGACTAGATATCCCCGTCGAGCCAGTAGTTTTAAGTTTTAAAGATGATGTTGATCCAGTTGTGAGTGTAGCGCAACTAGCATTGGAAGTGGCGGAAGTAGCCTACAGCATCCGCCTTCAGCATTTTCCAACCCGAGATGATGAAATCAAATTGGGTAACGTAAGTGAACGCGAATTATTGCACGGAAGATGGTATCTTGCTGGGGTACGATTGTCGACTATTCTTACCAATTATCGTCGAAGACCAGAAGGCTCAGATGTTAGTGATCGTGTAAGTCGGATTGAAGACTATAAAGTCTAACCATTCCAAACGCTAGACCTCTTTACAAACACCCAATCTTTCCCTATAATTTCATCGGTAACTTGTGTGGGATCTAATATTCCCATGCAAACGAAATGTAAGTAAACGCCAGATTTAAGCTTAATAAGGAGTAACATTTTATGGCAGAAAACTTTGACCGCAGTAAGCCTCACGTTAACGTGGGCACCATGGGCCATGTCGACCATGGTAAAACAACATTGACCGCCGCCATAACCGCAGTATTGGCTAAGAAATTGCCTAGTGCAGTTAACAAGCCAGTTGCCTACGACCAGATCGATAACGCACCAGAAGAGCGCGCACGTGGTATTACCATTGCAACCTCTCACCAGGAATACGAAAGCGAAAAGCGTCACTACGCTCACGTTGACATGCCTGGACACGCCGATTACGTCAAGAACATGATTACTGGTGCAGCACAGATCGATGGCGCTATCCTCGTGGTAGGTGCTAACGATGGTCCATTGCCACAAACTCGTGAGCACGTTCTATTAGCTAAGCAGGTCGGAGTACCTTCTATTTTGGTCTTCATGAACAAGATGGATCTTGCTGACCCAGAACTAGTAGAGCTCGTTGAGGAAGAAATCCGTGACCTTCTTGAGAAGAACGGCTACAACCGAGACTGCCCAATCATTAAGGGTTCAGCTACTAAGGCACTAGCCGGAGACGCTGAAAACGAAGATGCAATCATGGAACTCGTGCGTGCTATGGATGATTTCATTCCAGAACCAAAGCGCGAACTCGACAAGCCATTCCTAATGCCTATTGAGGATGTTTTCTCAATTAAGGGTCGTGGCACCGTAGCAACAGGTCGTGTTGAAACTGGTATCGTCAAAGTCAACGAAGAAGTTGAAATTGTCGGTATTCGTGACACCCGTAAAGTTGTTGTAACTGGTGTTGAAATGTTCAAGAAAAACCTTGACCAAGGTCAGGCTGGTGACAACGTCGGTATTCTACTTCGCGGTATTGAGCGCGATGATATCGAGCGTGGTCAGGTCTTGGCTAAGCCAGGCAGCATCACCCCACACACTGAATTTGATTCAGAAGTCTACATCCTGAACAAGGATGAGGGTGGTCGCCACACTCCTTTCTTCAAGGGCTACAAGCCACAGTTCTACTTCCGTACTACGGATGTAACTGGTGAAGTTGAACTTCCTGCTGACAAGGAAATGGTCATGCCAGGTGATACCGTAACCTTTAAGGTTAAATTGCTTGCTCCTATTGCTATGGAGCAGGGTCTACGCTTCGCTATTCGCGAAGGTGGTCGCACCGTTGGTGCTGGTGTCGTTACCAAGATCATCAAGTAATCGATTCTCGATTTACTATAAAGAGCTCCGAGCAATCGGAGCTCTTTTTTATATAATTGACTAAAGGTATATAATGTTATTTCATAAATAGAAGATTGATATGACTGAAGTGCAACATCAAGCTAAGAGACAGTACGGTAACGAATCGATTACTCCGCGCGTTAATCGAATTCGTGAGACTGCCTTTGGCGCTGTAGCGTTAACGGTTGGCATTGCTGGCACCCTAGAAATTGGTACTAATATGGAATGGGGTGTCAAAGCGTATCTTGGCACATTGTTGCTACCAAGTTTAGTAGCGGTTGGAGTTGGCTCGAAGATGCTATGCGTGGAGTTAAACCAAAGTAATGAGAACTTCGTTGCTCGTCGGTCAACATCAGAATAGAACATTTCTCACGCTTTGATTTGTAAAT
>JBBRZB010000009.1:0-31871 GCA_038237095.1 Saccharimonadales bacterium (SeqCode) | reverse complement strand
CAGGATATGACGAGCGCTATTATTTAGATCGTCGTTCGGTTGCAAAAGCTGGCTGTTGTGGAAGACTGGGAACTGCGTATAGATACGCTGTGTCTCGCGGTGTAAGCCCCACGCAAGTTCGTTTGTCGTCACGTTATACAGGACAAAGCTAAAACCTAGGCTAATGCCCATGACAATTACGAGATACCACATGGTGAGTTTGAAGGTTGCGGAGCGGAACATGTTTTTTACGCAACGCTCAATTTATAGCCAAAACCTCGCAAGGTGTGTAGCAGTGGCTTATCTTTGGGGAATGGGCGATCAATCTTATTTCGCAAGTAGCCCACGTACACCTCAATAGTATTTGGCAAGATATCTGATGTTTCATCCCAGACGTGGCTAATTATCATATCTTTCGTTATTACGCGGTCGGGATGATGCAATAAATATTCGAGTAAGGCAAACTCCTTGCTTGATAATTTAATGACCGCTTCGCCACGTCGAACTTCATACGTTGTGGTGTCCATCGTTAAGTTGTCGAGGGTTAAAATACTACCCATTTGTACTGGCGGCCGGCGAAGCAAGGCACGAACGCGAGCGTTTAGCTCATCAAACGAGAAGGGCTTTACGAGATAATCATCGGCACCACTGTTAAGGCCCTCTACTTTGTCACCAATTGTGCCGCGAGCTGTAAGCATAATGATCGGCGTATTGATGCCTTCTTCGCGCAATTTGCGGCAAATAGTCGTGCCATCGATGCTTCCTGGCAGCATTCGATCGAGCACAATCAGATCATAATCGGCATCCAAGCCATAGCTAAGTCCACTATCAGCGTCGTAGACAGCGTCTACCGCATAGCCTTTCAGCTCCAAGCCTTTTTTTACGGCGTGGGCTATTTTGTGTTCGTCTTCGACAACTAGTATTCTCATATACTCCCTATTATAGTCGGCTGGGTGAAAAACAGCTGAGAATTAT
The DNA here is from genome assembly GCA_038237095.1 of Saccharimonadales bacterium (SeqCode). Taxonomy (GTDB): domain Bacteria; phylum Patescibacteriota; class Saccharimonadia; order Saccharimonadales; family UBA4665; genus JAJXTN01. The sequence goes on along the minus strand of JBBRZB010000009.1, from coordinate 30,917 downwards.
CTCGGCAAGGCGTGCGCTATGTTTTTGCGACTAGTCGCTTTTGAGCATGACTACCAAATATAATCAGCGCTAGAATGGCAAGTACAACGAGGTAGACACTTCGATCGATAATATTGGCCGCCACAATCGCGTTATTGCTAATGTGATGCAGATTTTGTGAAAAAACTAAGAAGGCTTCACGGAACCCAATCGCACCTGGAGTTAATGACACGAATAAAGCGAAATTGGCCGCACCGGTATAGATGATGGCCTGACTAAAGTGCACGCCGGGATCAACATGCCGGAGTTCCAAGAAGTAAATAACGCTAACTAGTGCGACCTGCAGAAATGTCGCGAGCGTAAGTAAGCCTAAGCCCGCGAGGTTGAGCTCTTTAAATCGAGCCGTAAAACGGTTCGGAACTCGCCACGCTACAACTGCTACTATGAGACCAAGAACGGCCAGAATAACGAGCCACCAGCCCAACACTCCTGATAACAGACAGATACCACTCATGGCTGCGAATAACAGATAATACACCATGGTTGCAGTTGTGTAGTTGACCAATTTTACGCTGTATTTACGTTTGAGATAGACGGCTCGGAACGCGGGGCCACTTTGCAGTGGACCAAAGAAGTTGATGATTGCTGAATAGGCGGTGACTACCATACCCTCTCGAGCGTCTAAATTAATTCGACAGAGTTTAGTTGTGCCAACAAAAATCATGGCTGTGGCGGCAACTACACCCGCGTACAAAATTAGTAAGCTGGCAAGCAAGGCTGGTGGTATATGACGAATTGAGGTAATGACGGCTGGATTATTGGCGATATACACAATAAAAACCACCAGAGTGGTCATAAGTACACTGATGCCAGCTATCTGACGCCATCGTAATCGCATGGTAGTAGTATACCTCGAAGCTACTCCGAGCAAATCATTTAAGCATAGCCACTGGTGCACTGCGTTATACTGAATACTAATTACACATTTATGAAAGAACAGACATTAACCGCTCGCTTAACAACCCGGTTGGCTAGTCCAGGTGTTTTTTGGCTCGTGTTCGTTGTACTTATTGTAGAAGCGCTGTGGATTGCATTCAGCAGTCGCTACCCAATGGCGTTTGACGAAGATTTTCACCTGGGGATTATTAAATTGTATGCGCTACACCCCAGCCCGTTATGGCTTGGACAGCCACCTGATGCCGATAGTTTCGGTTCAGTTGCAACCGATCCATCATATTTCTATCATTTTTTGATGAGTTTTCCGTACCGCTTTATACAGTTGTTTACGCATGATCAAACGATTCAAGTCATCTGGCTACGCTGTATAAATATCGCGTTATTTGTCAGCGCTTTGCCACTATGGCGTCGTTTACTGCGTCGTTCTAATGCTTCTGAGGCGATGATCAATACCCTGTTCGCTATATTCGTACTCATACCAATTGTGCCCCTCTTAGCTGGTCAAATTAACTATGACAATCTAGTTTTTCCACTAACGGCGCTCGCATTTCTACTAGCTAGTCGCTTAGTCGGGAACATTAAGCAAACGAAACATCATGTACCGACGGGACAGCTGATAGCGTTACTCAGCGTTTGCTTGATTGCCAGCATCGTCAAATACGCCTTTTTGCCAATATTTATCGTAATTTGTAGCTATGTCCTGATTAAACTCTGGAAACGATACCATTCTCTTACCGAAATATATAAAGCACTGTGGCGCGGTTCGCTTAGAATCTCAAAGCTGTATGTGCTACTCGGCGTGGGTGTGCTCCTTATAGCGGCTGCCTTATTCATTCAACGAGATGTCGCAAATATTGTGAAATACCATACACCGGTACCGAGCTGTAATAAAGTTTTAAGTATCAAAGAATGCACGGCGTATGCACCATGGAACCGAGACTATATTCTAAAGTCGACGCGAGTGATGCCAAAACATAACCCCATCGTATTTAGCTCCGAGTGGGCTTATGGAATGTGGCTACGAAGCCTTTTTACGCTTGCCGGTCCGAGCGCAGATTATGAAACCCGAGGTCCACTGCTGTTGCCTGCTTTAGCGAGTCTTCTGTATGGTGCTGTCGGATTATCGCTCATAGTAGTCTATGGTTTGCGCGTCCTGCGACGATCAAATGCGACACTACGGCTCCTATTAATCGGTGCAGTCACCTACTGCACTGTGCTGTGGATTGATGAATATGCAGCCTACGTCAGAACTGGTCAACCGGTGGCTATTAACGGTCGTTATTTATTGCCCGTATTGTTGCCACTGATGTTGTTTGTGGGCTTATGTTTTGCACAGTGGCTTCATAATCGTCCCCGTGCTAAGCTCGCCGTAGCGGTTATTGCGCTCTTTTGTTTCTTATGGGGTGGTGGCGCCGGAACATTTGTACTCCGCAGTAGCAATTACTGGTACTGGCCGAATACCACTATTATCCGCGTTAATAATGAGGCACAGCGGCTTGTGGGGCCGGTTATTCCAGGATTTTATACCCAAACTCAATTCTTGCGTTGATAGTAAGCGCGTTTTGATAATTCGAGCTGGTTCTCAGTTAACACTCGACTGGTTCGGACGAGATCGGCAATTATCGTAAGTGCAAGACATAAAAATGCTGCGATCATGAGTAGTGATCCGACTAGTAAGGACTGGACGTGACCACTGACCGTGCGCTGCTCAAGACTCAGTAATGCAAAACGGGCGAATGGCACGAGTCCAAGCACAAACAGGGTGATTCCCATGGTCGCAAATAGAACATACGGTTTGTACATGACATAGGCGCGAATAATTACGGTAGCCGTTTTACGAACGTGCTCCCAATTCGATTTAAATAAGCGAGATTCGCGGGTTTTGGGGTTGGTATCAATCGGGATACTAATGATCGCGAGCCCTTTATTGCCTGCCTGAATGATTGTTTCAGTACAATAGCTAAAACGCGACACCGTATTCAGGCGCATGAGCGATTCACGACTATAGGCACGAAAACCACTGGCGGCATCGGGTAAATTGGTGCCAGCCGCAATGTTTACAACTCTACTCCCTATTTTCTGTAAAAGCTTTTTACTTTGAGAAAAATGTTCAATTTTGTGTGTCTGGCGGTCGCCAATCGTAATATCCGCCGTGCCATCTAGGATGGGTTGTACGAGGCGATCAATGTCAGTTTGGGGATATTGATTATCGCCATCGGTATTCACGACGATATCAGCACCGAGTTCCAGTGCACGGTGTATCCCGTCCTGAAACGATCGGCCTAAGCCTTGCTTCTGGGCGTGGTAGACGAATTCAGAAACGCCATATTTTTTCGCGACCTCAACCGTTTTGTCAGTCGAGCCGTCATTTATGACGAGCACGATGATATCATCTATGCCAGTAATTTTTTTAGGTATGCTGCTTAGCACCAAGGGCAATGTCTCGGCTTCATTTAGGCAAGGGATTTGAATGACTAGTCTCATAGGTTCTTTGTATTGCTTAGTATAACAGCAACACAATCTTGTCAGAAAACAAACTTACAGATTCTGTGATGAGCACGAATGGGTGCTTGGTCCACCGACACTCGTATTGACTATAATTCGGGCTGCGATTGTAGCGTCACTTGTTGCTGGCTGTATCACAATAGTCTCCCCAGACTTGATATCAGTTACCGTAATGGGCTGTCCGTTATCTGTAATGGTGGTTGCAGTGTTATTGATACAGCCCGAATCATATTTTGAAATGCATTACGGATGCCACGGGTTATTACATTCATAAGCTTCCCATTTTAGTTATGTTAAGCCTGATTAAAGCCCTGCAAACTGAGTATTCGCTTAGATTGTGGACATAAAAACTCGACCAGACTAGCGCTAGCACTTATAATAGGTTCTACCTAATGACAGAACACAAACGTACGACCTTAAATTCAATGCCTTCAGCTCGTTTAAAGCCTGGTCAAGATATCATGGTCCGGAAACAAGCAGTCAATTTTCCGGAGGTTGGTATGACGCTGAGCTCATATAAGCGTAGTGCGCTTCCAGAAGCAGCGCCGGTGCGCCGTGCAGCGCCCATGGCGGTGCAACCTGTAGCAACAACTGCGAAGCCAAAACGACGAGTACGTTCGCTGTTTTCTTTGAAGCGGGTTGCCATTGTGCTCGTTCTGGCTGTCTTTATCACGGTTGGCTGGATGGGCTTTAAGTTTGCCTATAATGCTCATAAAATATTTGGCGGCAGTATTTTGAGCGCGCTATCGACCACACAACTCAAGGGTGAATCGAGCGGCAGAGTAAATATTTTACTAGCCGGAAACTCAGCCGATGATGCGGGACATGATGGTGCGCAGCTAACAGATTCGATCATGATTTTAAGCATCGATATAAAGAATAACAAAGCTTTCTTATTGAGCGTGCCAAGGGACCTGTGGGTTAATATCGGAACTAGTGGTCACAGCAAGATTAACGCCGCCTATGTGTATGGCGAACAAGGCAACTTTTCTCAGAATGGCTACGCTAACGGCGGTATGGGCCAACTAGAACAAGTTATTGAGCAGAACTTTGGTATCACCATCAACTATTACGCGCTTGTTGACTATAGCGCATTTAGAGAGGCAGTGGACGCTGTCGGCGGTATTGACGTAACGATTGCCAGTACTGATCCACGTGGCTTGTATGATCCAAGTATTGACTGGGGAACACATGGCCCCTTAGTAAAGCTCACCAATGGCGTCCATCATTTGAATGGTCAACAGGCGCTTGACTTGGCCCGCGCCCGCGGTGATGCGTATGGCTCATACGGTTTTGCTGGCAGCGACTTTGATCGTACGGAACATCAACGACAAATGCTGGTTGCGCTCAAGTCCAAAGCAGTCAGTGCTGGCACGATTGCCAACCCAGCCAAGTTGAGCAGTTTAGCCGATGCTATTGGCAGTAACGTTCATACCGACATGAAGCTTAGTGAAGTTCACCGACTATATGACCTCGTTAAAGGCATGAATAATAATGCGATACAGTCACTCAGTCTTAACAAGGCTGATGGTAAAAACCTGCTCGTGAACTACACGGCTGCCGATGGTCAATCAGCCTTAGCACCGGCAGCAGGTGTTGATAATTATGATAACATTCAGGCCTATCTAGCTCGAGTCATGTCGTCTAACCCCGTCGTTCAAGAAAATGCCTCAGTTGTACTGCTAAACGCCACGCAAACCGCTGGTTTAGCCTCAACCGAAAAAACTACTGTCACTGACCAGCATATTACCGTGACAAGTATCGGGAATGCCCAAACCACCCAAGCCAAGACGACAATTATAGATTTGTCTAATGGCAGTAAGTCCGCAACGCGTCAATTATTGACGAAGCTCTATGGCAACAACTTTACAACCACTAATCCATACGCTGGTGTCTATCAAGCCGACTTCATTGTGCTACTGGGTAACGACCGCTTGCCTTCTACTACGACGACCACTACTACACACTAAACTTCGTTAAGCAGTAGCAATTTAATGGGCACTCACCACGTTGTTTTGTTGATATGTATGTATGGCCATGCAACGTATGACTGGCAAGCGCGCGCTCAACTGATGCGGGCCATTACGCGATAGCCCAGCAAGACCTGCTGAGTTAAATAATGCTTGTGTTTAACGTAACACCGCCCGATAATAAGAAACATGCGCGTTTCACGTCTCACCTCTAACCGTCGCGCTTGGCTTCTGATTGTAATTGCCATCTTTGGACTCTACGTCGTAGTCCCGCAGCTTGGCATTTTTAAACACACCACCCTCAAATTTGATGATATTCGCTGGGCATATGTCTTTCTCGCGCTAGCTTGGACCGGTTCAACCTATATCTTCGCCACAATCAATTACTGTGTTTTAGCGATTAAACCGCTTAGGTTTTTGAGGACATTACTCGTGCAACTAGCAAGTATGTTCGTGGGTCGACTATTGCCTGCAGGTATTGGCGGTATTGGTGCGAACTACGCATACTTACGCTATAGCAAACACCGACCGGCTCAGGCCGCATCAGTCGTGGCAGCCAATAACGTACTTGGCTTCATCGCCAATGGTCTACTCGTTTTAGGCGTGAGTCTTGGATTCTGGACTTCACTACCAGCGTTGCATAGTCCCTGGCAGGTTCATCCGATGCAGCTCTGGGCGATAGTTGTCGTAGCGATGGTGATTGGCGGATTTCTAATTTCACGATTTCGAACTCGATTTATCTCATCGCTAACCAGTTTTTGGAGGCAAATTGCACAGTATCGACAGCGACCTCGAAGTCTGCTGCTGGCTTTAGTCAGCTCAGTGTGCCTTACGCTCGCGAACGCAATCGCTTTCTACTACGCGGCTGGCGCATTGTCAGTTACTATTTCGCTTGAAACTGCGCTTATTGTCTCTAGCGTAGGTATTCTGTTAGGCACCGTTACGCCTACTCCTGGCGGCTTGGGAGGGGTTGAAGCTGGGCTCGTCGTTGGTATGGTCGCTTTCGGTATTCCAAGCGCTAACGCGCTCGCTGTGGCGCTCCTCTACCGCTTGATAAGCTATTGGGCACCCTTGCTGCTAGGCTTAGGTGCATTTGTCGTGTCAGAGCGTCGTGGTTATTTGGGTAGCTAGTTCAATATATTTACTGCTCGCGCAGCAACGAGACCAATAGTTACCAGTGCAATCGTGGCTTGTACCAACATAACGACTTTAGCGCGTCGTGACAGCGGCATAGTGTCCGTTGGGCTAAAAGCCATACCATTGGTTGATGATACATAGACATAGTCGATGAACAGCGGCTGCCAGGTTGGGTGTTTGTAGTCTGCATGCTGGTCTTGGGGGAACAAGAAATCTTGTTCATGCTTGCTTGCCGTTAGCCGTTTGAGTGGGCCACCACCGTCCATTTCCCAGTATAAAAGTGCGAAAATAATAATATTCGTCAGGTAGATATTGAGCGCTGAGAGGATTAAACCGCGGCCATCGTGAACGTGACCAGATTGTAGTAGTTGTCTGACGATTGCAATGAGCGAATAGGCGTTTGCTGCCGCCGCTAACAGGATCAGAAGAATAACATTCACCCGTCGAGAAAGCGATCGCTCTAAACCGTCTTTGGGAGTAGTGAATGACATGCTGAAAAGTAGTAAGGCTTCCATACTAATTAGAAGATAGCGGGAGCCAAAAAATACAAAATGATCCGGTAGCAAAAGCTGTAAGAAAATTGCCAACAGCATGGCAACTTGTAAATGCCAGACTGGTTCGATAGTTTTTACGGTTGTCATGAGCTCATTCTACGGTAGTCTGTTTGTATAGCAAAACTAGGGTTTGCAAATCATCGGAGCTTGTTGGATAAATGACGCGTCGCTTAAGACTGTTTCAAGCGCAGCGGCAACGGTCTTGCGGCTGCTGGTAAGCGCGACGGGGCCTTGAGCGCTTAAACGAAACGCTTTTTGGCTCCCATTAGTTAATTTAAATACCCGGAGTACAGTCCAATCGAATGGACTGGCTTGCAGCACAGCCACATGATTCGCGCCGTCACTCATCCGTTTGGGATCAACAAGATTAAGCAGCCAGGTCGTCGGATAGTCGATCTGCCTGACTTTGTCGCCCGCAAACCGCACGCCCGTGCCAGTAAGGCTGACAATCCGCTTGATTCCCTGCTCGGTCATAGCAGTCACCAGTAGCCGCATAGCTTGGGTTTGAACGTCAGCTACTGAGCCTCGACGGTGACCAAGCAAGCTTACGACTGCATCTTGTCCAGCAATCAGCTTGTTGATGTCACTGGCACTCGTAGCGTCGCAGTGTACCACCTCTAGGTTGTCGTGCTGTTCAAACTCCTATTACCACGCACGCCAGCACGAACCGTATGGCCGCTCGTAAGCGCAAATTCTACGAAAGCTCTACCACTTTTACCATGCGCTCCGAGTACTGCTATCTTCATAACTACAACTATAGGCTATAGGTGCCCCTTGTACTAGACAGACTGCCGTGTCGCTTTCGTATTGATTGAAATAGTTGTCTGCAAATGGAGCGACTACCGTATAATGGCGCTTATGATTATGTACGTACGGCGTTGTAGCTTGCTAGTTGTGGCCTTTCTTTTTGCAGGCGTATTTTTCTCGTCACTCGTTTCAGCCCACGCGTTTGAAACTGATGGCAACATGACGGTCATCCTGCATGTTGAACCGGATGATTCGCCGCGCGCCGGCCAAAAACAACAGCTCGTATTCTTTTATAAAGATGCCACGCAGCAGTTTACGTCCAAAAATTGTAATTGCCGAGTTACTATTACTCGACCGGACGGTTCAACGAGCTATAGTGGGCTGGCGCAGGCGTCAGGAGCTCAGTCTAATGAACTAAGCTACACGTTCCAATCGTCAGCGGTCTACGGTTTGACGCTTAGTGGCACGCCTCGAAGCGCTGGCTCGTTTCAGCCGTTTGTGATTCGGTATGATGTTCACGTTACGCCAGATCCTCTACGCCATGGTGCTGATACTAACAGCATACTGAGCACAGTTATCTCACTGCTAACAGTCACGGCTAGCCTTACCGTAATCGTACTGCTCGGCTACTACGCTCTAAAACGAAGTAGTACGTCGCGACGCTAGCGCCAACTATTTCTTTTCGCGACGCTGGAATGGTTTGTAGAGACGTAATTTCTCAGGGATAGCGTTTAGCCCAGGAATGTACGGGAAGGCCACCATAACGAGTAGAAGCGCGCCAAATATAATGGCGGCGTCACGGTCACCGTTATCATCACTGGCAAGTACGGTGTGGTTCAGAATGCCAATTGGTGCGAGCCACCAAGCGCCAACTGGCTCTTTGTTCGATTCTTCGTGAAGCATACCGTACTGTGGGGTCGTGAGGCTTAGCGCTGTTGCCCGCGCTTCTAATACGCCGGTATCAGATAAGAAACGGTTGACGTAGGTTGTCTGATCGCCAGGCGTCGCTTGATTGTTGCCTTGCGCGACACTTGACTCATACGCTCCGGTGGCTGCCATCGCGACTAACGTTTTAATGACATTCTCAGCATCATTCTTTGGAACTTTCGCGGCATCGATGTTGTCAGCTCCATAATAGTCTTGTAGTGTTTTGAGTTGAGCAGCTTGCTGAGCGGCTGAGAGTGTATTAAATTTGGCTAAGTAATTAACGGCATTCGTGTTTAAGACGAGATACTGATCATACGGCGTGGTGATGTATGCAGTTTGAACGTCATAGGTGTAGGGATCAATATTATCCATGTAGGTTGCTGTGTCTGAAGTCTTCGATATTTCAGCGACCAGTGTTTTCGCCATCAAATTCGGATCTTGCTGAGCAATATCACGAACCGTTGTAGGCTTCAGATACGGTGAAGGGAAAATAATCGCTAAGGCAAAGATTAAGACTATTAATACACCGCCACGAATAAATAACTTCGTATGATCGGCTGGGACTACGCGTGCTCGTACATCATTGCGTTTGTGGTTCGCAATACCGAGCACGCGTACTAACGCATAGTGTGTGAGTAATAATCCCACAATAAGAAACGGTATGACGGATACATGGATGCCGTACATTTGCTTATAGTTTAGGGTATTAATCCAGCGGCCGAGTCCAGCACCGTTATAGAAATCTGCACCCTGTAACAGGCGCCATTGTGATGAAAAATCGCCGCGTAATACGTAGCCGAATTCTGTTTCGAGGAATAACGCAAAGAACATAATGACACCGATTACCCACGTAAGTCGCCTTGGTTTTTTAAATCCGGACGTACAGAAGACGACAATGAGGTGTAGTAGCACGAAGAGTACAAAGGCTTGCGTTGACCATAAGTGGATACTGCGGACAAATTTACCGACACTTGATACCAACCACCAATCGGGTCCGTTCAAGGTCATAATGATGCCGGTTACAAGCAAAATGACGAACGATATCATCGACAAAAAACCGAGTGAATAAAAGAATCGGTTGGCGTAAAATGGCACTTCGCTAATCATGGCTGCGGAGCCAACTTTACTTAGGCCGGACTGACGCTTAACTTTTTTTGTGGTTTGCATGGTTGTTTACTTCTTATGTTACGTTTGTTGGCATAGTAGACATTATTGCTGTCAAGCGCTGTGATATGCATCACAAGGAGTCGGCTTTGCTGTATTATGAAACAAGGAATCTATGATGGACGAGACAGTCAAAGCTAAAATTGATACTTTTTTTGGGAACTATAGCCAGCGTCATCTAAAAAAGGGACAGGGTATATTTTTTGCGGGCGAGGATATCGCCTCTATATATAAGTTAGACTCTGGCAGAATCGGGCAATATAATATTGCGCCAAGCGGCCAAAAAACGACGCTAAACGTGTTTAAGCCACCCGCCTTCTTACCACTTGCCTATGCGGTCCGAGGTGTGCCTACGCCCCACTTCTTTGAAGCACTAACTGATTGCAGCGTTCGAATCGCTCCTGTTAAACCGACGCTGGAATTCCTGCTAGCTAATGGTGACGTCATGTATGATCTACTGCAGCGCCTCTATTCAGGCATTGACGGCCTGCAACAACGCGGTATGTTGATGGCCAGCGGTGATGCACGTTCACGGGTAATCTTAGAACTTATTATTTCGGCTAATCGTTTTGGCGTAATGACTGACAGTGGTGCGCATAATCTGCCACTGACCGAAACTGAACTGGCGTTAAGTGCCGGCTTGTCCCGCGAAACGGTAAGCCGTGAAGTGTCGAAGCTAAAAGACAAAGGCATTGTTAAAGTCGCTCATAACGAAATTGAAATTCCCGACCTTGCAACGCTTAAAGCACTATCCGTAGAGTAATATCCGCTATACTAAAAGGACAGAATATGACAGAAACTATAGTTCCACATCCTGGCGAACCACACAAATCGCACCGCGCCGGCTGGTTACGTGCGGCTGTTCTCGGTGTTAACGATGGTGTCGTTTCCACGGCCAGCTTGATGCTTGGTGTGTCTACCGCGTCGACGAGCAAAACTGCCGTTCTAACGGCGGGAATCGCGGGCCTCACGGCCGGCGCGCTTTCAATGGCTATGGGTGAATATGTATCGGTTAGTTCTCAGCGTGATTCAGAAAAAGCAGATATTGCCATTGAAGAACGATCGTTACAGGCTAATCCTAACGAAGAGTTAGCTGAGCTGGCCCAGATTTATGAATCTCGAGGTCTTGACTCGGTTCTAGCCCTGCAAGTTGCGAAACAGTTGCATGATCATGACGCGGTGGCGGCGCATGCGCGTGACGAATTAGGCATTGACCACGCGACGCTCGCTAAACCGCTACAAGCAGCCCTCGCTTCCGCTTCGGCATTTTCGGTTGGAGCGATCGTGCCAATTTTGGCGACCATACTCACTAATGGCAGTGCAACGGGCTGGGCGATAGTGATTACTTCACTACTCATGCTGGCTGTCTCAGGTGCGGTTGGGGCAATCATTGGTGGCGGTCATAAAGTGCGTGCCGCAGCACGAGTGCTTATTGGCGGAGGCGCGGCAATGGCAATCACGGCGCTCATCGGCTATCTTATTGGCTCGCATATATAGTTTTTCTGGAGTAGTTTCTTAAGCGTAAACATAATTGCTATACTTCCTAGTAACTAGTAATTAGCAAAGTAGACCTATGCAACCGAGGGGCAATCGACAAGTCATTATCAGCTTCCGGCTTGAGCATCTATTAGGCTGGGGCGTGACAATCGCGCTTTGTATCATCCCGGTGATATTGTGGGTCCAGATCCATCCGCTTAGCACGATACATGGCTTCCCGGCTGTCATGCTTGCAATTGGCCGAGTTACCGGTCTAGTCGGCATGATTATGTACGCGCTCAATCTTATATATTCCACACGCTTGCGCTTTTTGGAACGTTTTTTTGGCGGCTTAAACCGAGTCTATATCGCCCATCATATGCTTGGAGGCTTGGCACTTGTATTGCTCGCTATTCATCCGATGGTATTGTCGCTTCGGTATGTTACAACGAACCTCAAACAAGCTGCCCTGATTTTGGTACCAAATGGCCTAGCGCCGGTGTCCTCGCTGTTTGATAAAGCTTCGTTTTATCACCCAATTGTTTTGGAGCAGTGGGCGATATTCTTTGGTTTTATAGCGTTCTGGGGGATGGTGGTGCTACTTTTGGTGACGTTCTTCGTGCATCTTCCGTACCGCGTCTGGCTGTTTACGCACAAGTTTTTAGGACTGGCGTTCTTTATCGCCGGTTTACACGTCTTATTTATCGTCAGCGACACGTCCTCTCATCCGCTCATCAAATACTACATTCTCGTCATATCCTTACTTGGTCTAGTTGCTTTCGTATATCGTACGCTGCTGGGAAACATATTTATCAGGCACTATGACTATGCCGTCGATGACGTAAAAGTTGTGGCTGGTAATGTGACACAACTTACCATGAGCCCTGTTGGCGACAGACTCTCCTATAAACCAGGGCAATTTATATTCATTCGGTTTACGCATAGCGGCACGAAACTAAGTAAAGAGTGGCACCCGTTTTCAATATCGTCTGGTGACAAAGATGGGCGACTTCAAGTCAGCGTCAAAGGCCTCGGCGACTATACGAATTCGCTGGTCAAGATTCAACCCGGTGCTGTAGCTAAGATTGAAGGTGCCTACGGTCGTTTTAGCTATAACAACTTTAAAAATATGAACCAGATTTGGGTTGCCGGTGGTATTGGTGTGACGCCGTTTATCTCAATGGCTAAAAGTTTACCCGATGACGGCTATCAGATTGACCTGTATTACTCCGTCAAGACGGCCAGCGAATTAATCGATTGGGAGGCGTTGGCGGGAACAAGCGTTGCTAAGAATGGTAAGTTTAGAGTCATGCCATACATTGGCGACCAATCCAAAGAGCGCCTGAGCGCCGATTTTATTCAGCAGCATAGTGGTGACCTTCATGGCAAAGATATTTTTATTTGTGGCCCGCCACCAATGATGACATCTCTACGAAAACAATTTAAGGCCAAAGGCGTGCCAGGAGCAAGGATTCACAGTGAAGAATTTGGTATGTCCTAAGAGCATGTACGCTAAAATGAGAGCTAACTATGTGGCTTAGGCGTTTAGTCGGAATTACTATGATTATTACCTGCATCGGCATGAATGTTCTGGTGCTCGTCGGTTTCTTCGCGCCCGACAAATCGAAACACTTCGCTATTGTTGCGCAGGTGTCCCCAGCCCCCACCGTTACGATCACTGCTAAGCCTGACGCAACTACTGCCGGCAGTTTTAGCGCGCTGACGTGGACAGCTACGGGTAGCCCCAGTTCTTGTACTGCCAGCGATAGTTGGTCGGGAGTCAAAACGCCTTTTGGAGCGGAGAGCACTGGCCGTATTAGCACAGTCGGAAACTACAAATACACTTTGAGTTGTAAGAATGCCGGTGGCGTGGGTACGGCCACCGTCACGATTGCGGTCGGACCCGCCAACGCCGCGCCACCTGCCGCGCCCGCCGGGAATAGTAATGGAAGTTCGTCTGGCACGACAACGGCCACCTATTGCGGTGGCGCAACGCCATGTTATGGGCCAAATGATGTTGCTAAGCATGGATCGTCGGGAAATTGCTGGGGTTCGCTCGGTGACAGTGTTTTCAACGTTACAGGTCTTGACGCTGGTCTGCACGTTGCTGCGAGTGGCGTAAAAACAATCCAAGTTTCATCAGTATGCGGTAAGGATTTAAGCGCCGCCCTCAACGGGGGTGTATCAACTCCTGAGTATCCAAGTGGTCACGTTCACTTGGCAGCCCGTCGTGCTACCGACAGTAATTATGCCCCATACTTTGTCGGCTATTTTGATAGCAGTAAGCCGTAATTGGAGACTAATATGAGTAATAAACAAGTTAAAACCACGCATCAGCCACTTTCGTTACTTGAGAGCATAAAACCTATACGATTGTTTTGGATTAGCACACTAATATTAATGATTGCGATTTCACTACTCTCGCTCACCTTATGGGTTCAGCATGTTGACAGTGGCCCTGCCCCCTTTGCGGGCTACCAGCCCGGCACCAGTATTACGATGGGCGCTACTAATACGAAGCTTGATTCAGTTACCAGCGCAGATGGCACGAGTATCTTCAAAGCTCCAGCCGGCAAGCACTACCTCATCATTGAACTTAGTGTTAAAAACATTTCCGAAAAGCCAATCAACGTATTCCCAAGTAGCGATACGTATGTCAAAGACGTGAGTGGTACTGTCGCCTACCTGACACCGTATAGTCTCGCTCAGCCTTTTCGTGCTGGACAACTCCTGCCTGGGGATACTATTAAGGGTCAACTCAGCTATTTAGTCGCCAAGGACACTGTCCAGAAATTGTATATTGATGCTATCTGGAGTGGTGGCGTCGTAACGTTTGCCGTTCAGTGAGTGAACCTGTAAAATTAAAGAGTTAAAACATAAGAGCTACTGGTGAATAAACCGAGGCTGGATCAACACAGAAAAGAAGGACTACTTGCGCTCAGCATTGCTGTTCTCTTAGGCATGTCCGCGTCTGTGATAAATGTTAATGGATCAAACAATCATAATCTGCACCAAGCCGTTCTAGGCGCCACAGCCAATCCTAATGTCACGCTAAAAGTCTTGTCCGTGCGAAGTTATGACGTCAATACGGTCACGCAACTAAAGCGTGTCAGCGTTTCTCTCAGTGTAGCCAACAATAGCGGAAAAGTATTACAGATTTCACCAGGACTACAAATGCAACTAATCGATAGCGCTGGCGTGTCCCACGCCGTAACCGCTGTGTATTTACCTGCCGGTACAATAATTGGTGGTCCACAAAAGAACACTTCAACTTGGAAGCAAACGATTGATTTTGACGTATCTGCACACGTCTCCCCCAAGACGTTTGTCTACCAACCGGATGGTGCGACGAGCGCCTTACAGGTAGGCCTATAATGATTGACCAAGATCCTGTAGTCATCAAGATGAATGTGCCGCAGGCACCTTTGCCAGTACAAAAACTCCCCCGTTTCCCATGGCTTAAATCGTTTTTTGGTCCTCGATCGACCAAAATTATTACCGCTGTCTCGGCTATTGTCATTAGTATTACGATGGTTAGCGTCGCGATATTTACGATTCTTGCTAATAATGCCGGGTTTCAAGCCAAGCACAGCCTCGATACACTGCCGAAAGCACCAGCGAGTGCTCAAAAGAATGCCGCAGCACTGCCAGGTGGGGGTACCGCGACCGGTGTGAGCTCTTGTACGGGAACCAATTGTCCAGCTGTCACGCTTACAGCTGATCCATCGACGGTCAGCCTTGGAGGTGTAGCGAAACTAACCTGGAAGGTCATAAATAAACCGACATCATGCGTCGCCAGTGATGATTGGTCTGGTACTAAGGCTGACTCAGGCACGGAAACGACGCCAAGTCTTTCTAAATCCCAGACATATCTCTTCACGCTGACCTGTAAAAACGCAACTGGCACGGGTTTTTCTACCGTTTCGGTTGGCACAGCAACCAAAAGCGGCGGTTCGGGATCAGTCACGCAGCGACCGACAGTCACGTTAGCGGCGTACCCTACCACGGTATTTACGGGCGAAAGCACGCAACTGAAATGGGATGTTACGAATAATCCGACCTCCTGTACTGCCAGCGGTGATTGGAGCGGCTTAAAGACTGCTTCCGGTACTCAGAGCACTGCAGGGCTAACGTCAGCCAAACAATATTCATATGGTTTGCAATGCACCAATAGCGCCGGTACAAGTCAGCTTGTGACGATCCCAGTCTCAGCGGTTGATCCACCCCCCGGTTTACCAGTGGTCACGTTGTCATCAACTCCCGTTGGTTCGACTACACCGGGTAGTTCGGTAACCCTAAATTGGAGCACCACTAATAACCCAAGTTCGTGTAGCGCGTCTGGAGACTGGAGCGGGGCAAAACCTGGTACCGGCAGTTTTAACACGGGGGCGCTAGGCAGCATTCGCCCATATGCCTATACCTTGAATTGTACGA
This sequence comes from Saccharimonadales bacterium (SeqCode), assembly GCA_038237095.1. GTDB lineage: Bacteria > Patescibacteriota > Saccharimonadia > Saccharimonadales > UBA4665 > JAJXTN01. The sequence goes on along the minus strand of JBBRZB010000009.1, from coordinate 15,067 downwards.
ATTCGACTGGTTCGCTCGATGCTACTGTAAATGTTAACGTACTACCAAACCCACCGGCCATCTCGCTTACGGTTAACCCCGCGTCGATACTAGTTGGAAACTCGGCAACTATTTCTTGGAATGTAGCCAACAACACTGCAGGCACAACCTGTACCGCCAGTGGTGATTGGCCGGGAAATCTTTCCATCACACCAACGTCTAGCGGAACCCGAAACACGGGTACCCTGAGTACCGCGAGGACCTATTCGTATAGCCTGTCGTGCAAGAATGAGGGCGGATCGGGCGCACCCAAGACAGCCACGCTGGCGGTCTCGTTGCCAGCACCACCAGCCGTATCGATTAGTGTAAGCCCGATCTCAATCAATACTGGCCAGTCTGCCACCGTCACGTGGTCGGCAACTAATAACCCTAGCTCTTGTACGCCAAGCGGTGATCTAACGGCACCAATTACGCCAGCCTCCGGAGGTAGCAAAAGTACGGGCACCTTATCAACAGCGCGAACCTATACCTATAGCTTAAATTGTACGAACGCCGGCGGCACAAGTAACACCGCCACGACAAGTCTAGCAGTTGGCTCTGGTACTTCGTCTTCTCCACCAGTCGTGACCATCTCTGCGGCGCCAGCTTCGATTAGTACAGGTAGTGCCTCGACAATCAGCTGGTCGGCAACGAATAGTCCGACGTCATGCTCTGCTGGTGGCACTACAAGCACGTGGGTTTCGTCCCCGGGCGCCAGCGGCAGCGCAAGCACCGGAGCGATTGCCGCTGCGGGAACTCGAACATATTCCATTACGTGTTCCAATAGTGCCGGCTCAGGCACAAAAAGCGCCACGCTCACAATTGTGGCCTTGCCGACAGTATCCGTATCGCTCGCTGCCTCAACGATAACTACCGGTACTGCTACTACCTATTCGTGGAGCACGACTGGCGCGTCCTCATGTACTGGTGGTGGAGTATTGAGTGGTTCAAAAGCCTCAAGCGGCGGACCAGTTACCACTGGAACACAGACTACCACCGGGACATTCAACTACACGATTACTTGCGTGAATTCGATTGGTGGTTCCGTTTCAGGGACTGCCCTACTCACGGTCAATACAGCAGCTGCTGTCTATTGTTCGGGCAAGACGCCTTGCTACGGACCGAATGACTTACTGACTCATACGACATCCGCGAATTGCTGGGGGTACAACGCCGGTCGAGTCGTAGATGTTACCAATTTAAATAGCGGCTACCATAAAAGTCAGCAGGGTAATTTGTTACCATCGGGCTTTACAGCTGATTGTGGCAATGTAAACCTGGGCACCTACTTAAGTGGTGGAGCTTCGATATCCGGTATTGGTTCACATAACCATGGCTCAGCACCTAAGAATAACACCGGCGTAATTGCAAGCTATTTAGTGGGCTATTATGACGCTACAAAACCATAAACGGGGGGAATGATGAAACGAAAAGCTAAAGTAGTAGCAGACGCGAGCGTAAGTGAAGTCGTCGAAAAGGAAGTCAAAGAAGTTAAGCGAGAGTGGCGTCAGTTCCTCAGATTTAAAGACGAAAACCGGCTTTTGTTTGCTTCGTTTATTGTTGTTCTTACCGCCATCGTCGTGATTAATACCCTCTACATCGTTAACTACACGAATAGAGGCACAGATGATGGGACGGTTGCGACGCAGCCTAATCCTAACCTCGTACTCACTTCCCTTCAAACTGGTACGAACCACGCCGTCCAAGCTCGTGTCAGTAACGTGAGCGAAAACTCAAAGCGAGATTACGCCTTTACGATTGACCCAAGCGACACAATGCTCACGATGGATATCAGTATCACCAACCTTACGTCTGTTACGCAGCAAGTACTGCCTTCAAATCAACTTTATGTTAGAAGCAATGAGGGCGATTATGCACCACTTCATCCATCGATGTATCTCACAAACGCCTTAGCAGCAACAGACGTACAGCCAGGCCAAACTGTCAAAGGTCAAATCTCATTTGATGTGCCGCAGCGTGTGGCGAGTCCCCTACTCTACGTTGATACTGGCTGGGGTGGCTACGCACCACTCGTGTTTGATGTCCTCCACTAGAAAACCTATTCTCAGGCGAACAAATCAAGGTGCGTTTTGCTCACGTCAGCATTCGCCTCGTCTACGCTCTGTTGCAACTGAAAACCGAGTAACGATGTAACGTCAGCTGGTTTCAAGCCATCAGTACCGGATTCAATCGGTACGCCAAAGTGAACTGCCGGTGATCGCCAATCTAATCGGCTGCTAGCACCATAGGCGATGCCTACGGGCACGATGCCCACGTCGACACCACTACGCCATGCTTTCGTCGCAATATGTCCTATACCAGCTTCTACGGGCTGTATGGCTTCCCAGGCGCCCGTTATGCGGTCACCTTTATTACGTGTGCCCTCGGGGAAGCAAAACAAATTTAAACCTTGTGAAAGCTTCTCGACTGACATTTTAACTAGTTCGCTGGCGGCTCTGCCAACAAGCATGTGCTGATCACGCGGAACGTCTTGCGACCGAAATACTGGAACGCAACCAACTCGTTCGGTGTGCCAGCGGTCTCTCGCGCTTTGAAAATACTCGGCCTTGGCGAGAACAAACGTGTTGCCAACAAAATGCGTTACGTCAGGTGTCCGTGATAATGCAGCCGCTGCGACATTATGATCAATATAACGAACGTGGTTAGCTGCCAGGATGACTGGTTTCCCTTGGTCGCGCTGGCTCTCAATAAACTCTTGAGTACCTTCGCTAAACGTTACCTCTGGGTGGTAAACCTGCGACAGCACAGCGTGAACCGCTTTTGTAAAACGCTTGTCGATTTCATATTGACGATAATATGCATAAATTTCCGCATAATTTTCGATAGTTATGTCACTTCGTTTCAAGCTACTCATAGCAGGCTAGTTTAGCAGATATAATTCATAATGTTTAGCGCGAAATCGCAACCGAATATACTGTGCGCTACTAATATGCGCTACTAATAAAAGAATAGCTGCCAGCCCACAATAGGGGCTGGCAGCTACTAACGCAACTCGTAGTGTCGCGCTATAATCCGAGAATCTGCTTCTTTTTGGCGTCAAACTCTTCTTGTGTCAGAATTCCTTGGGCTTTTAACTGACCAAGCTTTTCTAACTGCGCAAACTGATCATCAGTGTCAGATGCTGGCGCTGGTGCTTGCGCCTGTGGCGCGGCGGCTTGCGCAGCTGCCTCAGCTTGCTTGTTCGCGCTATTTCGAGCTACTGCTGAACCAACAGCTGCACCTACGACTAAACCTCGACGACGTCCCATTCTAAAACCTGGTCCCATAACTGGCTCCTTTGCTTATTTGCTACAGCTAATTATAAACCCAAACGGAAACTCAGGCGAAACTTCTTGGCTTTTTTTGTTTGGAGCGCTATAAAAGCCGATTGTCGAAAACTGCTTCTAGAGTCTTTGACGAGTGCCAACTTCGTGTTTCAATAAACCGTATGGAACTTGCAATCAATATCGTTCTTTTTTTACATCTTGTCGGTATGGCTAGTTTAGTCGGAGCAAGCTTAGCGCAAGTTCGACTTCCCATTAAGCAAGTTACCCATCTGATGCGCGACGGCGCACTGACGCAGCTGATTACTGGTATTGCGCTTGTAGGTTTAGTACAGGCTCACCATGAGTCGATTCGGATGCCGATTATCGCCGTTAAATTTAGTCTGCTCGTCATTATCTTAGTATTACTGTTTGTAGGGCGTAAAAGTCTCTCCAATCAAGCATATTTTGCGATTGTAGGACTTAGTCTCGCAGATGTGGCACTTGCCTTATTTGTCAGTAGTAGTTAGTGCCCTACCCCTGCAACCCATACGTTGCAGTGCTATACTACGTCAATGACTAAAGCAGATATTCAAGCGCTTACTGTCCCCGAACACCTCGGACTTATTCTCGATGGCAACCGCCGCTGGGCGAATGACAACCACCTTACTGTTGCTGAAGGCCATCGTCAAGGCTACAAAAACTTCAAAACTATGGCGCGCGCTGCAATCAAGCACGGCGTCCGTTATGTATCGGCTTATGTATTCTCTACCGAAAACTGGCAGCGAGACCGCCAAGAAGTCCAAGATATTATGAAACTTCTAAGCTGGGGTCTCAAACATGAGGTCAAACAGCTGCATAAGGACGGAATTCGCTTTCGGGTTGTCGGCTCTAAAGTTAAGCTCGGCGCTGCTCTATTAACAGCCATCCATGACGCCGAAAAACTTACCGAAAATAATACGCGCGGAACGATACTCCTTTGTCTAGATTACGGTGGCCAGCAAGAAATTGTTGATTCAATAAAGCAAATTGTGGCCGATGGCACGAAGCCCGAAGAAGTTACCGCTGAACTTGTGTCCAAACATATCTATGCACCAGATGTGCCACCACCTGATTTAATTATTCGTACTTCTGGTGAGCAGCGGCTCAGTAACTTCATGACGTGGGAGTCAGCCTATAGTGAGCTGATGTTCAACCAAAAGAACTGGCCTGATTTTACAGAAGACGATTTGCTACTAGCCTTCCAAAACTATTCCAATCTACAACGCCGTTTTGGCAAATAGTGCACTTTAGTATTTCGCTAACAAGTCAGCATTTTTGTATTCAAATTTGAAAGCTGCGATTCGTATTGTGACAGCTGTTGTTTCAGCTGCGCATCGTAGGTTCGTACCCGTTCGCTATGCAATGCCAACTCGTGTTTGATACCTGTAATTTGTTGCTCGACGGAAGCGATCTGGGTGCTAATAAGTTGATTTTGAGCATCACAGATTGATTGGTTCTGAGTTGTCGTAGTGCTGGATTGTGTTGAGGCTGAATTTTGGCTGCCGGCGATACTTTGCGAGGTTCCACTCACGCCAGGATAGGTGCTATTCGCGCCTAAAGGACTGTTCAGTCCAGACGCGGAGGTGTTGCTGGCGTGCAAGATGCCAATAAAAATGAATAAACCAACACCTAATGCTGCTGCCCCAAACGCGAACATGCCGAACAAGCTCATGCGGCGGGCTTCAACAAAGGTATGGAACGGGTCTTTGGCAGGTATCGGACTTGGTTGGCTGCTGGCTTGTGGAGCGCGTCGCGGCGCCTCTTTGGAGCGGCTGGAAACTTCGTCAAAGTCTTCGAGGGCTAGTGATTTATCGTATGTAAAGCGTCGTTTGGGGTCAGACAAGACGTTGTATGCCAGATTAATCTGACTCATAACTTCTGTATCTCCAGAGACGTCGGGATGGTGCTTTTTGGCCAGTAGCTTATACTGAGCCTTAATTTGGCTCGTGCTCGCGGCGCGCGATAACCCCAGTACCTTATAGTGATCAGTATTCATGCTGATTCGATTATACTTGGATTCTGTCAATCGTGCTTGTTTTAAGCGCCTTCTAGCTAGCATGTAGTCTGTGCTTTCGGGGTATCACAGGTAGTTATTTTGAAGCACCTTGCTAACTACGTACTTCGAGAGAAGTCCCTATTTGTAACGATGCCAAATAGACGCCACTTTAAAACGATATTGCTTATAATGATACGTCCAGCTACTATGAGTCTATCCCCGCAACCTACCGATTATGAACGACTAAAGTAAAACCGTTGAATTATGAAGCAAATACAGCAATTGTTACTGCGTGAAAAACTTACACGAATTGTCACTCCGGTCCTCGCTATAGTTGTCGTTGTTAGCGCCGGCAGCTACCTCATCCATAGTTCATTTGCAGCTACCCAAGCCAGAAGTTTCGAAGCCGAAAACGGTGTGTTAGTTACCTGTGCAAGTAAAGTTACGGATAGTGTTGCATCGAACGGATCAGCTGTAAAATTCAGTAGCTGCGGCACAGCCAGTATTAAACCCGCGCTGAGTGGCAATATGGATCGAGGCGGCGACTGGCTAAATTGTATAGAATCCAGCGGTCAGACACCGTTACCTGTAGCGAGCTGCTTTACACAGCAAGTATCAGCGAAACCGTATGTAAACGCCCAAACATTTGAAATAGATTGGAGCTTTATTGAGCCCTCGAACGGAACCTATAACTGGCAGCCTATTGACGATGCCATAACAGCCGTCGCCGGTCGTGGCATGCGTATGCGACTCAAAGTGCAAACCGGCGTGTATAGCGCTGATTGGGTCAAAAACCTTGGTGGTACACCAGTTCCCTTTGACAACCAAAATACCTATCTAACTGGTGATCAAACGGTACCACGCTTTTGGACGAGCCAGTATAAAACCGCCTATCAGGCTTTTATGACTGCCATGGCAGCACGATATGATAGTAGTCCAACAGTTGCCGAAGTTGAAACCTGTTCAGCAGGTCTCGTATCGTGCGAGACATTCTTGATTCAAGGGAACAATAAAACCAGTGATGGCGTAACCAATGCGCAGCACTTATACGATGCGGGCCTAAATGATTCGTTGCATATGCAGGCTATACAAGATGATATTACATTCATGGCTACGGTTTGGCACAAAACCCGAATACAGTTGACCGTTCAGCCGTTCCATTTGCTTGGTGGGTGCCCTGCAAAGTGCGCTGACACAGGTGGCGTGCCACAAATAACCTATGATTTCATTGACGGCAATCACGTGACTGAAACGGCAGATGGTGGTAACGTTGACGTAACTGGTATAACCACAATTATACCGAACCAGGCAGAGTTGTTTCATACAGGGTTAGGTCCAAAAGAGGTTGGTGGCACCACGGCGCAACCAACTGGTGACCCGACCACCATAGGTCTCTATAACTATCTATACAATCAAAATGGCGTACAGAATCGCTCCAATCATGCGTACGTTGTGCCGTTACAAAGTGAGACATTTGGAAGGTTAGACGTTGCGTGGGCATCAGCGCTCAATTACGCGTGTACTGATGGAGCGACTGCCGTCGAGTTGCCGCATGGTTATCCAGGTTGGGAAAAACTAACCGGCTCATGGACTTTTGATTACCCAACGACCCACACAGATACAGATCCCGTCTCAGTTCTTAATGACGCAAACGCCTGCTACATCCACAACGCCTCATTACACTAGTATGAATCTGCGTACTTTCTAACTTCGTATAGAAATGTGAATCTAGATGTACAATAGATTTTATGAATAAAAAGAAAAAAGTTATTAGACAGAACAACGGCGTGTTACTGGTATCTGCGGTGCTATCTACCATTGCGGCCTTGCCCGTACTATTCTTTGTAAACTTCTGGCTTAACTGGAATGTTCATTATAGAGACGCATCTTCTATGCACTTTTCGTTTTTAGTGTTCTTGGTGATTGCGGTTATTGCCGTTCCCGTTTCACTCTGGGCAGTACTGATTTCAAGAAGAGACCAAAAGAACATACGGTGACTACTTACAATCGTGTGTGACTAACAATAAAAACGATGCTTAATACTAGTTATTGCTGATAGTAGCATCGGCTGCGAGTTCTGGGTGATACTTTTTCTGGTACTTAATATCAATCTGTGCCCAAGCTTCCCAGTCAGCAGCACTGCCGTGCGTACCATCTCGAGCTATACCACGAGATTTAGCAATACGTATAGGCGTATCAACCCAGATGGTGAAATCGTAGTACTGTCGAATAGAAGGCACATAACAGGATATTCCTTCGATGATTATGTACTGAACCGGTGGTACCGTAATGGGCTCACCCAACCTGTTGGGCTCATACAATAGTTTTTGATATGTAATTTGTCTCCCAGAGCTTGCTGGTATCAAAACCTGCTTCTCTAGCCTGGCGTGATCAAAAACTCCTGTGTCCCAGTCTGGCTCATCTAGTTTTTCCTTAACGATGAAATCGTCTATATGAATAATATAAGATGCGCCTAGTTTGTCAGCCAGTTGCTGAGAAATAGTAGTTTTTCCCGAACCGCCAAAGCCTTCGATTCCAATAAGTATATGTTTTCCATTTTGAGTAGATAAATCTCGTATCCGTCGTGAGACCGTATTTACGTTCATGCCATCATAATAGCAAAGCAAATAACTATATACGTGCTTGAAGAGTTACGGCTTTAAAATAATGTATCAATAGAAGGAGCCGGTACTAGCTCTGGTTCTTGTCCGGTTTCAATCCATTCCTGGGCTTGTACCACGTCGGCTACGAAGAGTCGTGCTAAGAGTTCCTGATTTTCGTCACTTTCAATAAATAGTATGTAGGAACATGCGCTTGAGTCTTTTTTCGTTTGAAATTCTAGAGTTATAGTGCCGCGATTCGGGCCATTTTCAATAGAATATCCATCCATTACACCGTCAGTAACTACTTGTTGAATTGTCTGTTGATTCTCAGTCGCTGGAAATGCGTATGACGGCTTTTTTACTGGCGGTAAGGCTTGCATGATGCACTTCGTACTTCCTTTTCTTAACAGAGCTACTATATCTCCAAACGGTACGTCTTCAGTACTTAACCATAATTTTTGTGGTATATCACCAACGTTCGGCAGGCTTTCGTGTTGTGGTACAACAGATTCTGGAGATTCATAGTCACAAATGCGATATAAATCGTCTTTTAAATAGAGTAACGCACCATCGATCAATTGCTCGGTTATTTTAGCAAAGTCTGCTGCATAATCATTGGCGATGGCTTCATAGACATAGCGTCGAGCAACTGGACTGGTTACGTGTGGTAATAAATGAATAACATCTGAATCGTCAAGTAAGTTGAAAGCATGCATTATTCCAAGATCAGCTTGCTCAATTAGAAGTGCCCGGGTTTCAGTAAGCGGTGTCGCTAGAAACGCCGCGACAATATCAAAGTCTGGATCAAATAGTTCGTTCATAAAGTCAGATGCGATGGCATTAGCGTAGAGCGGTAATTGAGCTCTCAATTTCTCAACTATTATTTCATGGGCCTTCTCATCAGTTTTAAACTCCTGAATATCATTCCACAATGTATCATGTATGACGCTGATATCTCGTGTGCTTGCTTGATTGTCGAATAGTTCATCAAGATAAGCCATTTTGAGCGTACGTATCAGACCATTGACGATAGCATCATCAACTACTCTGTTCTGACCTGTTTCCAATGTTTCTATCTGTTCAATTACCGAAGCGATACGATTAATAGCTTCGTCAGTTCCTAATAATTCTCGCGTTTCACGAATGTAGTGTTCGGCAAAACTTCGCGCCACTGCATGTGAAGAGCGTCCGAACACGCGCATAACGCCATTTTCAAGTCCGTCAATATCTAGCAACACTTGAAAAAAATCAATTGCTCGATCTTGATCAGTTATCGGTTCATCACCAAGACCTAATGGTTCTCCATGTAAACTATCGAGATCAACGATGCCACCATGAGCAGTTATATTTAATACATGCAGGAATCGATGCGCCGTATCTTCATGAACTTTAGCGAGGTTTGCGCCTATTGCGGGAGCGACATAATCTTTTAGATAGCGTTTATATTGATCGTCGCTTGCTGGATCAGTAAACCGCTCGTCGCCCGGTTGCAACATTTTGTTAACTTCTTCATATACAAGCGCTCGTTGTGACTCATATTTCGTGTCACCAAGTCGATACGCTGAGTCTGTCGCGCGTAATGATACGTAAAAAGTCATATCGCTAAACGGCCGGGTAACAGCTGCGAGATTATCTATCGTTCGCTCATCTTCGGGTAATTTTGTCCAATGGTCGTGAATAATTCGCTGTTTGTAATCTCGCAGCGAGTACGTATTCTGACGTATAGTCGCGCCATCGATGTCGGGCCATGGATATGTTTTCGGCTCGGCCAGTCCGATAATATATTCGGTGCTCACCCCTTTAGCACGCAGTACCTTTGAAGCACGAATTGTTCGCTCAATAACTTTACTTTCTTGTAATCCCCAAGCCACAAATCCATCAGTCGCAGTCGGTGATTCCAATACTTGCGGTCTTGAAAAGTTATTACCTTTCAAACTAAAAGAAGCAAAAACGTTGCCAAACTCGTCATGCCATTGGTCACGGCTTCCTTCGCGCAAGAGCTCAAACGAACGAACATGCGCTGCACTGGGCTGCGCTATAGCTGTCGCATCTATATCGTACCCGACATTTGGTTCACTTTCGTCGAGTGCTAATTGTTTCCATTCAGGGGCTTCTTGAGTTTGTGGATCATGAAATACCACTGGAACGTTAGCGAGAATTAGTCGACGAGCATCGAGATTTAAGGGACAACCTGGTATTTCACCGGGTAACTGCTCAGCTTTAATAGAATCAATAACATAGGCTTCGACAGTTTGGAGCTGACTCATAGTACGCTCGGCTATTGAGTGTTACTGTTTGCGACCGTCGGTTGGTACAGAACTCGTGTCTGTGGGGCCTTCACCTTCGTCACCGCCAGTGTTAGATACTAAGAACACACTTAGTTTTTCAATTTGGTTCGTATAGTGGGTTTTTTGAGCTTCACTGAATGGAGGAACGACTCCACCGTCAGCATCACTGTCGAGTGCACCACTGTAAGCCTTAGTCATTACATCAGCGTAACGTACTTGGCCAAGATCTTGTGAAACCAACAGTGTTGCTCCCATAGTTTCAAGCGTGCTCAACGAACTCGTTAAAAGGTCTTGTACCACTGGTGTATTACCAACTATATCTTGGTGTAAAGTCTGAGCTGATTCAAATGCATTGGATGCCATGGGTGAAATCTCCGTTAAAAACAATTAAGCCTATTATACAACTAAAACTTAGATAATCCTAGGACTACTAATTAAAAACATTAAATACTCATCTCAGCTAACAAGCAAGCATAGGTAAGGTAATAATCGAGTCAGAGTATGGAGTGAACTCATTACTAAATTCGACGATGATATTAATCGATTTCTAACTTGAACGACTACTGGCTGCCGCTAACGGACATATTTTGAGCCACTGAGCGCCACGTCCGTTAGAATTTGATCTACAATTTCTCTGGTTGTTGCTTCAGCGGAAAGTGGTTTCGCAACCTCATCTAATAGAAGCTGCTGCTTACTTTCGTGATTTTTTAGAAGTCTATCTTTTTCACCGGGAAGATGATGTGTCGCGTGCTCGTGAGTCTCCAACCTTTTACTTAACGTTTCCGAGTTTACTACTAAGACGAATACCTCATCAAATAATGCATAGAATTCTTTCTGATTGGAAACGATAGCTCCTAAAAATACATCATCGCTACTAGAAAGTAACAGTTCAATTTCATGCCGTTGCCAATTCCAAGCATACTTTGACCAGTCTACTTTCCCGTCAGGCCAATCAATCGATTCTCCAGTCACACGGTCTTGAAGTTTGGTTGAGTCTGGTAGATCGTCTGTATTGTATGCGGTATAACCGCGCCGAGCCAGTTCTTTGATAACGGAGGACTTGCCTGAGCCTTGACGGCCGGTAATAAAGTATTTTGCCATATAGATATAGTAACAAAACAAAAAGACTTCCTAAGAAGTCTTTTATAGTGCTTATGCTTGGCTGGGGCGGAGGGATTCGAACCCCCGAATGCCAGTACCAAAAACTGGTGCCTTACCACTTGGCCACGCCCCATTAGTTATATTGGCGGTACTTTGGCACTGTGTACGCAAAGCCCAATAACAGATGTCATTTTACCTTAGATTAGGTGTTGGCACAACCGGATGTGGAGCGGTTAATAGGTTGGAGCGTCAGGTAAGCCAAAGAATTGTTCAATTGTAGTTATTCCGGTCTTCTGCATCTCTTGAGAAAGCGCGGTTCCAACGTAACGGACATGCCATGGCTCATATTCGTAGCCTGTTACTGATTCCTTGCCTTCCGGGTATCGAATAATGAACCCGTATGTGTTGGCGTTCGTCGCTAACCACTTGCCTTCAGCGGTATCAGCAAAGCACTGCGCTACATTACAACTTGGATTCGATGTACCACCGAGGTCGGCTGCCCAGCCAGTTTGGTGCTCGCTGTAACCAGCGCGAGCGCTGGAGCGATCAGCCGCTGCCTGCCCTTGCGATGCTACGTAAGAGTTATACAGACTAACTTGAAAGTTATAAGATCGGTAGCCACTTTGTAGGTTCAGTGTCACACCCTGTGCAGATGCCGCATCGGCCATCGTCTTGAGGGCGGCGGCGGTTTCTGACCGAACATATTCTTCAGTGCTGGTAATATTTGAGCGCAACGGAATACTTGGAATTACGAGATTGGCTGGAGCATACGACACTGGGTTAAGCGGACGTTGTTTGTCAACGACAACCCATTGGCTATTGGGATCACTTAATGAGTATTGTGTCTTATCAAAACTAGGCGCTTGAGCTGGTGTCTGAACTGTGGTCGTTTTTGGCGCACTATGTGCAGGTTGAGTAGCATTGGTTTTGGATTGTGATGCGACATGATGACCAACAATGTAGCTGCCTACAAGTATCAGTACGACCAATACGATTATGGGAAGATGTTTTTTCATACTAGTTTAGTATAACGGAGCTTGTTAATAAGCTGTAGTCGTAAGCTTCGTAAGAAGTTGGACGCAAGGGCTATTCCCTGCTAAAGTAAACAACAACTATGGCTCGAAAAGCACCACGTAATCCAGCTGATTTTATAGTGCCACTCAACATCAATGGTATGGAAGGTCGCATGCTGCATTTGCCTGCTCCTAAAGGTAAGCATCGAGATATTCTTTTTGTATATGGGCATCATTCCAGCTTAGAGCGCTGGTGGGGTGTTATGGAGGTTCTGAATCGTTACGGTAGCGTCACCATGCCTGATTTGCCAGGTTTTGGCGGTATGGATAGTTTTTACACCATCGGCAAGAAGCCATCGATTGACGCTATGGCGGACTACTTAGCCGCATTTATATTACTGCGATATAAGCGTAAAAAGGTTGTCATTGCTGGTATGAGCTTCGGGTTTGTTGTGGCCACACGAATGTTGCAGCTTTACCCTGAGCTGACGGATAAAGTTGACATGCTGGTAAGTATTGTAGGCTTTTCACATCACGACGACTTCTTGTTTTCTAAATCTCGGCGTTGGGGGTATTTGGCACTAGCACGAACGTTTAAACATCGACCCTTCTCTTGGGCTTTTCGATATATCGCACTCAATCCAACGGTTTTAAGAAAAGCGTATCACCGTACTAACAATGCCAAGCATAAGTTTGCGCAAGCCACCGATTTGGCCGATTTTGATCGCATGATGGATATTGAAATCGGGCTGTGGCACGATAACGAGATTCGTACTTATATGTACATCACGGTAGAAATGCTAACAATTGATAACTGTAATGTTAGAGTTGACTTACCCGTATGGCATGTCAGCTCAATTTCTGATCATTTCTTTAATAACTATCTGGTTGAGCAGCATTTACAGGTCATTTTCAAAACTTTTCACCCTGTCCAAACAGACTTAGGCTCACATGCTCCGAGTGTTATAGCTGATGCTAAGACGGCCGAGCCGCTGATCCCGCCGAAACTGCGACGTGCGCTGGCTCGACGGAAGTAAATGGTATACTTGTACATAAGATGAAAATAGGATTAGTCTGTCCGTACAACATTACTAAAAACGGTGGCGTATTAGAGATTGTGCTGGCCACAAAAGCCGAACTAGTTAGTCGTGGCCATGACGTCAAAATCATAACTCCTTTGCACCGTGAAATGGCCGACGTTGAGCTACCTGATGTAATTTTTGTGGGCTCTTCGACCGACTTCCGTTCACCAACACATACTAGCGTTCAGGTATCAGCTACATCTGATAGCGAAAAGATTGAAGAAATGCTCGAAGCTGAACAGTTTGACGTACTGCACTTCCACGAGCCGTGGGTACCGATGATAAGTCGCCAGATATTACAGAAGTCTAACAGCGTAAATATCGCCACGTTCCACGCGCAAGTACCCGAAACAATTATGAGTCGCAGCCTAGCCAAGGTAGTCACGCCCTATCTGAAGTCAGTTCTTAAGTATCTCCACGAGCTTACGGCTGTTTCAGAAGCAGGCGCTGAATACGTCACTGGTTTGACTGATGCTCCCGTTACTATCATCCCGAATGGCATTGATTTAGCAAAATATAAGAACAGCCAGCATCATAAGATAGGGGGTCGTACGATTCTATACGTAGGCCGTTTAGAGCGTCGTAAGGGTGTTAAATACTTGCTACAAGCATTCCAAGTACTCTTGCAAGATGAGCCAGACGCCAAACTGATTATTGCTGGAGATGGCCCAGATCGTGAAAAGTTAGAAATGCTAACTGAAGACTTAAAATTGAGTAATGTAAGTTTCTTGGGTTATATTAGTGACGAATTAAAGCTTGATCTATTGTCTGAAGCAGATATTTTCTGCTCACCAGCTATTTTTGGCGAGAGTTTCGGCATCGTGCTGCTTGAAGCCATGGCAGTCGGAACTGTGGTCGTAGCTGGCAATAACTCAGGCTACAGTGGCGTCATGCAAGACGTTGGCGCTATTTCCCTCGTAAACCCACAGGATACGTTGGAATTTGCACGACGCCTGCGTATCTTAATGACTGAAGAGCCACTTCGTGCTTTATGGCGTAGTTGGGCTGATGAGTACGTTCAACAGTTTAGCTGGCCGCGAATTGTAGATCAGTACGAAGAGCTGTATCACGAAGCCCTCAAGCAACATGGCCACAAACGCTAAGTCACTCAAAATTGGATTAGTACTCGACGATACGCTCGACACGCCTGACGGTGTGCAGCAGTATGTGCTTGCAATCGGAGAATGGCTGCGCAGTCAGGGCCATGACGTGCATTATCTTGTGGGACAGACTACTCGCCAAGATATACTCAGTATTCACAGTCTGAGTCGCAATCTCAAAGTGCGCTTTAATGGCAATCGCATGTCGATGCCCTTGCCGACTAGCCATCGTCGTCTGCGCGAATTTTTGCAGCGCGAGCAGTTTGACGTATTGCACGTACAGGTGCCGTATAGCCCATATATGGCACACCGTCTGATTATTGACGCTCCCGCAGGAACGGCCATTGTTGGCACATTCCACATTCTACCTAATAGTATTGCGGCACACGCTGCAACCAGAGCCTTGAGCGCTTGGACGTGGCGTTCACGCAAACGGTTTGATATGATGCTAAGCGTCTCGCCCGCCGCCCAGGTGTTTGCTAGAAAGGTTTTCAAGGTTGAAAGCATAGTCTTGCCAAACGTAATTGATTATCAACGGTTCCACCAAGCCGAGCCCCTTAT
>JBBRZB010000008.1:0-33170 GCA_038237095.1 Saccharimonadales bacterium (SeqCode) | reverse complement strand
TTGTTTTATTGTTTTTATTTCACGCGCCGCATGTAACGCACGAATCTTTTTAAGCATAACTGAATCGGGGCCGTTGTCAAGCTAGCAGCTTGAGTAAATCAGCTTCTGTAAGTTGCGTGGTGCCTAGCTTATTAGCTTTGGTAAGCTTGCTGGCGCCGACGTTATTGCCGACAACTAAGTAGTCAGTATCTTTGCCAAGGCTCGACTGGAACGTACCACCTATTGCACGAATTTTCTCTGCCGCCTCTTCACGGCCCATACTGTCCAATGAACCAGTTATCACGAAGGCTTGGCCGCTTAACTTGCCACCGACTTTTTTGACAGTCTGTGGCGTAACGCCGTAATCAGCGAACTTCCTAAGTAGTCTTTGGTTGCGCGGCTCGGCAAACCATTCCACGATAGATTCGGCTACAACCTCACCAACGCCCTCAACAGCACTCAAATCATCGATGGTTGCCACTGCGATGGCTTCAAGGCTCCGAAAGGCGTTGCTGATATCAATCGCCGTCTGAACGCCAACGTGGCGAATGCCGAGGCCATAGACGAATCGACTGAGCGGAGGATCTGTCTTAGCTTGGATAGCAGCCACTAGCTTATTGGCCGACACTTCGGCAAAACGATCTAAAGCTTCGACTTGCTCTACACGCAATGCGTAAATGTCAGCTGGGTCATTGATAAGCTCGGCAGTAATGAGCGCAATGACGTTTTTCTCACCTAAACCTTCGATATCTAACGCTGTTTTGGAGGCAAAATGCTCGATACGCTTCCAAGCTCGAGATGGACAGGCTTCATTGGGACAGCGCCAGACGGCATCTTCGGCCTTAAGCTTAACCAGTTTAGTATTACACTCTGGACAATGGATAGGCATGACAAACGGTTTTTCACTACCATCACGTAATTTCACAAGTGGTTCAACGACTTCAGGGATAATATCACCAGCTTTGTGGACAATAACGGTGTCACCGATACGAATATCTTTGCGCGCCACTTCACTTTCGTTATGCAGTGTCGCCATCTGTACGGTACTGCCGGCTACGACGACTGGTTCAAGCATGGCTACGGGTGTTGCCGCGCCAGTACGGCCTATTGAAACAAAAATGTCTTTCACGCGCGTTGTTGCCTGTTCAGCGGCGTATTTATAGGCAACGGCTGCCCGTGGGGCCTTACCGACCACGCCCAATCGGCGGTAGAGGCTACGGTCATTCACTTTCACCACGAGTCCATCAGTATTAAACGGTAGCTTTAGGCGTTCGAGCTCCCACTGCTCAGCAAATTCCATGACGTCATTCACGCTCGACATGACGGCGGCCTTTTTATTGACCAAGAAGCCCATGTCCGACAGCGCGTCGTAAGCAAACTGATTCGTTGGCACGTCCTCTGGATTATCACGCAGTACATCATATGCTCTAAACATGAGCTTGCGCTCCGACACGAGCTTGGGGTCTAGTTGTCGAATCGTACCAGCAGCCGTATTACGTGGGTTTGCGAATAGCGGCTTGCCTTCTTTGGCGCGCGCTACATTGAGCGCTTCAAAATCAGTTTTATAGAGTACGATCTCACCACGAACTTCAGTTCGTCCCGTAGAGAACGCCTTGGCGGAACCGGCTGTCATGCGGAGCCGTAGCGGAATTGATTCAATAGTGCGAATATTGGCAGTTACGTCTTCACCGACGAAACCATCACCCCTTGTAATTCCCCGCGTGAGTAGACCATCTTCGTAAACGAGAGCACACGCCAAACCGTCCATTTTGATATCTGCAAAGTAGGTTACCTTGCTACTAGCTGGCAATAACTTAGTGATACGTTCTTCCCAAGCTCGAACCTCAGCCTCATCGAACACATCATTCAAGCTCAGCATTCGCGTACTATGTTCAACGGACGTGAACCCAGGCAATGTCTGGCCAGCCACCCGCTGTGATGGCGAGTCGGTGGTTACTAGTTCTGGGTACTGTTCCTCAAGCTGAGTTAATTCATGCTTTAGGCTGTCCGCAGCCGCTTCACTCATGATAGATTCGTCCAAAACGTGGTAGTGATACCGGTAGTCGTTGATTAGCTCGCGCAGCTTGACGATGCGCTCGCTAGCCTGATCTTTAGTCATCAATCAGCTCCCGATATATGGTGTACATGTAGCTATGTACTGCCAAGATAATGAATGTAGATAGTATAAAAAATATCCAACGTGCTAACGGTGTGGCAATCAAAATAATGGGTAGCATTATCAATGCGCCGCCAATTAGCAACGCAAAGGGCAAAAATATGACTTTACGGACAATCGACCAACGACGACCTTTGACCAGATTTCGAGCCGAACGCAGGGCTTTTAAAGGCGTCATCTCAGGCAGCGTCACAATGTAAATTGCGAATAGCGACGAGCTCAACATATACCCGCTCCAAATACCCAGCGCCGCATAAACCGCGATAAAAACTCCTTTTTCTATCCATCCAACGGCGGTGCCACCCATCGCAGCGTTGTAGATAGCTGAGCCAGCAAGTAGCGGAAGCAGCTCAATTCCTACGATCAAAAGCACGAAGAGGAGCGGGATGAGCGGGTACATGCCCTTGTAAAACGCATCTTTAATGCTTGGATTGGAGCCAGCCTTAACCTGCCGCAATCCCCAAATAATTGCCAAACTAGTGATCAGTGTTAGTACGAATTGATACGCGCCGTTACCACTAGCGTTGCTGCCAACCGAGCCAAGCAGTACCACAAAGATCGTGAGGCCCGAGGCAATCGACCCGAAGTGTCCGGTAAAAAAGTTGTTGAGCAGCTCTTTAAGGCCGGTTACATTGGTGCCACCGCTAAGGCCTTGTACTAGTACTATAACCAGTATTCCGTACATTAGGGATATGCCACCGAATAAGATTTTATGCTCCCAGACTAAACGAGCGGCGCTTGCAGTTATTCGGAAAGCATTGGGTAGTGGCTTGCGGACGGGGTTGTCCGATTTGGCTTCAGTTGCCCGTTGTTTAATAGAGGTGTTCGAAGCTTTTGGCTTATCAGCAGCTTTAGTGCTTTTGCCGGTTTTATGCCGGCTGCTCACACCGGTTTTGGTTGTTTTCTTTACCATATCTCTAGTATATAAGACTTTAGCGCTCGTGACACCCCTGTTATCACTATGCTTTTCCGCCCATGGCTTGCAAACGGGCAATGCGGTCAGCGATTGGTGGGTGTGTACTGAACAAGTTCGTTAAGCTGTGGCCTTTGAGCGGGTTGGCAAAGAACAGATGAGCAGTAGCCGTATTTTGGTGTCGTAGCGCGCTGTTCGATTGACCGATCTTCTGTAAAGCGCTAATTAAACCCTCTGGATATCTAGTTGTAAGCGCACTCGTGGCATCTGCCAAATACTCGCGCTGTCTCGATACCGCTAGCTGAATCAGCGCTGCCACTAGTGGCGCGAGTACTGCCGCTACGATACCGGCTATGAACATAACGCTGTTGTTATTGTCGCGGTCGTCATTGCTAAGCCACGTCATGCGCAGCACAATATCGGCTATCAAGGAGATGACTGCCGTCAGCGCAAAGGCCACCATTGACACACGAATATCATAATTTTTAACATGCCCGAGCTCGTGCGCGAACACGCCCTGTAGCTCGTTATCGCTCATCATTGCTAGCAAACCGGTTGTACCACAAACGGCTGAAGTGCGAGGGTTTCGGCCGGTCGCAAACGCATTGGGCGCTGGATCATCAATAATAAACACTCTCGGCATAGGCAGTCCATCAGTAATGCTTAGGTTCTCGATGATTTGCCAGAGTCGGGGGTTGTCACTTTTTTGAATCTCTTTGGCACCGTTTACGGCTAGTGCCATACGCGAACCGGAATAGTACGTGATTATCGTATACACGCCGGCACCAATCAGACCGCCGATGAAAATATTGTTATTTCCACCGCCGAAGGCCTGGTCAAGCACCCAAATTAAAACGGCGACAAAAACAATAAACCCGGCCATGAGTAGGAACGTTTTGCGCTTATTGGCAGCGATGTCACTGTACATACGTATCTAAAACTTGACGTAGTTTAGGATTAAAACTTTACTGCTACAGGGTTCTGCACTGCGGCAGCTTCTGCTTCATCAACTTCGAAGAATGTCTTGTCTTGTTTGAAGCCAAGCATGCCCGCAAAGATGTTGGTTGGGAAAGTCTTGCGCTTGGTGTTAAAATCTCGCACCACGCCGTTATAGAAGCGGCGTGAGGCCTGAATCTTGTCTTCGGTATCGGTTAGTTGCGCCTGCAAATCTTGGAAGTTCTGCGATGCCTTCAGGTCTGGGTAGGCTTCAGCGACGGCGAATAAGCTCTTCATGGTTTGTTGGAATTGGTTTTCTGCTTTGGCAGTCGCTTCAATTCCTTGAGCATTCAACGCGTTGGATCGTGCGGCTGTAACAGCTTCAAAAACACCAGATTCGTGCTTTGCATAACCCTGAACAGTACTAACTAGATTAGGAATAAGGTCGTATCGTCGCTTGAGCTGAACCGTAATGTCGCTCCATGCTTCGTCTGATTGCTGATTCAGGCGGACAAGGCCGTTATACATAACCGCACCAATAATGACCGCCAGCACAACCACCACACCGATGATAATTAGAATCATTTTCTCCCCCTTGATTTACAATATTGCTGCACTAAGTATACCCCATTAATTCCAGAAATGCTGGCTAGTTATCCCCCTCTGTCTGTATTATTAACTATAGCAGTATGAGACAACCCAAAAAGCATCCCCATCTTCTTCGATCAATCATAATCGTAGTGATTGTTGTTTGTTTGTTCAGCTCGGTAGCGGGTGCTGTAACTATCAAAATAAAAACCACCACTCCACTCGTGACACCAACCATTGTGTATGCCGATCATTCCTCCGTTAGCGGCGCTTCACTCGCCTGGCCAGCAACGGGCCAGGCCAGCATCGGCGCTGAAAGCTACGGCCTACTAGAATCGCATGGTACGCAGACACCGGCACCAACCGCAAGCGTTGCCAAACTTATTACTGTACTCTGCGTCTTAAACGTCAAACCCTTACACGGCACAGAAGCTGGGCCAAGTCTCACCATTGGACCAGCTGACATCGCGCTTTACAACGCGTATGTTGCTGTGGGTGGTTCGGTGGTTCCCGTTAATAGCGGCGAGCAGCTCAGCGAACGTGACGCCATCGAAGCCATCCTCCTGCCTTCAGCCAACAATATTGCCGACAGTTTAGCGATATGGGCTTTCGGATCGCTGAATGCTTACAATACATATGCCAACAAGTGGCTGACATCGCACGGTTTGTTGAAAACACATGTCGGTGACGATGCAAGTGGCCTAGCACCCAACTCGACAAGTACGGCGAACGATTTAGTCCGCATCGGCGTGTTAGCGACTCAGAACCCTGTACTGGCGAACATCGCTTCGCTACAAACAGCCGAAATCCCTGTTGCCGGTACGATTCATAACGTCAATTGGCTTTTAGGCACCGCTGGCATTAACGGCTTAAAAACTGGGAATAGCGACGCGGCTGGGGGCACATTCGTGTTTTCGTCGAGTTACGCGGTTTCGTCGACCAGAACAATCACAATCGTTGGCGCGGTTCTGCAGGCCGCAACCCTGCAACAAGCAATGAACAGTGCATTGGCGCTACTCACGTCGGCTCAAGCAGCCTTTACCTATCAGCCAGCGGTAGCGGCTGACCAAGTGATTGGCCAATACAACCTTCCCGACTCAAACTCTAAGGCAACGGCCATTACCGCACAATCGGTGAACGCCCTCTTTTGGCGTGGTCAATTACTCGATAAGCCTCACGTCGTTCTGCAGACAGTTCAACCGCCTAAGCCAGCCGGTGCGCCAGTTGGTGTCATTAGCTTTGGCAATCAAACAAATCAGTCATCCAAAGTCATTCTAAGCGAACCACTTCCACAAGCATCATTGTGGTATCGACTTTGGCATTAAAATAAAAAATCCCACCGAAGTGGGAATCTTTATTTGGTGGGCGCTGAGGGGCTCGAACCCCCGACCCCCTCGGTGTAAACGAGGTGCTCTAGCCAACTGAGCTAAGCGCCCTGGGTCATATGATTGTATCATGGTGCGGACGAGAGCAGATCAGTTCAGCGAACTGATTCTGTAGACTCTACCAAAGCGCCAATAGTGCAACCAAAATATGTTGGTGCGGACGAGAGGACTTGAACCTCCATGCCTTGCGGCACTACCACCTCAAAGTAGCGCGTCTACCAATTCCGCCACGTCCGCTCGAAAGCCATACTATCGTATCTGTTTTTGACCAAAAACTCAAGTGCGAATCACCGTTCCTGGTCGCTTATTTCGACTTGGCACGACTTCGTGGTTTACGACGCTCAGCGATTGAGCTCAGTCCATGGATAGCAACAATCCCCCACACTAAGTTCAAGACAATGTTAACGTAGGCGGTTTTCTCAAATGAATAGATTGTCAGCAAAACGGCACCAAATAGATTATCTAATTCATACCACAGTGATTTACCAGTCCATCGCCCGATACTAGTTCTATAAAACGCGAATAAAAATAACAAGCCGCCTGCAATGCCGATAGCGTTGATTAGGGCTTGATGCATCATAATTTAACTTCGTGGTAAGTGGTCGTAAAGATGGTCGTGATCGTAATCTTGGCGAACTAGGGCTTTGATATCGTCTAGCGAGCTGCCAAAGATAACACCGGGGTTCATCGTGCCATATGGGTCAAAGATAAGTTTAACTTTTTGCATTAAAGCGTAGAGTTCGGTGCCGTACTGCAATTCGATATATGGAGTGCGCAACCGTCCGTCACTCGCCTCCGAACTAATCGTGCCACCTAAATTAATCAGCAGCTTATAATATTCATCCATCAGACGAAATGCTTTTTGGCGATCACCAACATGTCCGAGATTTAGGCGAGGCTGCACGTGAAGATTCGCATCACCAGCGTGACCCCAGATCGCCACACTCAAATTCGCAGTTTTAAATAAGGCGTAAACGCCTTCGACATACGCTTTGAGTTGCTCAAATGGCACTGCTCCATCATCAATAATTGGCACTGCTTTAAGTAGGCCTTCATTATGTCCGATGACCACGCTCGAAATTTGACGAATTTTCCAAAATAATTGCTGTGTCTCGGCGTCTTCGGCTAGCTTGCTCACCAGTGCGTATTTATCAAAGATCTTGTGAGCGTGCTTGAGTTGCTTTTTAAGATGACGATCGAGACCGTCAAATTCAACCAGCAGTACTACCGCTGGGAATGGTGGCGTAAACACATCTTTTAACTGGTTAGGATTGAGATCAAACGCCTGTTGCAACAGATTGCCATCAATCATTTCAATCAAACTTGGACCATCGTGTTCGTGTTTCAGCTCCATAATTGCTGCTTGAGCCTGCTCGATGTTCTCGAAGCTGGCCAACATCAAACCTGTTTCAGGATTGTCAGCTGCGGTGCCCAGAATGGCTTCAGAGACAATTCCAAGCGTACCTTGGCTACCCACAAACAACGGTGTTAGGTCAAATGAACCATCCTTACGCTTGATATCTAGCAAGTGATAGCCTGCGTTATTTTTGCTGACGCCGCGCCGAGCAGTTTCGATTAAATCACGATTTTCTTCGACGAGCGTATCTATGGAACGATAAATCTCACCTTCAAATGTAGCCAGCCCCAACTTTTTGCTGAGCTCTCGTTTGGTAAGGCGCCCGGTTTCAATAACTTCGCCGTTTGCTAAGACAACGCGCAAACCGTGTACGAATCCACGCGTGTCGCCGTACTTATATGACTTTTCTCCACTGGAGTTATTGGCTATCGCCCCGCCAATAGTGGAATACTCCATCGAGGCGGGATACGGTGGCAAGAAGCGGCCGTGGGTGCGCAACGTCTGCTGCATTTTGCCATAGTTTATGCCGGGTTCAACAGTGATCGTGTTGGCTTTGGTGTCAATTTCTAGGATTCGGTTCATATGAGCTGGAAAGACGAGCATAATACCGCTGCCAAGTGCGGCGCCCGTTTGGTCAGTGCCCGACCCGCGAGCAGTGATAGGGATAATTCGACCGCGTTCCGCGAGCTGCCACGTAAAACGAGCTGTCTTACGTACGTCATTTTCGTTACGAGGGTAGACGACAAGCGCTGGTGGAAGTTCAAAAATGCTCGCGTCGGTGGCAAAATAGCGGCGAGCGTCGGTGCTCGTCATAACTTCGCCCATCAAGTGTTCTTGGAGATACTGTGCTACTTTACTCACTAACTTAATCCTCTGTCTAACAGATTACATACCTAGCAGCTATGATAGCATATCGACGATGAATCTGCTTACGCTCGACAGATACTATTTTGTTTTATTTTGATTGGCACGACGAGCTAGTTGTAGCGTTCGCGTGACACTACCGCGGTCACGACCTCGAGGCATCACCTTGCCGACTTGCTTACGTAACTGCTTACTGTGAAAGGCTGGTTGCTCTAGCTTAACTGTCATTTCCTGTGGTTTCGTTTTGTAGCTTTGGGCTCGACGCTGGACCGACGCCATGCGGAATTCTCTTGCGTATAGTACTTGCTCGACACTAGCAGCTGTAAGTGCTAACTCATCGGCTGATATATTAGAAAATGTTTGCTTCGCACGGCGAGTTCGCAAGCGTCTGAGACCAACCGCGCCGTAGCCAGCAGCAAGTAACAACGCACCGACACTTACTGTATCGAGCGCAATCTCTTGCTCTCGGCTTGCGCTTGCAACTTGGTTCATGCGTTGCAAGATGCCAGCTTCACTCTGTAAATCTTGTGTTCCTGGCTCAGTCGGATCCAGTTTGGTCGGTGTAGCATCTATAATGTGGCCCGCGCCGTCTGTTAACCACAGATGAGCTTCGCCGGTACTTAGCATGTCAGGACCATAGCCCAGATAATGATTGTGGTAGCCTACTACCGCGTTCAGCTGTGAGTTATCAAGTGCTACCAGCGTATTCGCCACGTTACAGTTAGCTCGTTTACCGACACTCAGCTCGTAATCAATTAAGCCTCCTGTATAGCCGCCCAACTTAACAAATTCAGGGTGGGTTGCAGATCGTTTTTGGAGTGCCTGCATATTAATCGGCGAAAAACGGTACTCGAAGTTCTTGCGAATGTAGTTAATCTCCGCATCAGCGCGCGCCACGTCGTTATCCGGCAAATTGCCCAATACATTCTTCCAAGCGATTGCGGCTGCAACAGGAGTGAGTGGCTCTTCGCTACTATCAACGATTTCGGAAGGATTAACAGCGTGTGGCCGTGCTTTTGCATCAGGTACGAGCCAATACATAAGCTGCTGACCGTCCTGCCATGATTCGTCTCCAACGATTGAGTAGGTCCCATTCGCACTTTCGGAGACTGTAACTGGCTGCCCACCGACATTTGCGGCAGCCGGTCGCATTCCCTCTAGGACCGGTACATTGACCATCGCCGGCACATCACTGTTGCCGCTGTTGATTGGTCGATTGACTTTAATGTATTGTGTCGAGTCTGGAGGCAAGGTGGTAGGAATTTCGATTATTTGAGGTGAGTTATAGTCCGTCAGCCAAGATCCTGACGCTTTATTACTTACATAGGCCGAAGATACGCCAGAAGCCCAATATCCAGCGGTATCAATACCATGCCCCTGAATGTACCAAGCCGGTTCATTAACCGTATGCGTCGGATCGATATTGCCAACGCCACTAAACGTTTGCTGATCATAGAGACTGCGTTCCAATTGGACACCTTCACCTGCGCTCCGAGATCCAGCGCCGGAATGGTCTGCACCATCACCCGTGTGTTTAACGAGCCAGGCATCGATTGCAGCCAGCTTATTCTCATAAGCTACATATAAACTTGAGCCAGGATGCTGACCTAGGACCTGCTGTCGAGCCGCAAATGCTGTTTCCCTAGAGTCGGTTCGTTGAAGGGTGCTATCGTAGGTGACGTCAGCTACTGACGTAATCGAATACTCATGGACATCTAACATTACGCCGGCAGCAGCACCGGCAATAAGTGTTGCAGTGGTCATCACAGCGCCAAGTGCACGACCCAAACGGTAACGCCGTGTCAGACGTGGTTGTTCTAATTCGGCTTTGAACGGTAATAACTGGCTAGTTTTCTCGGTATCAACAATCTGCTCCGTCGGAATCCCATGCGCTTCCTGATATAACAACATGTAGAGCAGTTTTTTATACTGGGTTGGATTGGATGTCGGATTAGCCAATATCCGATCGATTGCTTCGGGGCTCATGTCTAAAGACCCCGCTAGAGAACGCGTCGTGAAAGAGTCCGCGGTAAAAGTGAATACTTTGTTGCCGTGCAGTGACGTAGTGCTATCTGCACCTCTATCCCTAAAACGATCAGTCGATTTAGGGATGGCCTGATCGCCTTCGAGTGACATCGTATTCAACGCGTCTCGCAAACGGATTTTGAGCTTATTAAGCAGCAGTTGAGGATCAGTTTTATAGGTATCATAGGCTTGGATGACTGGATTTAGTGGATCACACTCCCGCAAGGCTTCAATATGTTTCAAAACAATCTGTTTTGGCTCAGGTAACAAAGAGCGCTCAGCTAAGCCAATTAAGCCAACTGGTGTCATCGAAACTACGCTCACATCTGCAAGTTCTCTAATGGGCTTCACGTCATATTCTTGCTGATACCATGCTTTTAAGGTCTGAGCTGGTGGCTTACTCATGATAATCGCGTTCACAAGCGGAGCATCTACCAAAACACGGTGAATATCATGTTGCTGCGCCAGTTCAGCCATCGTGCGTAGACTCTCATCTACCGGCTTAACATGGGCCTCGTCGTCAGCAAGCGTACCTCGCCAATGCAATACCACATCATCATTCTCGCCTAGGTAGAGGTCATAGCGCTCACCCAGCTTTTGCTGGGCTTCGGCGTCAAAACTTCTTTTATTGGAAATATAATTTCCAGCCGCACGATGATAGGCACTACCCCCGATACTGCCGACTAACATAACTACTGGGTAAACCGTCATCGGTCCGAGTTTATCTAAATTCTGCTCGCCGGTTACAGTCATAACATTGAAGCAGGCTGCCATACCAGCAAAGCCTAAGACTCTTGCTTTGTTCCCTGCCTCATTTCGTATGTGCACGTCACCCTGTTCACGCACAAATGCAACGTGATTTCCAAATGCCTCTTCAGGACTCACAGGAGGTATAGCGGCGTGCTCAAGTTCAACTACCTCACTAAGCTGGGAAGCTGGGACAGAGGCGATTGACTCAACAAACGCATTTTTTGCAGTAGTTGACATATTGGCATTATTATACCTTAATTATATACTCTTTTCAATCTGTTACAGCAGTTTCAGCAAAAAATTAAAACTCGACTTTCATCGAGCTTTTTACCACGTCTACAAAACTGGTGCGGATAAGAGGACTTGAACCTCCAAGGGCATAAAGCCCACTAGCTCCTGAAGCTAGCGCGTCTACCAATTCCGCCACATCCGCGTGACCCGTTAGGACCTGCCTATGGTATCTGTTTTAGCTCAAAAACTCAAGCTTTGGCGAAGGTGGCGCTAGTTGGTAACGCGCGTCTGTCGGATTTCCCAGTTTTGAACATTGTCAAACCGATCAATACCCGTATTAACCGTGTGGTCGGTCAGCCCTGCAACCATGCCGTTTGTCAGATACAGATAGCGTGGTTGGTACAACCCTAGAGCCGGGTTATCCTGTTGCCAGACCTGCAAAAATGGACGGTATTTAATTGTCCGCAGGATTGGTGAAATACGTGTACGACCAGCTTCCAGTGAGACGTCTGCCGTAGCGTTTTTGTATTCTGAAAGGTTAGTTCGACTTGCAGCACGAACGTCGGCCTGTGAACTATCCCAATACGCGAAAACATCGGGATCTACACCTATAGAAATGCCATATAGCACCGCGTCATAGTCGTGGTTATTCAGGCTATTTTGTAACTCGGTAGAAGAAAGTACTAGTGGAGTAAGTACTACGCCTATTTTGCGCCACTGCTCCTGCAGCTGGGTGATTATCATATAGTCTTCTTGTGTATCGCCAACCTTGAGAGCAATCTTTAGGCGGGTGCCAGCTTTGGCGCGTATACCGTCAGTGCCAACTACCCAGCCATCAGCGTCCAAAGTGGCTTTGGCGCCGGCAATATCAAAGCCAAGCTGTTGGTAGTGAGGATCGTACGCTAACTGCCCACGCAAAAGTGGTTCTCTGACAGTATGAGTGGTATAACTCAAGTGGTTGGTTATTTGGGATACATCACTGCCTTGCACGAGTGCTTGGCGTAATTTAGCGTCAGACAAAAGCGGACTTGAGTTGTTGAAAAACACCATATTTGCTGCCGTCAGGGTTAGGCTGTGGGTTTGTAGCTGTGAGCTTTTCTGAAGCTGGTTCGGGATGCTGTCGAGACCTGCAACACCGGTCAGTTGGCCTGACTTAAAGGCCTGTATTAGTTTGGCTCTGGACGCAAAGGCGTGCACGTTAAACTGCTGGAGTTTGGGTGAACCACCGACGTAATCAGTAAATGGCACCAAACCAATTTGCTCTTGCTGGGTGGCGGGATCATTGCCACTTACCGCGACATCATTCCACTTGAACGGACCGGCACCAATTGGATGCACGGTATTGAAATCGGCAGATCGTAATTCTGTCGCAGGTAATTTAGCAAGCAAATGCTGTGGAACGATACCATTGGTCATACTGTACGGGAACGAGGCTAGTGGGCCGGGTAATGTAAAAACGATGGTCTGAGCGTCGGGAGCGGTGATAGTCACACCTTGCCACGCGCCACGTAGTGGTGACTGAGCATCTGGATTTTGAATAGCCTGATACGTAAATAGAACGTCAGCACTAGTTAATGGTTTGCCGTCTTGCCATTTTAGGTTGGGTTTAAGTTTAACAGTATAGACGCTACCCTTGTCGTCGGCGGTGTACCCGCTCGCCAAATCACCAACCAACTGATTCTGATCATCATACTGAAACAAGCTCGCAAATATGAGGTGCGAAACTGTAGTGTCAACATCACGCGTAGCGTACAGCGGGTTAGCATTTGTAAATGCTCCTTGGACACCTTCGTTATAAATACCGCCAGGTACAGCATGCAACGTTTGAAAATAGTTAGCCAAGTTGAAGTTCTGATAAAACAAACCGATAATTATTATCCCGACTAGTAGAAGCCACCCAGCGACAAAGCGACGAACCGAGGACAATCGATCGACGCGGCGGAAAACATGCCGCTCGATACTATCTTCAGCTTGCTGGCTAAAATCCTCGACCTGCTGCTGGCCTTTACGCAAGCGGCGTCTAAATCGCAATCGAAGAAGTCGTAGTCTCATGTAATAGTTACGATGGCCGCCAGATTACTTTACGATTACGCCTAGTATCAGCGATAAGCCGAATACGAGAGCGGTAACGATGGTAAGCTGGAAGATTGTCTTGTCGGTGCCACGTCTCGTCGTGTTAACTTCACCGGCGCCACCGATACCGGCACCCAGGCTCGCGCCACGGGTTTGAACCAAAATAAGCAATGTCAAGAATAGTGTTGAGCCGATCGTAATGTAGTTGTAAATACTCATATGCTATTCCCCTAATATAGTTGTTACTAAATAGTTTACCAAACCAATGACCATTCCGGCAAAAACTGCGGCCCAAAAATTAGTTATATGCAGTGGTTCATACAGCTTACTGGCAATAAATACTGTCAGCCCGTTGATGATAACCGTAAAAAGACCGAGCGTAACAACCAGTGCAGGCAGGGAAAGAATTACTAGAATTGGCTTGATTATGATGTTGACGATGGCTAATACCAGTCCGCCAATTAAAATTACCTTAAACCGATTGTCATAGTTGCTCGAAGTACCCAAGAAACCAGCGGCAATCCAAAGGCCAAGGCTGCAGACCAGCCAACGAGTTAAGAATTTAAGCATAAGGCTATTGTAGGTTACGCTAAATCGCGCGGCAACTTATTAGTTAATATTTTTATGCTGGAGGGCGTAATCAGCACGTCATCTTCAATTCTTACCCCTATCGCCTCATGAGCAATATAAATACCGGGCTCGACTGTCAGTACCGTTCCAACTTCCAGCGGTCGATTGTAGTCACCCACGTCATGGACGTTCAAGCCTAGAAAATGTGATGTAGCGTGCGGGAAATACCTACGTACAGCTTCGTGACTGATAGTTTTAATCAGACCGAGTTCTCGAAGTTTTTCGCCCATGTACTGCTCTACGGCTTCTTCGTACTCTTTGAGTAAGGTACCTGGCTTCAATAAACTCATAGCAAAGCTTTGGACTTCCAAAACGGCAGCGTGGACATTTTGTTGGCGACGGGACGGCGTACCAACACTCCGTGTACGAGTAATATCGGCCGCATAATGTTGCACGGCTGCGCCAACATCGATAACAACCAGTTCGTCACTACTTAAGCGGCCATTGTTGGTGGTGTTGTGTAGCGTGCAGGCTCGGGCACCGCTAGCTACGATTGGTTCAAAGGCATGCCCATCAGCGCCGCGGCGTCGAAAACCACGTGATAGTTCGGCTTCAAGCTGATATTCATACTCATAGTGCGCGAGCTTACTCGGTGTGAGCGCGGCCTTCATGGCACTAGCTGTGATGTCGATTGCCGCCTGCAGGGCTTTGAGTTCAATCGGCTGCTTAATCATGCGCATTCGACTAATATGTTGGCTCAAATCTAACAGCTCAATCTCGTCCTTAAAGTCTTTGATTTTTTGCACCAGAGCGGTGCGAGCTGGATTGGTGTACATCCCATAATGATCAATATATGGTGGCAACGGTGCGACGGTAGCCACATGCTTCACTTTTTTAAGTCGACTGGTAAGTTGCTCCCAGCCCTCTTTGTCACCGTAGACAGTCTGAATTCCAGACACTCTCGTGATCATTTCAGGTGTAATAGCGCCGTCAAATGCTTCGCGGTTAGCAGTTCGTTCAGGCACGATGATATATTCCTTGTCACGATCAATGACCAACACCAAATCGGGCTCATCCAACCCTGTTAAATACCAAAAGCTGGCATCTTGAGCAAACGCGTACGTGCTGTCACCGCCACGTTGCATCAACCCATTGGCAGTTAAGACAATAGGCGCGGTGCCAGTAAATAGGTCGCGTAAGCGGTTACGATTAGCCGCAAAAAACTCAACTCCGAATGTAACATTCATAATTCAATCTCTCAGTATAGCAAACCTAGTCTAGGTTGGTATTGTCTCAGGTCATTGATCTAGTGGATAAAGTACACGACGGTTACCGAGTACGAAAGATCATTTTGGCCAGGTTGTACGGCTAATGTCGGCGCTTTCTGACCAACGCTTCCCGTGGCTAGGTTCGCATCGGCTACTCTGTAAATTGTAGGTGCGTCCAAGCTACCATCTTCGACTGATTTAACGGCAGCAACTTTAAAACCAAGATTCTGGGCTGATTGATTCGCCTTTGCTCGCGCGTCTTTTTCAGCTTGGTTTCTGGCTTGACCTTCTAGAAGCTTCTGTTTTGCCGCGCTAAACGTGGCGGTCGGACTAACGCTACCAGTGGGGCTAGTGGTGAGCAAGTAAGCTTGTACTGTTTGAAGTAACTTTGTATCAATCAGCGTCACGGTAACTGACAAGTTATAGGTTTTAGTACTATCGCTGCTACTTGTGCTGCTAACTGGATAATATATTCCACCACCGCCTGAATAGCCATCTGAACTAGTTTTTATAGCGCTATCTGCGACTCCCAGGCTTTTTAGATGGCTCACGATCTCGTCGCTTTTTGTAGTCAGCTCCGTTAAGGCGGCTTTGCTATCGCTGTCCGTAAAATCGTATGTCGGGCTAAAAACATACTCGTCAGGAGTTGCCCGCACGGTGGCTTCTCCGGTAACCGTTATTATCCGGTCAGCATTTGTAACTCTAGTCTGCCACGGCTTCCACAGTAGTACAGCGCCAATCAGCACTACTACAAGTACTAGACATATCAGCTTATAATTCACAGCTTTTCGAAGTAATGGACGCTTAGCCTCAGAACTGGGTGACTCATCTACCTGATTCATGTAACTGCTCCTACTTATACCATCAGCATAACTGCAACGACTACGTCTCACAAGTGCATTATCATCGCCACATATAGTCAAAATCGCTTACAGATTATATTTTTAAGAGGCAAGTAAGTAATGCTTGATAACGCTGGCTTTCTTCAAGCCAACCTCAGCAGCAATATCGTCGGAAGAAGCTTCTTGCAACCCTCGTACGCTACCAAACTTTTTTAGTAGTTTTTTGCGAGTTTTCGGACCAACACCAGGAATTTCATCTAAAATCGAACTTACTTGGCGATTCTGTTTGAGTACACTGTGGTAACTCACAGCAAATCTATGCGACTCGTCACGAATCCGTTGAAGGAGTTTAACGACATTGGTGTTATGCGGCAAGTTTACCAAAATAAAGTCGTCGCTTTCAGTCGCATAACCGCCTAAAGCATGCATACTTAACTCGTTAAGTATAACGCCAGATTTGTCTTTTTGAATTACAATTTGTTCCTCACGCTTGGCTAATCCAATGAACGGTATCTGTTGACAGCCTTGTTCATCGCGGGCTTGTATCGCTGCATCGAGTTGGCCCTTACCCCCATCAATTAATACGAGGCTAGGAATTCCCCAAGCTTTGCGATTCTTTTCGCTCAACCGACGCTTGAGCGTTTCATTCATGTTATAAAAATCGTTATTGTGGTTGATCTTGGTTTTGAACTTCCGGTATTGCGCTTTATCGCTGACGCCGTTCGTAAAAACTACCATACTCGCCACAACATCGGTGCCCTGCATGTGGCTAATGTCGTAACCCTCAATTCGATGAGGAAATTTAGCCATACTTAACACGTTAACTAGTTCGTTTAAGGCATGGTCTTTACTTATATCGAGGAACTCTTTGTCGCTAAAGATTACCTGCTTATTAAAACCTTGTAGCGCAAATAGCTGGTTACGATAATGGGCAGCAGCTTCGTAGTCTTCTGCTTTGGCCGCTCGTTTCATGTCACGTTCAACTTCGTTTTGGATTGATTTGCGCTTGCCTTCAATAACGGCGATAAGTTTACGCAAATTAGCACGATAGGCTTCAAGGCTGGTACGTCCTTCTTCAAGGCCTGGGTCTAGCCCCAAGTGGTAATGCAGACTAGCTCGCTTTTGCCCTACTGTTCGACGTGTGGCATACGGAAAGGCTCGTCGCAGATACTTTAAAGCTTGCCGTACTGCGTACGTACTGAAGTATGGACCAAAATAACGCGCGCCATCGTCGAGTGGACGTCGCGTCGTAGTAACTGTCGGGTAGTTACTATCGTAATCAATCCGGATATAGCTTAGCGACTTATCGTCACGGAGCAAAATGTTGTAACGCGGCATGTAGCGACGTATCATTTCTGCCTCTAGGAAGAGGGCTTCGATTTCACTCTCCACTACCATCCAGTCAACATCAACAATTTCTTCGACAAGGGCTTCAGTTTTAGGATCGCGACTCCGGCTTGCTTGGAAATACTGCCGCACGCGGTTACGAAGTACAGCCGCTTTACCGACGTAAATAATTTCGCCTTTAGCATCTTTATGAAAATATACACCTGGCTCTTTTGGTAGCTCTTTTAGTTTAATTTCTAACTGCTTGTTCAAAAGATTATTCGTCCGTTTGAGGTAATCTACGATGTGCTGGGACAGTATTTCTTCGCTTTCGCATTTGGATATCGTCTAAGACTTGCTGACGCGTTTTACCACTCCTACCAACACGAGGTGGCAAAAGTGGATTGCCTGTATCATCTAAAACTTCTATAACAACTATGCCTGACTGCCTCAGACCTTGGCCTAAAAGATTCACGATTTCGGAATGACGATCAGTGCCTGCATGGGCCAACTCTTCGGCAATAACGC
The DNA here is from genome assembly GCA_038237095.1 of Saccharimonadales bacterium (SeqCode). Taxonomy (GTDB): domain Bacteria; phylum Patescibacteriota; class Saccharimonadia; order Saccharimonadales; family UBA4665; genus JAJXTN01. Next base: position 15,359 of record JBBRZB010000008.1, on the reverse strand, counting down.
GTGTAGCCTCGGCGACCGCATCAGGATTTGAATCACCAATTTGTGCTTCAGCTAACGGTATTTCTAGAGCAGGAGACTTGTCTTTCATAAATTTTATTTTAACAGCTTAGTGCAAATTAAGCAATAGCTTCTTGGCGCAGACAATCGGGACAAAATGCTTTTATATCGCAGTCTTCACAGATGATAATGAGTTTGTTGCAGGCCTTGTTGGCGCAGTTATCAAAGTGGCTCGTTTCTGTACCGCAGTGTACACAGGCGCCGATATCCTTGGCCTTGTCGGAGAATTTGTGCCCCATCCGGCCATCAAATACATATAGCGAGCCTTCCCACAGACCTTCATCGCCGTAAGCCTCACCATACTTCACGATACCACCATCAATTTGATAGACATCTTTGAAGCCACGTTTCTTCATGAGCATACTCAGCACTTCGCAGCGGATGCCGCCCGTACAATAGGTTACGACTGGTTTATCTTTAATATCGTTGTACTTGGGATCTTCGATTTCTTTAATAAAATCACGCGTATATTCGGTGTCTGGAATTATGGCATTCTTGAATTTACCTACATGACCTTCGTAGGCATTGCGGCCATCAAAGAAAATTACGTCATCACCACGCTCTTGCACAAGTTCATGAACTTCGTGTGGTTTCAGGTGCTTACCACCACCAATAATGCCGTTTTCATCGACTTCAATTTCTTCAGCCGCGCCAAACGTGACAATTTCGGGGCGTACTTTTACGCTCAATTTCGGGAAGTCTTCACCCGTTCCGTCGCTCCACTTCATAACCGTGCCTTTAAAAGCTGGGAAGGCACGCGTTTCTTTGACGTATGTTTTAAGATCATCAATCTTACCGCCAAGAGTGCCATTAATACCATGTTCAGATAAAAGAATGCGACCTTTTAAGTTTAGCTTGTCGCACAGGGTGCGCTGCCATAATTTAACCGCTTCAGGGTCAGCAATTGGCGTGAATTTATAGAATAGAATTATCTTTTGCATTAGCTATAGTATACCGGTTAGTGACGGGCCATGACTAGGCCAACAATCGCCATAAGTAACAGCGTGATAATAATAGCCATCGTGACATCGAGTACGCGACGCTGTGCATGCTTTTGGCGAGCTTCAAAGGCAGCGTGTTTGCTTTGGGCCTCTAGTGCTGCACGCTTATAGTCAGCATCGTTAGCCGCACTTGGGTCAGCTTGCTGTAGGAGCGTGTTTAGCTGGGCAGAGCCACTCGTGCCTGATTCGTCATGACGCGATTTATCACGTACCTGCGGATCACGCTCAAAATCAATTTCATGCTCCACCATCTCGAGCTTGAGGGCTTTTTTGACATCACCACCACGCAGCTGTTCACCAATAATACGGCGCAAGCCTTTTTCGGTAATACGATTCGCTTCAAAGCTTGTGCGTAAGCTCGTGCCATCAACGATAATCTTTTCCGCGAGCTCCAACAAATCTTGGCGCGATAAACTCTCGACGTGTGTGCCGATTGGTTCGACGGCTGCTTTTTCGACAGTCGGGCGAGGTACTTCGGTTGGGCGTTCCTGCATGGCCGCTGTTTGAGCTTGAAACAGTCGCTCGGTGTTTAGTTCAGTTTTGGTAAGTTGGGTAGTTGCCCGAGTCTGTTCGAGTACGGTTCCCTGCTGTTGTTTCTCGATGACAGCCTGACGAATGACTCGTTCTTTGGCGAGCAGATTTTGCTGCATTTCAGCCACTTGCTTCTCCAAGCGCTCTTGGATTGGCACGAGACGACGCTCAGTACGAATGCGACCTCGGCGACGACCAATTAGATAGCCCACGATGCCGCCAACTAGTAAACCACCATTGTCTGTCTCGACGTTGGTTTGCGTTTCTGGTGCGGCGGCTGGAGTCGCTGTCTCAAAAGTCGGTCGTGGCTGAAAAATTGGTCGAACGGGGGGTCGAAGTGAGGCTGCTTGTTCGACTGGTGACGAATCAATTGTTTCCGACGAAGGCTGACGCAGAATTTCAATCGGCTCATCTGTAAATTCAATCGGCATTTCGACTGCATGTGGTGGAAGTTCGGTAGGAGTGACCTCGTCGACTTTTGATTCTAAGGATTTAGTTTTGCCATCGATTTCTTCGAGTGTTTCGGAAAAAGCCTCATCGGAAGATTGGCCCTCAGATAATATCTTGGCATGGAACTGTTCGACTGCTTGTTCGGCAGCCTCGTTGGTGTCCGTTTCGGATAAAGTCTCTGCCTCACCTTCCATTCCTAAGACCAACTGTTGCTCAACCGTGAGTTTTTCATCGGCTGAAAGTTCATTAAGTGGTTCAGTTTCCGCAATTTCATCAAGCTCTGCTTTGTCGGCTGTAACCGATTCTGCCTTTTCAGCCTTTTCGGTTTCGCGACCTAGTAGCGTATTCCAAATGCTCTCACGCTTGGCTGGTTTAGCCTCAGCTTTGGGTTCAACAATAAAGGCGCCGATTGCTTCCGCGCTTTTCTTCTTGTTTTTCGATGATTCCTTGTCGTCAGAATCATCTTCAGATGAGAATGATATGCCTTCCATTGTGATATTGCTTACACTGGTTGCAATTGCAAACAGCTTAGTATACGATAGATAGCATTCTTTAGCAAGCTTGTTCACCCCTGTGAACGGCATAACCCGGAGGCGGCAAAAATGTATATTCACACATCAGTCATTAGCGCTGCCTTTGCGGCGTGCTAATTTCTCGACCAAGTACTTATTTACAAAACTACCATCGAAACAGCGCAGCAAGGAGGCTGACGCCATGAAAAAAATAACCAGCAAAGATATATTACGTTTTTATTGGCAAACTGCCTGGCGTTACCCTAAGTACGTTATTGCTCTACTGATAACCGTGCCGCTAACCACCTTGGTGAGTTATTACCTGCCGCCATTAATCTTAGCGAGCGTTTTGAGCAAACTTGCCAGCCACGATTTCGAGCCGCACAAGGTATGGGCTAGTTTTGGACCGACGTTGGTCATCTACGGCCTGCTTGTGCTATTTGGCGGTGTTGTTATGTGGCGTATCGTCGATCGTTTTGTTTGGAAGCTCGAGGGGGCCACGTTGCGCGACATGGCAGAGCAAGTTTTCAAGCATTTGCTCGGTCAGAGCGCCGACTTTCACGCCAACCATTTTGGAGGCTCGCTCGTGTCGCAGACCAACAAACTCTTGGGTTCGTACATTCGGCTGGCTGATACCACTTGGTTCCAAGTCTTGCCAATGTTGTGGGGCATTGTTTTCATATCCGTTATATTAGCTCGACGCGCACCAGCTTTCGTCATAACATTGCTCATATTTTCTACCGTATATATAGTGAGCGCGTTCTTCGTCACAAGGCGTGTCCGTCACCTCGGTACCAAACACGCCGCAGCGGAAAGTCGACAAACTGGCTATCTTGCTGATGCCATAACTAATGTCATGGTGATTAAGAGTTTTGCTCGTGGGCAATTCGAAGAACGCCGCTATCAGACAGCAACCGATACCACACACGGCTGGCTGTTGCGTATGATGCGCGCTTCTCAGATGCAGCAGTCATACTTTTCAGCCATGACAAGCCTCATCTTTGCGCTGTCACTAACTATGGCTGTGATTAGTGTGGTAACGTTTAATGCCAACCTCGCCACTGTTTTCTTGATACTTAACTACACTGCGGCAATCACCAGCCAGCTGTTCCAGTTCAGCAATCAGAGCTTGCGAAATTACAACCGTTCACTTGGTGATGCCTTCAACATGGTTGAAATCTTGCACATTACTCCCGAGATTCAAGACCCGGTAAATCCCGAACCAGTCCGCATCCGTAAAGGTAGCATTGATTTCAAAAATGTCACCTTCCAGCACAGCGGATCAGATGGCGCGTTATTCGAAAAAATGAACTTGTCGATTAAGCATGGTGAAAAGATTGGTTTAGTCGGTCATTCTGGTTCAGGCAAGACAACATTCACTCGCGTACTCCTGCGCTTCTCGGATATTGATTCTGGCGAGATACTAATTGATGGCCAAAATATTGCCAACATTACGCAAGATGATTTGCATGAAAATATCGCCTACGTTCCTCAAGAGCCGCTCTTGTTCCATCGTTCCATTGAAGAGAATATTGCCTACGGTAAACCTGAAGCCGACAATAAGGCGGTTCATGTCGCGGCTGAGCAAGCGCACGCGACTGAGTTCATCGACGGTTTACCAAAGGGTTATGACACGCTTGTGGGCGAACGTGGCGTCAAGTTGAGCGGTGGGCAGAGACAACGCATCGCGATTGCCCGTGCCATGCTCAAGAACGCGCCAATATTAGTGTTGGACGAAGCAACATCTGCTTTAGACAGTGAAAGCGAAGTCTTAATACAGGATGCCCTTTGGAAACTCATGGAAGGTCGCACTGCGATTGTGATTGCTCACCGTTTGAGCACCATTCAGCGCATGGACCGCATAATTGTGCTCGACAACGGTCGTATCGCTGAGCAAGGCACGCACAAGGAGCTACTCGAGCTAAAAGGCATCTATGCCAAGCTCTGGAGCCACCAAAGTGGCGGTTTCATAGAAGATTGATAGAGTTCTTAGTGACTAGCGCCTCACGTCGTCTGCAGACACTGCGTGAGACGATACTCGTGAATAGTCTAACCCTATCGGGTCGAAGTCACCGTTACTAATGAGGTAGGGCTGACAGCACATATGTCTGCCCACATGCGTTGCTCGTACGATCCATCAGCAGGATCAGTACGCATTGTTTCGGCAATTTGTGTGTCGGCTCTTTGGATGCAATTGAGTTGTGCGTTTTCATTTTGGGCGTTGACATATGATGCCAAAAACGCAAGTTGGCCGCTGAGGGTCAGAGCTAATGCAAAGCCCGGTCCGCGACGTTGGCGACTGCTATTTGATGGTGTGGGTGGAACTACCTCAACTTCTTGAGTATCAGCGTGCACTACTTGTTGAAGAGCCGTTTCTGACAAGGTTTCTGGCTGGATAATCGGTTTGTTTTGCTGACGATGTTTCTTCCTGTGTTGCCTAAGGCTATTTAATCGGGGGATAAGTCGAAGTTGACGCAGACCTACGGCAACATTAATGGCTGCATACCCAGCATCGAGTGCCAATAGAGGCTGGTCTTCTGAACTAGCAGTTGCTTCAAAAATTCTTAAATGATCAGTAAAGGCATCGACGCCTAATTTTGCTTGCATGACGTGTAGAACCGCAAAAATCCCAAGAAACGTAGTTATACCCGCGAATTTTGCGAGTTCATGCTTTGATGCACTCCTAATATAGCTCTTGGTCATGGGCTCTATAGTGTGTTTGCCGGCAAGCGGTAGCTTATCAATTGCTTGATCAAATTGGTGGAACATCGAAAACATAAAATATCATAATATTGATATATAGTAAAGTATCAGTTCTGATGCGTTGAAGATTGTGGGCTATTTTTCTGGTTCGAGTTTAGGCGTCCGCACGTGCTGCCATTCACGGTAGATGAGGAACATAATTGCGACATTAAGAACGGTCAGGAAGATAATACCTGGGTTTGGATTAGTAATAATCTGATAGGTTTGAATTGCCGTAAATACGCCAAGGGCCGCGAGTGCCCACGGATATGCCCACAGTTTATTGAGCAGTAGACAGGTAACCAGCACAACCTTAACCACGCCATGTGACAGAAGGAAAAGAATCGTGCTAAGTTTATGTGCCGTCAACACATCACCACTCTTACCTAGATGACCCATGAGCGTATGAAACGCTGCTGGTGTTAGGAAGATGAGCAACAGCGCCGTGAGGATTTCAATCGTACCGTCGAATCCTTTAATAAGGATACCGACTTCGTAGGTTTTATCGAGCAGTGTTTTAGGATGAAACCAAGTCATCCATACACTGTATCAGAGTTACGCTTAAATTTGGCTGTGAAAGACTAGCTTATTCAGCTTTAGTTTCATCGGCTACTTCGCCTTCAGCAGCTACTTCTTCGCCTTCAGCTACAGGAGCTGCTTCTTCGGCATCACCACCAGCTGCATCATTGGCAGCAGCCAAGGCACTTGGTTCGTAGACAGTTGCTACGGAGTGTTCAGCTTCGGTTTCGATTTCAACACCTTCAGGGACTATGATGTCGGCAACGGTTACGTGGTCACCAATTTCTACAAGTTTCTCGGCGTCGTATTCTAGGAAGTCAGGTAGTTTGCTTGCAATAGCGCGTACTTCGACGGCATCAAGCTGGCTCAAGACAATTAAACCGGCACGTTCTGCTGGACTTGCTTCGTTGCCTTCTGCATAGCGTGGGTGAATCGGGATCTCAGCCTCAACTTTTTGGTTCTTGTCGACAGCGTTAAAGACGACGTGTGTTATGACGTGCTTGCGTGGATCAAACGCAGCATCCTTGATAAGTGCGGTGTAGCTTAGGCCATCAGCCTTGATTTCAACTGGGTGGTGCTTGCCTGCTTCGCGCCAAACTTTAGTAATAGCGACTGAATCGCCCTGCACGTGAATCGACGTTTTGCCATGGTCATGAATAACCGCAGGCGTTAGACCTTCAGTACGTAAGTGCTTGACTGCTTTACCGGTAACACTACGAACTGACAGCTCGAGCGTGATTGAATCTTGTGACATAAAACTAACTACCTCTTAATCTTTGCTGTTCAGTATAACAGATAAACCCTTGTTCGGCTATAGGGGTGGGCCTACGTTCTTTCAGACGCTGGCTTGAAGACTGGCTGCTTCTAGCTTTTCGCGTCGCTCTTGCTCACGACTAGCCTGTACTTTAAGGCCTTCAAGGGTCAGATTCAGGGCAGTACGTGCCGCTTCCGCCTCAGGAGTGAGCCCTTCGAGCGCATTAACTTTCCAGTGCTTGAGCGTTGGCTGTGCCACATTTTTTAAAAACTCATTCACGCCATACACACCACCGACCGCAATTCTAAGCGCATGACGTCGAAAGTCAGGGATACCAGTGCCAGGCATTTCAAATCTCGAGATTTGTCGATTTATTGCCTCGACGGTACCTGATGGATCAATTTCTAAAGCTGCGCTCGCTGCCCCTCGATAAAATAAGAAGTGGTTGTTCTCGTCATTAGCAACGACCTGCATGATTGCTTCACCCTTTTCGTCAAGCCTCTTACCGGTGTTCCGGTGAGCCACACGCGTTGCCAATTCTTGAAGCGTCACGTATACCAAGCCATCAATCACGTAGTCAGGATGTGGAATCTCGCCTTTTGACATTTGGGCCATGCGACCACGCTCCAGCGCTACGGGGTCTACCGAACGCGTAACGGTCAGATAATCACGAATAACGATAGCGTGGCGGCCTTCTTCGGCCGTCCAACGCCGGTTCCAAGTTCCCCAAGCAGTGTCGGCGCCGAATAGACGATCAATTTCGTTGAAATAGTACGGTAAATTATCTTCCGTGAGTAGGTTTACGAACAATGCACTACGGGCGACGTCGGACAGTGGCTGATCATCAGGGCTCCATAAGTAGCCAGCTTCAAAGTCGGCGCCTTGACTATACGGAACGAGCTCGTGCGGAAACCATTCGCGGCTATTGGCTAAATGGGCATCAAGTAACTGGCCAGCGACCGGTTCAAGTTCTCGTAACAACACTTCATTACTTATCTTCTCAGCCATATATCTCCTCGTATTTTTAGTATATCGTATTTTCGATATGGTAAGCCACTGGACGCAAGGCCAAAAAGTCGGTAGGCTTAAGGGAGATGTTTAACCCTAGCGATATTATTCAGCACGGCGGCTTACTCCTACTGGGTATTATCTTATTTGCCGAAGTTGGTCTGTTTTTGGGCTTCTTTTTGCCCGGTGATACGCTGTTAATTGCCGCAGGAATTTTCGCGCACAATGGTAAGTTATCGCTGGTAAGTATCATAATTGTAGCCGCCCTCGCCGCCATAGCTGGTGACTCATTCGCCTATATGCTTGGTCGACGCTGGGGTCGCAGCGTCTTCGAAAGAGATACGTTCCTTTTCCGCAAAGATCATATGCTTAAAAGTGAAGTATTCTTTGAAAAATATGGCCCCAAAACACTGCTCGTATCGCACTTCTTGCCTGTTGTTCGCACCTTCACACCGCTGCTTGCAGGTGTTGGCAAGATGCCATACAAAAAGTTCTTATTATTCAATGTGACCGGCGACATTGCTTGGGCAGTCAGCATTACGTTAGTGGGTTACTACATTGGTTCGCGCATTCCAAACGCCGAAAACTACATCCTATTACTGGTGCTAGCCGCAACGTTGCTTACCTTTGGCCCAGCGCTCTTTCACTACATTCGTACCAAGCGTAAAGCTGGTCGCGCTAAAGACTCAAGCGCTTAACTGCTAGTTTCTTGACGTTGTGTGGCATGCATTGCAACCTAAGGTCGGAAAACAAAAGTTCCGGACTCTATGGCATCAATTAAATCTAGATAATTAGTCTCAATTTCGTTAGAAGTTATTCGTTGACCTTCACCATTTTCAATGCTACCAAAGGTTAGTGTTTGCAAGTCGTCAACTCTCGCTTCGTCAGGCCAAACAATAGTTTCTGGGGCACGATTATCGGTCACCGAGACTACATAAACAGCAGACTCTATAATCGAAGCGATACGTCGAGCAGTTACACGTTTTTCTTTGCTTTCTTGAGCGAAAGCTAGAGCCGCCAACAAGGCTCGGTATTCGGTAAGCTCGCGAGCTTCTGGACTAGTCGCTGGTTCAACCCAATCATGAGCCGCACGCTTCATAAGCGCCTTTGCACGCTCCAAACGAGTTGGTTCTACGACTTTTTGTAGAGAAGCTAGCTCCGGTGAGGCGTCACTCGTGCTAATTTCAGCTGGCAATTCATAATCTGACATACTGTTCTATATTATACCACTTAAGTCAATTATAAGCAATACTATTTTAACATTCGCTTCAGGAACTGACCGGTGTAACTGGCGGCGACTTTGGAGACTTGTTCTGGAGTTCCAAGCGCGACCACGTGGCCGCCGGCGCTACCACCATCGGGACCCATATCAATCAGCCAATCGGCATTCTTAATGACGTCTAAATTGTGCTCGATTACGACCATACTGTTGCCGGCATCAACGAGAGCATGTAGCATATGTAATAGCTTTTCAACATCGGCCATGTGGAGACCAGTCGTCGGTTCATCGAGAATGTACAGTGTGCGGCCTGTTGGGCGGCGTGAAAGTTCACTCGATAGTTTGATGCGCTGCGCTTCACCGCCACTGAGGGTTGTGGCAGGCTGGCCTAAATGGATATAGCCTATGCCAACTTCCACCAGAGTCTGTAGCTTGCGGGAAATGGCCGGTATATTTTCGAAGAATTCGGCAGCTTGCTCGCAGGTCATTTCTAGAATGTCACTAATGGTCTTGCCTTTGTAATGGATCTCGAGGGCCTCGCGATTATAGCGCTTACCGTGACAAACTTCGCAAGGCACATAGACATCGGGCAAAAAGTGCATTTCGATCTTAATAATGCCATCGCCGGCGCAGTTTTCGCAACGTCCACCTTTGACGTTAAAACTGAAACGACCAGCTGAATAACCGCGTAGCTTTGCTTCGGGCATTTGAGCGAATAGTTCGCGGATTGGCGTGAACAAGCCGGTGTAAGTAGCCGGATTGGAGCGGGGTGTGCGCCCGATTGGTGACTGATCGATAATGATTGCCTTATCAAGCTGCTTGATACCTTGGATTTCATCGTGACGGCCAGGTACTGTGCTGGCGCGGTGCAAACGAGCGAGCAATTCTTTGGCTAAAATATCGTTTATTAAACTCGATTTGCCAGATCCGCTGACACCGCTGACGACGACGAGTTTGCCAAGTGGAATTTCAACATCAATGTTCTGTAAGTTATTCTCGCGGGCGCCCTTAATAATTAACGAGTTGCCGTTGCCAGCACGTCGCTTTTTGGGGGTTGGTATTTCTTTCTTACCTGATAGATATTGTCCAGTAATACTATCCTTGGTTGCGATTACTTCAGCCGGTGTACCACTAGCCACGACTTTGCCGCCGTGAATACCAGCACCAGGACCAATATCGAGCAGCCAATCGGCTGTACGGATGGTTTCTTCGTCGTGCTCGACAACGATAACGGTATTGCCTAAGTCTTTTAAATGTTTCAAAGTACGAATTAATCGTTCATTGTCTCGTTGATGCAGGCCGATGCTTGGTTCGTCCAAAACGTAAAGCACGCCCATCAGGCCAGAACCGATTTGAGTGGCTAGGCGAATACGCTGGGCTTCACCACCGCTCAGCGTATTTGCACTGCGTAACAGATTGAGGTAGTTCAATCCAACGTCTTGCAAGAACTGCAAACGAGCGCCGATTTCTTTCAAAATCAGCTGTGCGATTTTGGTTTCTTTCGGATTGAGTTTTAGCTGGTTAAACCAGTCGAGCGCGTCGTCAATCGATAAACTACACACATCCATGATAGATTCGGCACCAATCGTGATGGCTAGAACCTCTGGCTTAAGACGTTTGCCTTGGCAGGCGTGGCAGGGCTTTTCTTGCATGAAACGTTCGATATCACGACGAATGAAATCACTATCGGTTTCACGGTGACGGCGCTCGAGGTTTGGCACCACCCCTTCATAGGTTGTCTCGAAACTGCGACCCGCGCCAAGCCCGACACGAAACGTCTGTTTGCCGGTACCGTACATGATCAGTTTGAGTTGCTCAGGCGATAATTCACCAGTTGGCACGTGTAAGCTAAATTCGTATTCGTCAGCGACAGCTTGCAGCTTTTTCATATACCAGTTGTCGACGTTGATACGGTTGTAGGGGCGAATTGCACCCTCGGCGATCGTTAGTTTGCCATTTGGAATCACGAGTTCAGGATCAACTTCTAGACGGCTGCCAATTCCAGTACAGACTGGGCAGGCGCCGTGTGGGCTGTTAAAACTAAAGGTGCGTGGCTCGAGTTCGGGGATTGAAACTTCTGGGTGATCTACACAGGCGTACAGCAGGCTATAAAAATGAGACTCGTCTTTATCGGCATCGACTACGATAATTTTGCCATCTGCCACTTCCAAAGCCTGTTCAACAGATTGAACGAGACGTGAACGGCTGCCTTCGTCATTGACTAAACGGTCGACCACGACTTCAATCGTGTGTCGGTAACTTTTATCGAGCTCTGGGAATTCATCAAGTGAATACACGACACCGTCGACACGAACGCGAGCAAAACCAGCACGCTGATATTGCTCTGGGACGTGTTCAAACGCGCCCTTTTTATCGATTACAACGGGAGCCAAAATCATTAAGCGCTGTCCACTGGTAGTAGCAATAATCTGATCAATAATACCGGTGCTGGTTTGTCGCATTACGGCGTTGCCATCAATTGGACAATGTGGAATACCGATGCGCGCGTACAACAAGCGAAGATAGTCATAAATTTCGGTTACGGTGGCTACCGTAGAACGAGGGTTACGTGAGGTAGATTTTTGATCGATTGAAATCGCCGGACTTAGACCATCGATTTGGTCCACATCTGGCTTTTCCATGAGCCCCAAGAATTGGCGGGCATAACTACTCAGACTTTCGACATAGCGACGTTGCCCTTCGGCATAAATCGTATCGAAAGCTAGGCTTGATTTTCCCGAACCGCTCAAACCAGTAATGACCACTAGTTTATTGCGTGGAATCGTCACATCTATATTTTGTAAGTTGTGCTCGCGCGCACCTTTGACGACAATGTTATCGGCCACAAATCTCTCCCGCTTTAGCCGGTTCATTATACGCTGAAATCAAGAATAAATCGAGCCCCTTAGAGTTCACTCTCTAGCGCGAGCTCGGCGGCAATATGTTCGGCGGCGCTCTGAGGCATGTCCGGAGAGCTGCTAACTTGCTGATGAATTCTACCTAAGTACACTTCTAGGCCGTTGAGTGCTGTCCAGTGCGGTACGACAATACCTTGTGGTAACAGAGCATTGGGATCTTGGCGAGCTTCTCCAATTATTCTCTTGCGCTGCACTGTTCCAATTGTGATGTGTGGGTCAAAATTTTCTGAATCAAGCGCTTTTCCAAATTGACCCAAGACGTAGTCCTCAATCCTACCGCGGGCGTCTAGTAATTGGTCTGAAGGCTCGACGTCAAATGCTAATTTACCCTTCGTCCACGAACCCATCCACCGAAGCGGCGCTTTCATATCTTTGGGCGTAACACGCAGCGGATGCCTAGTATGACCAGCCTTGTCCAGATACCGTTGCAAGCCTAGCGTGAAGCAGACTACTTCCGCGCCTGTGTAGCCATAGTTATAAAAAGTCGGCTTGACGGCGGCAGACTCCAGAAATGTCAGATGTGTACTGCCGATATTTCGAATCGCGGCTCCGCTCATCATTCCGCGTCCAAGAGCTTTCAAAAAGCTGTCAAAGCCCTTTTGCTTTGATTCAACTGTGCGTGCAACATAGACGGATTTTAAATTTTCTCCGTTATATTGCTGACTCCCCATCGTCAATAGTTCTCTCTGACCATTACGTGCGTCCTGTTTATTTGAGCGACTATTACTTGTAGTGTAGCGCGATAAGATATGGAGTCAACAAAAATAAGCATAAACTTTATACAATAATATTGACTGTTATACAATTAAGTGTATAATCCATCTCACTTAAGAGGTGTGGTATGTACTCATTTTTCGTCCTCGGCATCGTTCCAGGCACCAACATTCAAATCACTTTTCGGAGCTGGATTAACAGCGTCTTATTAGTTATTGCAGTACTCCTCAGTATTCGTCTCGTCCGTTTAGTCGCCAACCAACGGCACACGAACCCTCAAGCCTCACGTTTCCCGCTACACGCTAGCCAATTACATATTCGTGGCTTCTAGGGCAATAACGATTGGCCGTAGAGCTGAAGCTCTTCCAGCAAATAGGCCTGCTGCTTAGTAAGCGTGCCGGCGGCCAGTTCTTCCAGCCGTGTAAAGTAGCGCTGCAAACGGCTACTACCTTCCCCGGCTAGGAGTCGACGCTGCACAAAATCATCCCACGTCTGACGGTCTTCTGCGCTGAGCGTCTGTGGGAAGTTACGGGCGACATAGAGTGGTAGTAACGTATTAAATCGTTCGTCTTGGAACGTTCCCGCAAAACTCGCGAGCTCACTTGCATCGGTTTTATGCAGCTTGGCCATGCGCGGCTTGTCACTTTGCGGTATAAAGCCATCGTATAGCCGCTCATCAACAGTGGTTTCATCGCTAATCAACTGACTTTGCTGTCGTTCACGGGCGGTATCAAGCCGCTCTATTACTTGCAGCAATTTTTTGGCAAATTCTGCTTGGTGATTGCGTAGTAACTGACGATTTGCTTCTAGTGTTTCCAGATCAATTCCTAAGCGCTCTTGCGTTACGGTGTCTTTAATAACACCCAGCGGTGCGATAGCTGGGCAGCGGTTATACTTGATGGTTTTAACTGGCAAGCGAATAGCGTCTGGATCTCGAGTAAATTTCCAAGCAGCTTCGAGCTCATCGAGCGACATACCAATAAAAGGCGCTGGGTCGTGGCGCAAATCATACACCAAGGCTTCGTCTTTACCGCTCCGTTTAGCCAGTAAAACTACCGCTGTCGTGTGTAGACCGCTGGAAGGATAACGACCGGAGGTATAAACAAATGGCTCACCGGTCTCCACGATGGTGGCCACGTCTTTTTTATTGCGCTTACTGAGCACGTAGGCAAAAAGCTCGGGCTGCGTGTCACGGATGAGTTTAGCGACGGCAATCGTAGCGTAAACGTCGCTCAACGCATCGTGGGCGCTGTCGTGCAGTAGTTTATTAACTGTGGTAAGTAGCTCCAGACGGTTTGAAGGTTTACCGTCACTCGCAAAAGGCCAGACGATACCATCCGGACGGAGCGCGCGCGTCATGCGGACCATGTCTAATATATCCCAGCGGCTACAATTATTTTGCCATTGCCATTCGTACGGATCATAAAAGTTGCGATAGAGCATAAATCGCATGAACTCGTCATCGAAACGCACACTATTAAAGCCGGTAAAAATCGTACCGGGCACTACTACTTCGGATTGGAAAAATGTAAGAAACTCAGCTTCGGTGACTCCGTCTATCAGAGTCTGCTGTGGCGTTATACCAGTGAGCATAATAGCATCCGGTTCGGGCACCACATCTGGCGTAAGTCTAATTAGCATATTGACTGGCTCACCGATTGGCTCGAGGTCAAGTGATGTTCGTTGGCCGGCAAATTGCATCACACGACCTGAGCGAGCATTAATACCAGTAGTTTCTAAGTCGTAGAAGAAAAAGCTTCCCGCCATAGTTTATTTCTCCGGAAGCTCAGTGGCGTACATCATGACTTGATTCTCAAACCAGATTTCATCGCTCGGCTCTGCTTTTTGTCGCGATAATTCGTGCATGATACCCATTTTTTTCATTATGTAACGCAAGCGCTGTAAGGACTCTTCATTCTCGAAATCAGTTCGGCGCGCAAACTGGATGATTTTGGGGCCGGTCACGTAGAAAACGCCGTCGCGCTTCTCGACGCTCCACTCGTCTGAGCTATCGGTGATGCGTAATACAGGCACTGAATTCTCGGCTTCGTAGATAACGGTCTGAGCGCGCGCTGATTGCACAGCTTTCTTGAGGCCAAAGACGAGTTCTTTGAGACCCTGGCCGGATTGAGCGGATATTGCAAAGAGTGGGGTGTTCTTAGGAACTACACGCTTTAATTGCGCGAGTAAATCATCAATAATCTCTTGATCTAAGCCTTCGACTTTGGTGATAGCGACAACTTCTTGGCGCTCAGCCAAATCCTGAGCATAGGCCGCTAACTCAGCACGGATCGTTTGATACGTTTCGGGAACATTTTCTTGATAGGCATCCACCAGGTGCAGAATCACTGCCGTGCGTTCAACATGGCGCAAGAAATCGTGACCAAGCCCTTTGCCAGCGGCGGCACCTTCGATCAAACCAGGGATATCAGCCATAAGCAGGCTAGTTTCTTTATCAACGTCGACTACACCGAGATTAGGCGTGAGTGTCGTGAACGGATAGTCGGCGATTTCTGGACGAGCATTGCTCAACTTTGAGAGTAGGGTTGATTTACCGGCATTTGGCATACCAACCAGACCGACGTCGGCGATTAATTTAAGTTCAAGACGGATATCGAACGCTTCACCAGGCTCGCCTTTTTCGGCAAACTTTGGTGCTTGGCGACGAGAGCTTACAAAGTGCGCGTTACCAAAACCACCCTTGCCACCATGGGCGATAATTGTTTGCTGACCATCTTCAGTTAAATCGGCGACGGTTTGTCCCGCTTCATTCACCGCGACAGTGCCAACTGGAACTGCCACCAACAATGGTTTGCCACTACGTCCGTGTTTACGAACTTGGCCGCCTGGCGCGCCAGGTTCAGCTTTGAGTTCTTTCTGAAATCGGAAAGCCGCTAAGGTGTTTTGGTTGCGACTGGCAACCAATATGACGTC
>JBBRZB010000007.1:0-36794 GCA_038237095.1 Saccharimonadales bacterium (SeqCode) | reverse complement strand
TGTGAACTCGCTTGGTAAATGGCGTGATGCGGTCCATCTGAGCTCGATACTCATGCGTATCGTAGGCGGTGATGGTTGGGCAAATGATGGCCATATTAGTTCAGCTCATCAAGCTCTTTGATGCGTCGAATAAAACGTGGGGCAGCCGCGAATGGTGTGTCGAGCCACGTGGATACGATTTGCTCGGCTAACGCTAAGTCGGTGTACCGCGACGAGAGACATAGTACATTGCTGTCATCATCATTACGACCGGCTTTGGCCTCTTCAACTGTTAAGCAGAGCGACGCACGTATACCTTTAAACCGATTAGCTGCCATGCACATGCCTTGGCCACTACCACAGATCAGAATGCCTCGAGCGTTTTCATCGCCATCAGCTTTAAGCGCTGACACGACTCTACCGGCAAATTGTGGAAAATCATCTTCCGGCTGACGACTCTCGTCGCCTTCATCAACAATCTCATAGCCCGATTGACGAAGTAGATTAGTTAATGCGGACTTGAACTCAAAGCCATTGTGGTCCGCACCAATATATAGCTTCAAAGCACTACCCCTAGATTAGAACTTGCGACCGAAGCCATGTCTCTTCTCCCTATTCGTGATCGTGACCGTGGTCACCTTGGCGTAGTAAACGACCGGTGTCAGCGACGACTTCAACCAAACGGTTGCTGTAGCCCCATTCATTGTCATACCACGCGACGACTTTGAGCATATTGCCACCAACTACAGCAGTCAATTTAGTGTCAACAATCGCCGAGTGGCTGTTGCCGATGTAATCGCTGCTCACCAATGGCTCGTCAGAAACTGCCAGAATACCCTGATAGTATGGTTCACTTGCGGCTTTACGGAACACGTCGTTCACTTCTTCAACTGTCACGGGACGTTTGGTGATGATTACGAAGTCACTGAGTGAAACAACTGGGGTGGGTACGCGAATACTTAAGCCACCGAAGATACCCTGCAAAGCAGGTAACGCTTGGCCAGCAGCAATGCTAGCGCCGGTAGTTGTTGGTACGATGTTTTCAGCCGCGTTTCGAGCTTCGCGTAAGTCTTTAGATGGTGCGTCTTGTAGCTTCTGGCTAGCTGTATAGCTGTGGACGGTCGTCATCATGGCCTTTTCAATACCAAAGTGGCTTTCAATGACCGCAGCTACTGGAGTAATACAGTTGGTGGTACATGAAGCGTTGCTAATAATGTCGCTGGCATCCTTCAAACCATCTTCGTTCACACCCAATACAATAGTCGTTGCTCCTTCACCCTTAGCTGGGGCGCTCAAAACAACTTTTTTGGCTCCAGCGTCGATGTGCGCCTTGGCCTTTGCTGGATCAACGAAAAAACCAGTCGATTCAATAACGACGTCGACTTTGTGGTCACCCCACGGTAATTTAGCGGGATCAGTTTCGGCCAAAACCACAATGTGTTTGCCGTCGACAATAATACCGGTGTCGTCATAACCTACTTCTTTGCTGTAGGCTCCGTAGTTACTGTCGTGCTTGAGCAAATGCGCCAGTGTCTTAGTATCTGTTAAGTCGTTTACGGCAACGATTTCAATATCGCTGCGCTCAAAAGCGACCTTGAAAGCATTGCGACCAATGCGACCAAAGCCATTAATTGCCACCCGTGTTTTCATGCGTGATCCTTGTCTATGCTATTTATACTGTTTATTTTACTGCTAATGCTTACATTGTAAAAGCATTGTCTCAATGAATCAATAAAAGCGTCAAATCACTTGGGCTGGAATACTGGTACGTCGTGGATGGAGACATCTGAACCAGCCTTAAAACTCGTACCACGGAAGCGTTGAACGGCATGGCCTAATCGACCTGCCGATAAAGAATGAAACGTATTAGGAGCGGCCATTCGAAGCAAACTTCGACTCGCAACATACACTCGTTCAGGAACGCTGTGAGGATATTTTTCGCGCAAATCAACACGATATTCACCAAATACCTGTCCCAACTCTACGCAGCTGCAATTATCTGGTCCTCCGTGCATTAAACTTTTTGCAATACGGCGGTACTGTGAAGCATGTCGCATATTCTTGATCGGAACTTCTGGGTTAGCATCACGTAAGGCTACGTGCATACACGCGTTAAAAGTAGCCAGGCCAAATCCTGGTGCGAACGGGAGTTCCACGTCGTGAATCCCAAGTAGCTCTGACGGTATAGTTACTATAGCTCCAGCTTCGAGCTCATGTCTGTCATATAACCCCCAGTCAGTAGTGCCTGCTATGGGATGTATGCTTCTTGTTAAGAGACAGTCGACCGGTGAAGCGTCGCTAAATTCATATTTATCATACGCCCGACCATCAGTGTCGATAACATCAACGTCTCGTTCAGTGCTACCGTGAAGCGCAGGAAATGTACTGTCACCCAAAATCGCAGCTCGTCCAAACGAGCCTGCTAAGATAAAGCGCTGGCCTGCAGATTGGTCACTGAGAACTTCGAGGCTCTCTTGAAGATTCGCGTACACAAAAGTAAATTATAAACTCTTATTAGTTTTTTTCAATTGTTGGCTGAGTTAAGTACTATCGCAGATTGTTGCAACAGTTCAGTAATCGCTCGGTCAGCCAGATAGTCTAAAGAGAAACCACGCTGGACTGGCAATACGCCTGCTACAGCCTCGCGCTGGACTGGATGCCCAAGAGAGGCCAGTGCGAAACCCTTTGGGCGCATAGCTCCTTCTTGACACTCTACAGTATCAAAATAGCCGACAACTTCCTGTGTTTCAAGATAGATAAAATCACGCACACTTAAGTGTCCGTATTTACTGCTTCGAATGTCGCGAGCTGTGTCTACGACACGTATGTCGTCAGGCAATCTGCAGCCTTCTTCAAGAGCTTCGCGTAATCCAGCGGTAACTGGGTCTTCGTATGGTTCGGAGTGAGGCCATTCCCCCAAGCCAAGTCGCTCGCCACCGGGTAAATCGTGTTTACCGCCCCGAATATCATTGGGGTTTCGTTTCACGACGAATATATTACCACTATCTGGGTTACGAATTACACATTTTGTCGTCCATACTGTTTTCATAGCCGTTTTTATATCGTTTTCAGATACTAACTGATGTAATTATATCACTCTAGGCAAGCGTGGCGCTAATAACATTCATGAGATCGTCAAATATGACAGGGTTAGTAGCTAGCATATTGCTGTTTCGATAATCGTAGGTTGTGCTGCCAAGGTTGGCAACTCTGCCGCCCGCTTCACGTACTAGCAACGCTCGTGGTGCGTAATCCCATGGTCCGCCCCCAGACTTATACACTAACAAGCCATCGACTTTGCCGGATGCAACATACGTAAAGTCACCATATGTTCGATATCCATTCGTAACATTACGTACTGCTTGGACCAACGGGAAAACTGATGTCTCTTGGAGCGGCACAGATAATTCGATCCAGGCGCGAGAAAGCGGTCGATTGCTAACCCGCTGTGGCTGTCCATTCATCAGCGTCCCACCGCCTGCATGTGCCGTGTAGAGCTCATCGCTAATTGGCTTGTAAATGAGTGCGAATACCGGCTCTCCTCCATCAATCAGGGTAATCATATTGCGCACGAACGGCAGCCCTCGAACAAAG
Source organism: Saccharimonadales bacterium (SeqCode) (assembly GCA_038237095.1). Taxonomy (GTDB): domain Bacteria; phylum Patescibacteriota; class Saccharimonadia; order Saccharimonadales; family UBA4665; genus JAJXTN01. The sequence goes on along the minus strand of JBBRZB010000007.1, from coordinate 33,221 downwards.
CTTTCAGTGCCGTCGATTGGGTCAATGAGCCAAAAAGTATCGTTGTTACCTTGCTTGCCATGTTCTTCGCCTTCAAGACCGATAGCAGGATCGAATTGCTGTAATTCGTCACGCAATAAAGTTTCAAGCTCCTTGTCCAGCTGCGTAACTGGTGTAGCGTCATCTTTTATCTCTGGGTCAACAGTGCCGTACGCTGCAAGTAGCTTCGGTTTGTACGCCAACAAAACGCGCATAATACGCGCTTCTGCCTCGGCATAGAACTCAGCGGTTGGCTTCATTATTTTTGCTTATAGTGTTCGATTGATTCGGCAATGATAGCTTTGGCAGCTTCTGCGTCACCCCAGCCTTCGACGACTGTCGAGCCGGGTTTCTTAAGGTCTTTATAATGCGAGAAGTGTTCGACAATTTTTTGCTTCCAGCGTTCTCCAAGATCATCGAGCGAATTGATACTATCTCCCGTGTTGCGGTCATCGGCAGGTACAACCACGACTTTGTGGTCAGCTTCACCATCATCGATAAAATTAAGTACACCGATAATCTTAGCCTCTAGCCATACGCCGGTTGGTATTGGCTCGTCACAGACAACTAGGGTATCTAGTTCATCACCATCTTCATCGAGCGTCTGAGGGATAAACCCATAGTTAACGGGTTTCGCATAAATCGATGGCTCGACGCGGTCCAACACAAATACGGCGCGCGTGCGGTCCCATTCAATCTTCAAAATGCTGCCTTCTGGAATCTCAACAACAGTATTAACTGTGCCGTTTTGGTAATCACCGGTCTCAAGTACTTGGTTAAAATCAGCCATTGCCGCTCCTTTATGTCTTTACAGGCATATTGTACACTAAGGACATATGAAAATTGTTGGTCACCGCGGCGCTAAAGGCTTAGCGCCTGAGAATACTGTTGCTTCACTCTTGAAGGCTATCGAACATAACGTCGACGAAATCGAGTTCGATTTGCGCGTCACTAAAGACAATAAGGTCGTCCTGCACCACGATCCAGAGATTACTGATGCCAGCGGCAATTCATTCAAAATTGAGACGACTACGTTAGCGGAACTGAGCAAACACAAATCCGACCTAGCACTTTTCGACGAGGCGCTCAAAGCAATTAACCACCGCGTAACGATTCTTGTTGAAGTAAAACCTCATGTGGCCATAAAGCCGGTTGTTGCTGCCATAAAAGGTGCGCTCAGCAGTGGCTGGGAACCTAATGAAATTGTAATCGGATCATTTAGCCAAAAAACACTTCGTGCACTCCATACTGACCTACCCGAACTCCAAACCGTAGTGATTGAACGCTGGAGCGGTGTCCGTGCGCGTTTTCGTGCCCGTCAAGTTAATGCTAAACGGCTAAATATGAATCAACGCTGGCTGTGGTGGGGCTTTATTAGAGCCGTCAAACGTGGCGGTTACGAGTTATACCCATACACCATGAACGACAGCGCAAAAGCCTACCAATGGGACAAATATGGGATCGCTGGTGTTATCACCGACTATCCTGATCGTTTTGAGAAGTGATTCCTAATATTCGATTAGGTCATCTGTTACACTAGAGTCATATGCGAGTGACTTTTGATCATCATGTAGCCGAAGCGGCCAACATTTGGACGTTTTTTTTCAAGGCCGAAAAACCTGTTGACTATACAGCTGGGCAATTTATTGAACTCACACTTCCCCACCTTGAACCAGATGAGCGAGGTATCAAACGCTGGTTCACCTTATCCTCATCGCCAACCGATGAGCTGCTTACGATTACCACTAAATTTACTTCTGAGCACGGAAGCAGTTTCAAGAACGCACTCCGGAACCTCGTTTCTGGCACCGAACTTGCAATGAGCGATCCAATGGGCGATTTTGTATTGCCAAAACTAGCGCAAACGCCACTTATTTTTGTGGCAGGCGGTATCGGCGTCACACCGTTTCATAGCATTTTTGAATGGCTGGCTACGACCCAAGAAAATCGGCCCATTAAATTTCTGTACAGCGTAAAGTCGGAAGATGAAATTATCTTCCAGCCTACCTTTGCAAAGGCTGGCATCCACGCCACAATCGTCGTCAAAAACGCCTCGGATGCTTGGGGCGGCGAACGCGGCCAGCTTACCGCTGAGCAGATACTGGGGCTCGAACAGCCCTCAAAAGATACATTGATTTACATATCCGGTCCTGAAGGGCTCGTTGAGTCTCTTAGCTCAGAACTCATAAAGCACGGTATTTCACAGAGCCACATTGTCGGGGATTTCTTCCCAGGCTATCAGTCGGTATAAGTCCTCTCAATGTGTTTTATACAGTCATTGTTTTTTAGAATTTTAGTTGTACAGTAAACTCATGAGCAATATGCCGGAGCAAAATATACATGATGAATCTAGGTATGAAATTCGAAATGAGTTTTTGCTTGGTATGTTGAGAGGCGGCGTTGCGGGCGCGGTTGGCTTGGGAGTTCTATGGAGGGGCCTTGAGACTATCAATGACTCGCAACCGTTCCCAGGACAATTCGTGGCACTGGGGGCAGTTGCCGTCGGGTTAGTAAACGGGTTGCATGATGTATATATCGGTCGAAATCAAGTGATAGCACCCGTTGAAACTCGTCTAGAATAAGCACTCGTTTTTAAGATGTTACGGTGCCATCTACGTGCTAATTCTGAATTGGGTGGGTGTGGCCTTCGAGAAACTCGCGGATTTTGAGAGCCGCTGTGGCACCTTCACCTGCAGCGGATGCAATTTGCATAGTCGCGCCAGAACGGATATCGCCAGCCGCAAATACGCCCTCCATTGATGTCTGCAAATTATCGTCGGTCTTAATAAAACCAACCTCGTCAAGCTCAACAGTATCTTTGACGAATTGAGAATTCGGCAAAAGACCTACGAAAATAAAAACACCGTCGGTTGGGAAATCAACTTTAACACCTTCCTTAGTACCGATGACTTTGGTCACAAAGTTGTTCTCACCAACTATTTCATTAGTTATTGTTTGTAAGTGAACTGTCACCTTGCCGCTGTCGACAAATTCTTGGAGCTCAGTTTGTAAGACGTCGCTGGCCTTAACGCTTGATCGAACCAATAGATCAATATGGGATGCAAAACGTGTTAAGAAAATAGCTTCTTGAATGGCAGAGTTACCACCACCAACCACAACGAGGCGTTTTTCGCGGTAGAAGGCACCATCACAAGTAGCGCAGTAGTGAACACCTCGGGCATAGTATTCTAACTCGCCAGGTACACCAATTTTTTTATAATCACTTCCGGTAGCAATTAGGACCGCTTTAGCAAGCATGTCACCACTTGTAGTGTCAAGTCGTTTCAGCTCACCCTCATCCTTGATACCGAGCACTTCGCCCAGCTCAATAACCGCGCCAAAGCGCTCTGCCTGCTTGCGCAAATCATCAGCTAGTTTTAGGCCGTCTACACCATCAGGAAACCCGGGATAATTATCAATCTTATCCGTTACGGCTGCCAAACCACCAACCACGCCGCGCTCAAATAGCAATGTATCAATATCTTCGCGTGTTGTATAAATAGCCGCCGTTAAAGCAGCTGGTCCTGCGCCGACTATGATAACGTCATGGGTGGGTGTCTCCACGCTCTTCTCCTTTAGATTGAGCGCCTGTAGCAACTCATCATTACTTGGTTCTTCCAAAATTGTATCACCGATAACAATGACAGGCACTACGCTTTTCCCGTCTACAAGCGCTTGCGCTTTTTCCTTTAACTTCGGATCCGTGTCAATGTCATGGTACTGATATTTGATACCGTAGTCGTCCATAAGCCGCTTAGCCCGGTGACAATCCGCGCACCACTCCGCCCCATACACTACTACCTTCATATCACTCATATATACTCCTCGGCTTAACAAACGCTATTTATAGAGATGCGGTGCAAGTTAGCAACGAACAGCGCACGGAAACGTACTTTTAGCTACATTGGGGATCGGCGGAATTTAAAAAAGCCACGATGCGATCTAGAAATACGTCTATTATGCGACAGCTGGTGCTAAGCGGGCTAAGTTATAACCCACGATCACTTCCTGCGAGTCATCGTGCTTAGTAACAACAGTCACTGGCACGGTCATAGCACCACTTAGATTCATGGCTTCGGCCTGACGGTGAGGGTGCTCGTCAAGGTTTACTTCTTCGTAGCTCATGCCTTTGGCGCCGAGATATTTCTTAACCATCTGGCAATACGCACAGGTATTGGTGGTGAAGATTGTTATGTTTTTGACCATTGTTTTCGTTCCCCTCGATTAGTTTTGTTAGACGAATCATCCGCTTTTTTTTGGAGCTTGATAGAGCCCTTGTCAACTGCACCTCGTGTCTCTCGTACGCTGTTCAGCCGTTGAAGGTTCTATCATAATTGTTTATTTTATAGTGCTCAAGCAGAACAATTCTGACTGTAGATACCATTATATATAGCGCTTTTGGTAAAATCAAGACGCTATATATTGTGCTTTTTACCCCATTTGTACGTTTTTTGTAAGGTGCGCGTATCTGTCGCTAAAGTGTTATTATTTAGCGCTGTGGACGGTCACGTCGAAGACTAAATCGGCGTTAGCTGGGATTCCAGAACCGGCTGGAGGGTTGGCACCATAAGCGAGGCTCGCTGGAATCAGTAAGCGGCGGGTGCCTCCGACTTTCATGCCTGGGATACCCTGAGTCCAACCAGGAATGACTTGATTAAGACCAAAACTGACGGTTTGGCCGGAGTCCAAAGAACTTTGAAAAATAACTCCTGTGGCCGCGACTGCGCCAGTGTAGTCCACTGTTACGGTAGCGTTTGACTTAACTTCATCGCCGTTACCGACTGTGGTGTCGATGGTTTCAAGCTTAGGAATACTGCTAATTGGCGTAAAGCTGCTCAGTTGGGTACCTTGTAATTTAGTCACGTTTTTCTCCGTTGTTTTAGATTGATTAGTTGCGGCGTTAGTTGCCTTAGTTTGTTGGTGCTGTTGATAAATAGTGTACACAGTTGCGATTGTAAGCGCTGACGACGTCAACAGGAATAAGCCTGCTCCAAACAATGCAAAAGCTCGTTCGCGTTTTCGGGCCATTATTACTCCTCCTCTTGATTTCTAATCGTTATGATAATTATAGCCTACTTACGTCGAAATCGTAAGGCTCAGTGGCGTGTCGGGAAAGCCATTTTTTAGGCCGTTGATAACGGCGAGCTTTAGCTCAGCTGGCAATAAATTTGTGGCTGATAAATCGGCAATTGGCAGCCAGAGGGGTTGATAGAGATTCTGGCCAAGCGCACTTATCTTGGCCTCTTCTGAATCTGGCGATAACGCTGGTTCACCGCTGACATAGTCACAACGATAGATATACTGTACTCCAAACATCTCACCAGCATCCTCGACAATAACGAGGCGAAGATTCTGAACGGTAATGCCAGATTCTTCTTGGAGCTCGCGATGTAGGGCTTGTTCGTTGGATTCGCCCAGATCAACACCACCACCGACTAAGGCGTAATACTCTTGTCCAAATTTATTGCGATACATGACAAGCAGATGATTATCTTTGACGACGATGGCTCGAACGGCGGTACGCATATAATCTATACTACCCTATCCACTAATTTCGTACGCTTGTAGTTTCTTTTGGGTCGACGCCGTCTTGTGTCCCTGTAGCCGTAGTAGCTCCGCGTAGACCCCATCGCTCGCCGCAAGCTCATCAGGGCTGCCAATCTCACTAACCTTACCGTCTTCAATCGTTACAATCTGGTTGACTGACTGGATGGTGCTAAGTCGATGGGCGATAATCAGCGTCGTACGGCCCTTCATGAGCCTTTCTAAGGCCTCTTGGACCATGCGTTCACTCTTGCTATCAAGACTGCTGGTAGCCTCGTCTAGAATCAAGATTGGCGAATCTTTGAGTAGTGCTCGAGCAATTGCAATTCGCTGTTTTTGGCCACCGCTTAACTTAAGCCCACGTTCACCGATTTCACTATCATAACCTTTTTCAAATTTCTCGATGAACTCGTCAGCGTTCGCGGCTTTGGCGGCAGCTTCAATGTCAGCTAGCTTAGCGTCAGGCCGACCGTAGGCGATATTCTCGCGAATCGTACCGCTAAACAGCGCTGGCTCTTGGAACACGACTGAAATAGCCTCGCGTAGCGAAGACTGGGTAACTTCACCTACGGACTGACCGTCTATCGCTATAACCCCAGAATCGATGTCGTAGAGACGTAACAATAGGCTCGTGATGGTCGTCTTTCCTTGGCCGCTCTCGCCAACTAGTGCCGTCTTACTATTCGCCGGAAGGTTAAAGCTCACGCCTTTTAGGACCGGGCTTTTAGGCTCGTAGCTGAATGACACATCCTCAAACGAGACTACTCCATGACTAATCTGCATGGTGGCGGCGTTTTGGGTGTCAGCGATTTCTGGCACGACGTCCATAGCTTCGAAATAATCTTTGGTATTAGCCATAGCGCGCTGTGTTTGATCGACGAGGAAGCTAATGCTAAACAATGGTATGCGGATTAATGCCGCGTACTGAATTAACAGCACCATCGTTCCAATAGTGTAGGTGCCGTGCGCGGAAGCGATGAAAATATATGCGTAAATTGCAAAGAATATAATGTTGAGCACAGTCCTTCGGGCGACATCTTGCTTGTGCCAATAGCGACTTTGAGGACGCGTAATAGTAACTGCTTTGCCAAAGTGACGACTGAATAAGAGCAGCTCGCGCTTTTCCTGTAAGTAACTCTTCACGACTCTGACTTGACCAATAGCCTCCGCGAAACGGCCGCTGGCGATGTCTTGCTCGGTGTTAATCTCTTTTTGGTAGGCCTGCCACTTGGTACTTGTACGTGTCGTGAGCCAGATGAAGACTGGGTACAAACTGGCGAGCATCAACGCCACTTGCCACGAGTAAAAGGCTACGATTACTAGTGAGAATACAGTACTAAAGATAAATTGTAGAAAATTGTTGCTGAGCATTTGCATGTAGTCAGCGATCTGACTGATGCCACGGTTCATGCGGTTGATAAGCTTACCAGTCAATTCTTTGTCAAAATAACTTTGGGGCAAAGATAATAGCTGCTCAAAATAACGTTCGCTCAAATTGCGCCGTAATTTGGCGCTCAAGATATCACCGATATAGCCCGAAACGTTACTCAAAAGCGTCTGACCGAGGTCTGTTAAAAACATTGCAACAGCGAAGATTGCTACCAATGTAACGTTTGCGTTGCCGCCGCTCACTAGTTTTGTGAGCTGATCAATGACGCCCTTTGTGAAGAGCGGCTGTAGCTGGCTCATCATCGCTAATACTATGGTCAAAACACCAATAGCAATATACGAACGCCATAGTTGTCGCGTAAAGCGAATAATCCGCCAGATTTGTCTCATTAGTTACAGTATAGCGTGCTGGAGCGGGGCTTTACCAGCCTCCTCCGCCACCGCCACCTCCGCCACCGCCCGAAAAGCCGCCACCGCCAAAGCCGCTACTGCCGCTATTACTTGGTGGAGTAAACGCGGTATTTAAAGCTGATCCAATGCCCGCGTTTAGCTGAGAGGTCAGATATACAGCGTTGAAGGTTGTCCAGTTGCCGCTGTACCAGCCCGGAGGCGATGTATACAGTCCCTGGAACTGCTCACCCCACTGTTTTTCAACACCAAGTACCATGGCGTAAGGCAAGAGTTTCTCAAACAAGTCTACGGTCTTCACCGGTTCAGCGGAGTTGGCGGCATAGGCCGCGTCGGGACCTTGCAGTTTTTCGAGACGGTCCTTTTCGGCAACTTCCAGATACATTTTTAGTCCTTTGATATGCTCCTCGGCGGCAACACCCTGAGTAGTACGAGCAGACATGAATTTAGAGAAGATGAATGCTATTAAGGCGCCAATCCCAAAGCCAAGGAGAACGGGGAGTATTTTGCCACTAGCTGTCTTGAAGAAATCCTTGAAGGAAACATAGACTACGATGAAGCCGATAGTAGCCACAACGCTCAACGATTTGCCTGCCTTTAACGGATTGGCGCGGAAGTAGCCACGCTGGGTCAGGCCCGCTTCAACGTCTTTGCGCAGTGGATCCGTAAAGGTGTACAACTTGTGTTGAAGCGTCGAGATATCAACTATTGTGCCAACGGTGGCGTCTGGGAGAATTGCAGATAATACAGAGATCTCTTGTGGATTGAGCTGTGATATGTCGGCGTTGACGAGCTGCAAGCTGTAGGTCAGCTTATCTTTTAATAGCTTTCGAACCTGCTTTGACTCAATAATTTTAATATATCCCCGAATGGCTAGGTCAATAATCGTCGCCGTAATCTCAACACCCTCAAGTTTGAAATCATTAATAATTCCAACTTCCATGGGTATCAAGTTATCAGGTGGGCCATATTGTGGCACGATAATGCCCGTTCCCTTGGCGTCACGTCCACGCTTAAACCACATATACGCCGCGCCGCTACCGATGATAATAATCGGCGCCAAGAACTCAAGCACTGCCCCGATAAATTGCGACACAGTGTCGTGCCACGTTGTTGGCGTAAAGAATCCGGTGCTAAAACCAACCACGTATGTCAAAGTCTGATTGGGCTGAAGTGCTGTCGTAGTCGTAGCATTGACCGTGCTGTCCGTGGTCGTAATAGTGCAGGATTGTGCTGTGCTTCCAAAGCTCCCCGCATAACATACGGGTGTTCGATTTTGAATTACACCACTCGGCAGCGTTAGATTAACTTTTACGGCGTCAAATGGCTGGGACCACTGGTCACCGTTGACATCCCAGTACAGCTCGTCGTGATCTGGATAAAACGATATGACATTGCGGAGCGTGTAATCGATGTTGTACTCTTGAGCGCCGGTCACTGTTTGGTTGGGATCGCCTATTTTGAGAACAGTGTTGTTCCCAGAATCGTAGGTGGTGTACTGCGAAGGGGCACTTGTATCTGAGCTTACGCTGTTGATGTGGAGTTGCAGCGAATGACCCTTGTAACTATCAGGAATAGCTCGAAGAATGCCATGGTTATTATCGGTATAGAGCACTTTTATATGCTCTACTACGTGTAATTCACCCTGAGGGTCGGCACGGCTTAGCGTTTCAGTAGCCGTGAAGTCAGTGACCGAAAAATTGTTGACGTCAGCACTCGTGGTCGCAGGGATAATTAGGCTTATCAACAGTCCGGCGAGTGCTAGACTGATCTTTTTCATATTCGTTCGGCGCCGTATTTAGTTTGCGCAGCTTGGGCAGCAGTGTCGAGCAACGAATTCACTTCACTATCAGTCAGTGTCCGCTCATAGCTTGCGATTGTCAGTCGTAGAGTAATCTGTTTGTGCTCTAGGTCGTCCTCCCGCTGGTAAATGCTGACAGGGCCAAGGTTCATCCAAGCTTTTTCGGGTCGTGACTTAAACAGTTCGCCCCACACAAACGCATCCAGCTCTTGATATGTAAGCTCGGCATTCACTTTGAGCGTTATGTCTTGGTTGACCTTGGGGAAGCGCGGCAAAGCCGCGTAGGCAATACGCTTCTGCAGCGCCTCACCAAGTACGGTCGTATCCACTTCAAAACCCGCGCAATACTTTGGTAGTTTGAGCTGCCGTGCAACAGAAGATTTGAATTCGCCAATAATACCGAGGAAGTTGCCTTCCTTGATGTTCACTAAAGCGGTACGGTTCAGGTCATACGGTTGAACTACGGCATAGTTCTTCATATCGTCGCCAATTGGCTTAAATTCGAGCTCGACACCACAGAGATCTGATAAGTACTTTTGGGCTTGATAGTATGCGGCGCCATTCTTACGTAGTTTATCGTTAGCGGCAACAACCAAAGCTGTGAATTCGAATTCATTTGGCAGGCCATCGTCATCTGTTGGATGCTCAAGTCCATGCGTCTTGCCAATTTCGAACAACGCGAACTCGTCGTAACCAGCTTTGATATTGGCATGAACTTTGTCCAATAGGCTAGGCGCCAAACTCATGCGGTAATACTGTAGATCAGGGCTCAGCGCGTTGCTCAGTTGGAATGCTTGATTCTTGTCTTGACCAACTTTTTCTAATAAATCTCCATGCACGAAGGTATAGGTTAGTACTTCGTTGGCACCAGCTGTACTTAGGCGTTGGCGGATGGCTGCTTTGAGTTCGAGCTGGATGTCTTTGACGGCTGGCGTTAAATCGCGCCTCGGTAACGACAGTGGTAATCGATCGAAGCCGTATAAACGCCCGACTTCTTCGACTACATCTTCGCGAAGTTCGATATCGGTGCGCCAAAATGGAGCCGTAACGAGTAGTTCATTGTCTTTTACTTCAATCTTAAATTCGACATTTTGGAGCAATACTTTCATCTCATCGGAACTGAGCGCGAGACCAAGTCGATCATTAATAAAGCTGGTGTGGACCCGCACGGCCGGATACAGCGATTGACGGTCGGTAATAACAGATTGCAAGTGGATTTCATCAACGACTGGGCCTGCCACTTTCGCACCTGTTAACTCAACGAGTTCAGCTATCGCTTTGGCGGCAACAGCCCTGTTTTGCAATGGGCTCTGCCCTTTATTAAACCGGGTTACCGCATCCGTAAACAAGCCATGCGCCATAGACGACCGGCGAATAGAATACATATCAAAGCTAGCGCATTCCAGAATAATATTCTTTGTGTTGTCATCTACTTCGGTCTCCGAACCACCCATAACACCAGCCAGCCCAATCAGATGACTTTCGCTAGCTATCATAACCGCTTCACGTCGAGGTTCGATCTCTTTACCATTTAAAAGCTTAATTTTCTCACCTGGGCGTGGGTTTCGTATGACGATTTTGGCGCCACTACCACCGTCCAGTGCCACCAACTTGTCGTAGTCATAAGCGTGCAATGGTTGACCAGTCAGAATCATGTAGTAATTAGTCACGTCGACCACGTTATTAATTGGTCGAACGCCGTGCCGAGATAGCATACTCTGCAGCCATACTGGGCTTGGCTTGATCGTAACATCGCTCATCGGTACCGCTACGAAACGTGGTGCTTGTTCGGGAAGCTCATTACTAACAGTTACCGTGAGTGTTTGCTCAGTCGCTGCAGGAATAGCGATGTCGGCTCGGTACCAATCAGGACTCTTAAACGCTATGCCTTGGATACCGGCAATTTCTCGGCCAACACCGAGCAAACCAAAACAATCCGGGCGGTGCGTGAACATCTTGTTTTCAATATCGAGGATGTAGTCATCTAAGTTATACAGCTGTTTAAACGGTGTGCCGGGTTTAGCCTTTGCTTCGCCGACTTCAGCCGGAACAATTTCTAAGATACCGCTATGATCGTCAGTGATTGCCAGCTCACTAGCACTAGCTAGCATCCCATTGCTCACTACGCCGCGGAGTTCACGAGCTTCCAGCACGAACGGTTCTTTACCGATGCTGCTCGGTACGGTTGAACCGGGTGGTAACCACGCCACCGTCATACCAGCACGCACGTTTGGCGCACCACAAACTACTTGAACGTAGCCATTTTCGTCACGTGGTACATCTGTCGCCACACCGCCGTCATCAATCATGCAAACATGTAATCGGTCTGCCTGCGGGTGATCTTCACACGATACGACGTTGACTACAATAATGCCGTCATAGTGCGCGCCCAGATTAACTGGCTCTTCTTCCAGCGCGCCGAGCTGGGCACCAATTTTCTCAACCAATTGGTCAATCGGTAACTTAAATAGATCGTCATAGCCGTACCATTTAATCGCGTTTAGACTAATTTTCATGAGAATTGCCTCAAGAATTCTAGGCGAGCCGATTCGAAGTGGCGAATATCTTCAATGCCATATTTCATCATGACGAGACGCTCGATACCACCCCCCCATGCAAATCCAGTGTACACATTCGTATCAATACCGGCAGCGTGCAGAACGTTTGGGTGAATCATGCCACAGCCCAGTAACTCAATCCAGCCACTTTGCGAACAGATGTTGCAGCCTTTTTTGTCACAGAATGGACAACTCAGGGCGAACTCAAACGACGGCTCGGTGAATGGGAAGTAGAATGGCTGAGTTTTAACTTCTAGCTCTTTGCCGTAGTAGGCTTGCAAGAAAGTTTTGAGCGTTGCGATCAGATGGCCAGCGTTGACGCCCTTATCCACATAAACTCCCTCCAACTGGTAGAACGTGTGTTCGTGTCGAGCGTCAAGGTCTTCATTACGAAACACACGACCAGGAATAACTACTGCGATTGGTTTGCCGTGTTCCAAATCGGCTTTGTGTATCTGTAAAACGCGGTGCTGCATAGTTGAAGTGTGAGCTGGCGCTATCAATGCCTTATTGTTGGCGTCAGTCTGCGTCGTCATAAAAGTGTCGTAGTCATCACGAGCAGGGTGACCCTCGGCGAAGTTAAGCGCGCCGAACATGTGAAAATCATCATCGATTTCGCGCGATTCGGTGGCCGTAAATCCCATGCGGTAGAAGATATCTAATACGCTAGCGAGTTCGGTCATCAACGGGTGCTGGCTTCCCGTATCACTTGGAAGTAGCTTGGGACGATCCGCAGCCTTAGAATTAACGTCAAATGGCGCGGTCACATCAATTGGTGGCAGGCTTGCGGCCTCGGCTTGTGCGCCATCAATTAGCCCTTGAAGTTCGGATCTCAGCTCATTTACTTCTTTGCCAAAAACAGCTTTCTCTTCATTTGGTAAAACTTTTAGTTCATCATAAAGCGCTTTTAGCTCGACAGCGCGTAATATATCAGCCTTGTTGGGCAATTCAGCCAGACGCTTTTTGAGCAGTTCAGCCGTTTCGGCCACGCGAGAATTTTGGTAGTTCATATCTTAGGTAGTAGTATATCAGCCGATGCCCGTGCTGTATATTTAGGCTCCTGAATTAGCATCGGCAAAAAGCTTACTTCTGATGCGTGGCATGGCTACATCAATCGCACCACTCACCGGAAAAGGATACTCACCGGTTGCACACGCGGTGCACACCGTTCCGAGCGCCGCTCTCAGCCGAGGATCGCTAGCAGACTCTCGAATCGCTTGCTCGGCTCGGCGGACAGTATTGAAGATCACACGGTCAGCGCCAATTTCTTCGGCAACTTCTTCGGCAGTTCTATCACGGGCAATTAGGAGACTGGTATTGTGGGTGTCCATACCCATCAGGCAGGCATTGATATATGGTGGGGCGGACGACAGAACGGTAACTTCAGTTGCCCCTGCCTCGCGTAGCATCGAAATAAGTGTGGACATTGTTTTACCTTTGATAATCGAGTCGTCCACGAGTGCCACGCGCTTGCCACGCAATTCTTCGGCGTTCATTCGAAATTTATCGTTTAGCAGTACCTGCCGCTTATCACCCCGTTCTATAAAACTACGCCCCACGTACGGGTTTTTGAAAATTCCTTCAACTTGAGGAATACCAGATACTTCTGCAAAACCAGCGGCTGCTGCCAAACCTGATTGCGGAACAGGTACCACCACATCAGCAGCAATATCCGGATTATCTTCCGCCAAGAAACGCCCTAGTTGCTTGCGGGCTCGATACACGGGCACCGAATCAATAGTGCCATCAGGTCGAGCAATGTAGATATATTCAAACATGCAATTTTGAGTTGTTTCCTGACGATCGATCATGAAACTAGTAAGACCATGTTCGTCTATAGTCACTACTTCACCAGGCTCCACATCACGTATAAAATCAGCACCAAGATCTTTAAAGACAACTGCTTCCGAAGCCACCATTATGCCTCTGTCCGCCGACAATTCACCAAGCGCTAATGGGTGAAAGCCGTAGGGGTCACGGGCCGCAATGACACGTTCTCCATCAGTAATGACGAGGCTGTAGGCACCATTAACTTGCGGCAACACTTCGGCCAAACTGGCCTCTAAGTCACCATGAAACGCCGCGCGCTGGTCAATAATCTGCGTCAACATATCACTATCGCTAACTGTCGCGGTGACATCGATATCATAACGAGCTGCTACAATTTCGAGTCCATCGATATGCCCATTGTGCGCAAGAGCGATATTCGTCTCTTTTCCAATCAACGGTTGGGTAGCATTGACGTCATTGCTTTCTGCGGTACAGTAGCGGGTGTGACCAATCGCTAAGTCTGGTGCGGTACTGACGTCGAGCTGGCTGGAAAGACCCCTGTAATGCGGTCTGACTTCTCGGCCAATTGCCTCTGCGACCAAACCAAGGTTTTTAATTGGTCGAATTATTGTCCTACCATCTATATATTTGCCTTCGGGATAGGCGATGCCAGCACCGCTTTGACCGCGATGCTGTAAGCCTAATAGCGCTTGATAAGTGATGCCAGCCACAGGTTCGCCAGGAGCATAGACACCGAAAACACCGCACTCATCTTTAGGTTTGTCATCAATTTCGGGGATGTTAGTCGCCAGCTCAATATCAAACGCTGCTACAGCCGGTGCTCCCTCATGACTCATTACTTTGCATTGTAACCCTCTTGTAAGCATAAGCCAAGGAAAGGATTCAATAATCTGGCTTTGGCACTCATGCGGTACAATATCAAGTATATGGCAACATTTTCGTTTGATGTGGAAAGTGAATTCGACAAGGCAGAACTCAACAATGTCTTCGATCAAACACAGCGTGAAATAACCGGACGCTATGATTTTAAAGGCACGCCTGCCGAAGTTGAATGGCTTAATCCTGAAAAAACTGGGCTCAAACTAACTGGTAGCGGTGACTGGCAAATCGAAGCAATTCTGGATATTGTTCGAAAAAAGTTAGCCGCTCGTAATCAGAGCCAAAAGCTACTTGATACTTCCCACGAACTTGTCACGAGCAATTTAAAAACCACGCAAGAAGTACCGTTTGTGCGTGGTCTCGATCAAGAAAAAGCTAAAAAAGTCACGAGTTTAATTCGCGAGCATTTCCCTAAGGCCAAAACGCAAATTCAGGGTGAAACCGTCCGCGTAACCAGCAACAGCAAAGATGACCTGCAAGCTATTATGCAATTACTGCGCGCTCAAGATCTCGCGTTCCCCATCAGTTTTACGAATTTTCGCTAAAGGTCTCACCAAATACCAATCTGTCGATACTGTCTACCAAATCAAAGTGTTTCAAGCCGTCTTCAGACGCCGCAGTGGCTAAAGTCTCGGTTGCTTGGTAGTGGCGAACAACGCTGCCGTCAGCAAATACAGTTCTAGCACGCATAATCAAGTCACTTTCCTTAAGATAACTAAGCGACTGGCTGGCATGGTGTTTCGTTATGCCCAGTGCATCGACAACATCGTTACGTTCAACGTATGTACCAAGCAAAACATATGCCGCGACTAAGTTCAGGCGCACACGTTTATCATCTGTTAGTTTTGGGTTTTCTAGTATTGTACTGTCATGAAGCGGCCTCATGCGATAATACGTTACAGCCGCGACGGCGGCAGCTCCGGCTAAAACAGCTGCAGCTCCAGCAGCAAGCTCTAGTTGTTTTTTCGTTTCAAACGTTGCCATATAGTTATATATATTATATTAACTTTACATACTTTCGTCAATTTTTAGCTATACTACTAAGCATGAGCGACACCACTGATATGATTGCGCAAGCTAATGCTGTGCTCAAAATGAACGATCGTGGTAGTTACACTCAACCGGCGCACGAGCTCTACCCACACCAATGGCTATGGGATAGTTGTTTTATAGCTATCGGCTTACGCCATCTCGACATCGAACGTGCCAAAATCGAAATCTTGTCGCTGCTCCGTGGCCAGTGGTCCAATGGCATGCTACCTAATATGATTTTCGCTGAAGGGAAAGCCTATGCTCGTGACCGCAATATTTGGCGTAGCTGGCTTAATCCCAACGCGCCGACAAACGTTGCTACGAGTGGCGTGACACAACCACCGATGTTAGCTGAGGCCATTGTTCAAATTGGCGCTAAGCTCAAAGTTGGCGAGCGACATCGTTGGTATCGGATGGTCTGGCCGTCATTACTTAGCTATCACCAGTGGCTCTATGAGGAGCGTGACCCGCATTCTGAGGGGCTAACGCTTCAGATTCACCCGTGGGAAACTGGCTTAGACAACACGCCGCCTTGGATGAGTGAGCTCCATGGGCACTTACTACCAGGCTGGGTACGTTTCTTGGAAAAGACTAGGCTTGAACGGCTTTTGTCATTATTCCGTCGTGATACCCGTATCATTCCTGTTGATCAGCGTTTTGACAATGTGGAAGCAATGGCGCTCTTTGACGTGCAACGTCGCCTACGACGCAAAGCGTACGACATCGACAAAATCCTTAGCCACTCCATGTTCGCGATTGAAGACTTAGCGTTTAACAGCATCCTTCTGCGGGCCAATTTCCAGCTACGAGACATTGCGAAGGCGATTCGCGAACCGATTCCTGCGGAACTAGATAAAAGTATGAAACGAGCCGAGAAAGCACTTGATAATTTGTGGGATCCCTACGCCCAAAGTTATTTTTCGCGCGATTTCGTAACGCATAATCTCATTAAGGAATCGAGCATCGCGTCGCTTTTGCCCTTGTATAGCGGCGTGATATCGCAAGAGCGCGCCGAAGCGTTGGTGCGACAGCTCGAAAACGAGCATGAATTCGGACCAGCTTATCCCGTGCCGAGCGCGCCACTCAACTCTTCGTTTTTTGATGCCAAACGCTACTGGCAAGGGCCGACTTGGCTCAACACGAACTGGCTAATCATTGACGGTTTGAAACGTTACGGTTTCCATGACCATGCTGCCGCGCTAACCGAGAGCTCGCTTGAGCTCGTGCAACGTTCAGGCTGCTATGAATACTTCGATCCACTGACCGGTGATCCTTTAGGCAGCCCTAACTTTAGCTGGACCGCCGCTCTTGCTATCGACCTATCTAAAAACTAGCGACTATGATGCGTGGCTTTGCCGAGCTGTTGCGTGATTAAGACAGCGCCGTTAGCGAGTGTCAAGTAAATTGGGTATAACAGTAGTTGGCCGTTTAGACTGCCGACAGCTAGGACCGTAAAACCTGAGGCGAGCGTTAAAGCAATCCAGGTAATAGTGGTCTCGCTCGAGGGATCAAGATACACCTTTTTTAGTGTGGGCACCACGCCTGCAAAATCGGCAATCACCACGCCAATTACAGCGAAGAGTGGGTTGCGAGCCGCGACCGAGATAATAACACCGACAAGTGCGATGCTGAGCGCGGCAATATCAAGTCGTTTCCAGCCACCCACGCCGTAAAATAGCGACAACGTAAACACCACAATGTTTCCGGTCGCGCTCAATCCGATGAACAGCAACGACCAGTGGGCGTGAAGTTGGACTTGGGCGATAAAGGCGATAATCCCCTGTACCGACCAGATGAACCAAGTGGTGCGCTGCGGCTTTGTGCGGTGTTTAAGGATATCGATTAGGTAAAACGGCGCACCGATCAGGACGATGACAGCGGCAAGTATTGCGAATAGTTCAGTCATTTACGATACATCAATCTTCGTCTTGGCTTGGTCGATCAATGAGTAACGGTTCGACACTTTCGTCATTCCCAGCGATTTTGACTACATCTTTATCGATTTTCTTGAGTTCTTTGTGGGCCGTGTTGAAATGGCCGACGGTGGTGCCAAGACTATTGCCTAATTTCTGCATAAATGTCTCATGGGCCGCGATGTGCTTGCCAAGTTCACCAACGCGTTTTTGGATATCTTTAGCCTGCTCTTCAATCTTTAGACTGCGTAAACCATGCAGTACGGTCTGTAAGTACGCCAGCAGTGTCGTCGGGCTCACGATAATAACGTGCTTGTCGCGGAAGGCGTATTCAATCAAGTCACGCGAGCTGGTATTAGCGCTTCCGACCTTATTTACTAGTAGGTCATAGTAGATTGCCTCGCTTGGAATAAACATGAAGGCATAATCGAGCGTGTCCTCGTTGGGGCGAATGTACTTGGCGGTTTCATCGATACGCTTCTTCAAATCTTCTTTAAATCGACGGGCCAGTATCTCTTTCTGGGCCTTGTCTTTTTCCTCGATAAACCGGTTGTAGTTTTCGAGCGTAAACTTGCTATCAATTGGTAAAATGCGTTGTTTATCGAGCTTGATTACGGCATCCACGATCTCACCGTCTTTGAAGGCATACTGTAATTGATAGCCATTTGGCGGCAAGACGTTTCCAAGCACCGTGTCCAAATAGAATTCGCCAATACCGCCGCGTTGTTTTGGATTTTGGAGCACGTTTTGGAGCATTTTTAGCTCGTCGGCTACATCGACCACGCGTTTGTTAGTTTCATCAAGTTTCGTCAGGCGTTCGGTGACCTCACCAATCAACTTCGAACTACTGGTGTACTGCTTGGACATCGTGTCTAGCATCATGGCTTGATTTTTGTCGAAGCGATCACTGAGCTGTACTTGCAAACCCTCTTTGAGCTTACTGATATCCTCGCTCAAGCCACGTAAATCTTCTTTGAGCAGTAACGAGTTTTTGGTGTCATCGACAATAGCGGGGCGGCGCATGAGCAGCACAATTACTACCCCGAGCAGGCAGATTGCAATAACCCCCACAATAATCAACGCGATTTCCATATACTCTTATTCTAAAACAGCGTGCAGTTTCGTCCTATAGCGAGCACATACATTATTACAATAAGCCCGTGCGGTATAGTAGAGTTATGAATCAAAAACCAACCACCACTGAATCAACCATAACCGACCGTTGGCCTGAAGGCGCAATCGTGTATCAAGTCTACCCACGAAGTTTTTACGACTCGAATGCCGACGGCATCGGCGACCTTAGTGGTGTGATTCAGAAACTCGACTATTTGAAAGATTTAGGCGTTAATGCGATCTGGCTTTCGCCGTTTTATCCGTCACCAATGGCAGATTTTGGCTACGATGTGGCAGATTACTGCGACGTTGACCCAATTTTTGGCAATCTAGACGATTTTAAAACTTTGGTACGTGACGCTCACATGCGCGGTATTAAAATCATGGTCGATTTGGTACCCAATCACACTTCAGATGAGCACGAATGGTTCCGCCAATCCCGACAGTCACCAGAAGATCCTTATTCAGATTGGTACATATGGCGTGACCCAAAAGGATTCGAGCCCAACGGGACGCCAATTCCACCCAATAACTGGATTGAACTACTTACTGGTGGTTCGGCTTGGGAATGGGTTCCGGGCAGGCAACAATTTTACCTGCACAGTTTTGATGTCCGTCAACCAGACTTGAATTGGTCAAACAGCGAAGTGCGGGAAGCTATTAAAGACGCAATGCGCTTCTGGCTGGATGAAGGAGTTGATGGTTTCCGCGTTGATGCCGTGCAATTTATGGGCAAAGATCCGCTTTTAAAGGATGAGGCTGTGAATCCCGAGTATGTTGAAGGACGTGACTGGCGTTATTTGGCACTACTTCATACCAACGACCACAATTGGCCGCAGATGTACGCATACTTATCGGAAATGGCATCTGTCCTCAAAGAGGAGCAATACAGCCACGACCATCGCTTCATGGTAACTGAGGCTTACCCCAACACTGAGCAGCACGTTGAAGAGTATCTAGCATTTTACGAAGGTATGGACCCGAGTGTCGCTGCGCCTTTTAATTTTGAAGGCTTCAGCTTGCCGTGGGATGCACCCGCTTGGCGAGACTTCTTGAAAACCTTTCATCATGCGCTCAATGAATTTGACCCACAGTGTGTTGCTAGCTATGCGTTTGGCAATCACGATCAGACACGCTTAGTAACCCGATACGGCGAATCAATTGCCCGCTCTATCGCAATTATGCTCCTGACCTTACCAGGCATGGCTTTCATCTACAACGGTGAAGAAATTGGCATGCAAGACGGAGCTATCCCACCAAGTTTCGTTCAAGATCCAGGTGCAGAAGGTGGTTCCGGTCGCGATCCCGAGCGTACACCAATGCAATGGTCTGCTGATAAAAACGCTGGCTTTACTGAAGCTGACAGTACATGGTTACCTGTCGCCGAAAGCTACAAAACCCACAATGTCCAGACAGAGCTGACCGATCCAGCTTCTTTCCTGTCTCTGTATCGCGCGCTCGGCAAACTGCGCAATGAATCGCAGGCCTTGCGCCATGGTTCGATTGAAGTTTTCGAGACAGGTAACAAAGCGGTGCTTGGTTATCGTCGTCAACTTGCCGACGAATCAGTAATCGTGCTCGTAAACTTTACGAAAAAGGCTGTTACCTGTAAGTCAGATGTTGCGTTAGGACCATTGCTAGTCTCTTCCAACCCGAGCAGTAAGTTAGACACTCAAACCGATTACAAAGTCATGCTAGCCGCCAACGAAGCTGCTGTTTTTAGCGTTTAGACAAACCGCGTCACGACGAACATAAAGACCACTCCTAAGATAGTGGCCCCCATGGTTCGGAACGATGAGTGTTTGCTGTGAGCTTCGGGTAAGATTTCGCTGGCGCCGATGTAAAGCAAGAAACCGGCGAAAAACCCGAGGTAGAGTACCAGCACTGCATCCGATACGTGAAACAGGCGTGTGCTCAGCACACCCAGCACCGGCGCAATAGCATCAAGCAGCAAAAACATAAATGATTTCAGCGACTTATTGTTGTTAAGTAACATCAAGTTAACTGTATTAAGACCATCGGTGAAATCATGAGCGATAACGGCAATCGCTACGGCTACCCCAACCGTTGAGCTGACTTGAAAACCAAGCCCAATACCAACACCATCAAGGAAACTGTGGCCACTGAGCGCTAGAGCACTCGCAACTCCAACTTGCGGATGGTGGTGCACTTCATAATCCGACTCTTGGCTATGGTGAATTAGGATTGATTTTTCAATGATGTGAAACAGCAGGAAGCCACATACGAGGGCGATCATCGCACCGGTAGCTTCTTTTTTGCTGGTAGACAATAGGTGAAAAATTTCTGGCAAGAGGTCGAATGCCACGACACCGAGCAATACACCAGCGGTAAAGCCGAGAAAACGATGCATACTGTCACGGTTTTTAAGGCCCACAAGACCGCCCGCGAGGGTGGATACAAAGGTTAGAAAAGCGAGAATTACAGGAGCCATTACTATAGAGTGTAGGAACTACGCCCCGTTATTGCAACTATCTACGCAGTAGCAGCGCGCTGGACCAAGGCGACAAACGCTCGGTGATTAATGGTTTGGTCTTCAAAAAGATCAATTGAGCGAGTTATTTTGGCATTAAGGCCACTATTGAATAAACCATCTGGATCAGCCAGTGAGGCACCTGCAAAAAAGTTTATTTTAACGTGATCTTTGAACGCCGCCACAGCACAGACATTACGCTTATTCGACCACACTGCGGTGCCCCATTTCATATTCTCAGTCAGTTTGGGCTCAACGCTATTAATTAACGTCCGAAGCTCGGTAAGCAGTGGCCCGCGCCAGTCAGTCAACTTGGCAATCAACTCGTCAATTTGTTTACTCGCATCCATGCTCGCTTCTCCCGTTATAGCCTCGATTATAACCTAAAGAACCGGCGCGAAATATCGGCCGGTTCGGTAGGAAGCCTCACACTTCCTATATACCAGCTTATGCCTGGATTTGGTAAAACGCAAGTGCGATATTCGTCACATTGTTCCCTGTTTAACAGCGGTAAATATACTTGCAAACATAAGCATAAAACCCTATACTCTAACACTATATTCATGTATAAATTCTCGATCCAAATGGGCGCACAAGGCAACCTGTAACAATGCATCATACGGCGATTGAAGTTGTAGTTATTGAAGTGCTGCTTTTGGTGGTTGTTTCGGCCATCTGTTCAGGTTTAAACATCGCTATTATGTCGCTTGATTTAAGCGATCTGCGTCGCAAAGCCAAGCTCGGCAGCCGCCAAGCCAAGCGCGTCCTTCCCTTACGCCGCAATACGCACCTGACGCTCGCCAGTATCTTGTTGACCAATGTCGCAGCTGTGTCCGCAAGCTCACTCGTTCTGGACCAGTATTTTATAGGCATTGTGGCCGGTTTAATCAGCACGCTTATCATCGTGATCTTTGGTGAAATTATTCCACAGGCCCTATTTGCCAAGAACCCGCTCGGCTGGTCAAGCGCGTTCGCGCCAGTTCTGCGCGGTATGACCTACCTCACTTACCCCGTCAGCAAGCCCTTACAGCTGTTATTAGACAAACTCTTCCCTCGTAGTCGTTCTAAGCTCCAAACGCGTCACGAGCTCGGTCTGCTCATCAGCGAGCACCTTACAAACGACAGCAGCGAACTTGATGAAGACGAAGTAGTGATTATGCGTGGAGCGCTACGTCTTAGTGAAATGCGGGTGCGCGACATCATGACCGATATTCGACACACTTACTGGCTGACGCTCGATATGGAGCTCACCGGAGAACGTATCGACGAATTAAAAGCTAAAGGTTTCAGCCGTATTCCGGTATTCGATTATGGGCTCACCCGTTGCCACGGCGTCGTCCTGATGAAGAATCTTGTCGATATTGATTTTGACGAGCGTGTCATGCACGTGGCCGATTTACAACTTCACCCCGTTAATCCGATCGGCAGTATGACTGCGCTCGATACCACCTTCCGCAAATTTATTGCCGCTGGGACACATTTAATGCCGGTTGAGAAGGATGATGAAATCATCGGCGTGATTACAATTGAGGATCTAATCGAAGAGATTTTGGGCCATGAAATCGAAGACGAAACGGATCGTGCTAAATTAAAACAAAAAACGGCTTGAGATAATCAGAAGCAATACGCTCAAGCCGAGTAAACGGCGGAAATAGTTCACGCCCCAACCAATCTCCAAAATTGCCCAGATGATAATCGAGATACCGGCGATCCAACTAATATCACGAATCACGGTATTGGTCTGAGAAATGATGCTGAGTAAAAATCCGGCGATCCAAATCCACAAAAAGACGTTTGGTTTTTGCGCTACCACGAACTTGCCGTGTTTGTCGTGCCAAAACTTATCAGAAAAACTTTTTTTAGTCGCCATCAACGCTCTATTGTAAACCACTTATGCTCTTACGTCATCCATAGTCTTACGTGATGTGGTGCTTGATGAAGTCTAAGAACTCTTGATAGTTGTTGATATACCAGTAGATATTAAACACAATCAAGAGTGGCAGGACGCCAAATGTTTCCAGGGCTTTACCAGTAGTAATACGCAATCTTTTAACAGGCGGGAAACCCAATTTTATAGGGATCGGCAGCAGCCATGGCACGCCTTCTTTGGTCAGCGTATCCATAAACAAATGGCTCAACATACCAATCATAAATGACCACCACACGTAGCCGCTATTTACGTGCGGCATAATTGGCCCTACAAATAGCAATAACCAATGCGCCGCAAAACCAAAGAGTACTAGTCCCAAAATAGAATGCGTCAAGAAGCGGTGACCACCCGTTAAATCATCAAATATTCGACCAAAATACTTGCCGATTGGCAAATTCCGCCAGAAGGGCGCCGTGGGCTGGTCAATATCCGGTGTAATCCCACCGATCAAGTTAGCGAGCACGCACAATATAGCCGTCCCCAGTGACATAGTCGGCAACGGCATGGTCAATAACACTACGCCCAAGGCAGTGATAGCTGCCACGTCATGTGTTCGCGCTGTCATACCCCTTAAGTTTACACTACCCTCTTATCATCAAATACAATAAGCACTAGCATTAACGGTATGAATCCTGTAGCGTAGTAGTAGAATTTATTGCATACGTTATGACAAAAAAACTAAAAATTGTAATACTCTTAGTCCTCGGCATCTTGCTCTCGCTTGGCTGGCTCGCGTTCGCCATCACAGACACCAAGAATCAACCCGTTAACTACTGGTGGCAAAGTTTGTTGGCTGCAACAGCACTGCTCGGTGGTTGTTTTGGACTCGCGACATCCCGGCATTGGAGCTGGCTTAGGAGTGATGTAGGCAAAGGCGTCTTTTTCCTGTCTGCTGGCATCCTGTCTTGGGGAGTCGGTCAAATTCTTTGGACTTATGCCCTATTACACGGAACTTCAACCCAGGTTCCCCTCAACTCAAATCTGGCACCACTCGACATCATCTATTTGTTTATGTTACCGCTCATTATCTACGGGATGAGTAAGCTGTCGACAGTTACTGGAGCCAAATTTGTATTTAGCAAAACCAGCGCCAAGTTATTGGTGGCAATGTGGTCACTCATCATGATTGCCGTGACGGTAACAGTTATTGCTCATACTGGCAGTGGGATTAGTTCGTTTTTCTCTAACGTGTCGTTCTGGAGAGGGCTCTATGTGCTAGAACTACCCGTATTAGACGCCATTAACTTAGTTATCGCCGTAGCCATCGTTGGTTTATCATGGAGATTAATTGGTGGAAGGTTTCGATTACCAATACTCGCCGTAGCGATGGGCTTTGTGCTGCTATTCTTATCTGATTTTGCGTATTCATATTACGACATACGTGGGCAATACTTTAATGGTCATTGGTCTGATCTGCTGTACGTTGCAACAATCACGGTTTTTAGTATCGGTGTATGCTCTCTAGATCCGCCGCGAAAAGCAGTAAAAGTAGTTTAAAGACAAAACAAAAGGAGCCGTTTGACGGGCTCCTTCTGCTCGCTTGCCAACCATTGCTGGCTAGCTCACTGGGTCACCTCACAGCAACTTACCTACAACTATACTCCCCACCAAAAACTTGTCAACATATTATTTTCATTACATAACATGCTTAAGCTTTTAGCTGTGGATAAGTGCCTTTTTATTTTGACTTCGCGAGACGGACTCGAGCTTTTTGTTAACTCAGTCAATTGTACCGACGTAGACGCTAAGAAAAGGTGGTGAGATCGTTATCTTGGGCGAATTGGGCAATACTGGCTAGAATTGCCGAGCGACTGTAAGCGTAAGCTTGTTCGCCATCTAATATGAAGTGCAGCAAATGGACTGGTGAATCTGGTTTTGGGTAGCGTATCGGGCTGAGTTCTAGCGCAACATCCTCTGGTACTTTGTATAAGCTGTCTGTGGCACTGTAATTAAAGTGCAGCAAGCTTTTACCATCTTTTTGCAAGGTTGAAGCAGCATACAACGCAAGCGTGCCTTTGGTGGTAAGTAAAAGGCCCTCGTGTAGCTCGTTAGGCTGGACTGGCTCGGGGCGATGATCAAGGTCATCTAAGCCCTCACTCATAGTAATCAGTCGCCACCCTTCCAGGCGCACCAGTCCTTTTTCCCTAGTTTGTCTACCCTTTTCATCAAGTGAGTATAGGTCACGGATCACAATATTTGTTGGCACCTCTGCTGCCATTGCCAGACGGGCTAAACCACGGCAACTGACTAGAAGCCTCCTCCACCCCTGCTCGGACCAAACATCGAAAGCTGCGCGACGTTTATAATCAATACTTATGTCTGGGATTGCGCCAAAGAACTCTGGTTCTCCAGGGCTCGGGCTGGTTGAAGCTGGTTCGGACATGACGAATTGCTCCTTTTATGAGGGCAATTAT
Organism: Saccharimonadales bacterium (SeqCode); assembly: GCA_038237095.1. Classification (GTDB taxonomy): domain Bacteria; phylum Patescibacteriota; class Saccharimonadia; order Saccharimonadales; family UBA4665; genus JAJXTN01. The sequence goes on along the minus strand of JBBRZB010000007.1, from coordinate 7,940 downwards.
CACTTTTTTTGACTGAAATTACAAGTTAGGTACGTTTATGCGTCAATTTGGTGTCTAATGACGAACTCGTTCATGCCGGCTTCGATGGCACCAAGGCCAAAACTGACTTGCCCGCCGATTGGATCGACTTTCTTTAGTCTAAATATCTGCGATTCATGTGGTGGCATCGTAAATATATCCAAAGGTACCACTGAGCTGTGCGGTGCGCGATACAGGACACTTGAGGGGTTGTTATATACAAAATTGACACTGGTGTCTAAGCCGCTCCGACCGGCAGCATTAAAGATAGCTAGACCACCCGTGTTCGATATAAGGATTCCCCGGTGTGGACTGATGAGATCTTCGTCGATACTTAAATTGGCGGCATTTTTAGGTGGAAGGTCATCAGTATCGTATCCGCTCTGGTCACTGACAATTTTCCAGCCCAAAGTTCCTTTGTCATAAATTTTGGCGGGAGTTTTGCCCGACCTAGGAGTGGTGAATTCATCGACCAGAGCTACGTTTTCCGTTACGCCAAACTCCAATGCTATGCGCGCGATTTTCCCAGCTCGGCTGAAGAGCTCGCGCCATTTTGCTTGTTGCGCATGGATCGCATCGTACTCAGCCTGACGTTGTTGCCGGGCGGCTAAACCGGACGGCAACTCAGGATTGTTCAATGGACCATTTGGGAATTGATCTGGCATACTACAGCTCTCTTCTAATACATATAATGCAGTAATTTGACTAAATTTGCAAGCACTAGCTGTGTTAATTTTGCTTATGCTATGTCTCTATATTGTACTCTACATCCACAAGTGGTGTAGGAGATATACGCGTCCCGTCATACACCGTAGTATCGAGCACACGGTTGCCTAGATAGCCCTCGACTTGCTTGGCATAGAGCTGTAAATCTTCAGTATCAAGGTAATATTTGTAGTCCAAGAATCCGACCTGCCAAATTTTACGGTTGCGCATCAGCATGGAGTAAACGTTTGTTTGAACGATGTTCAGTTCTCGCAAGTGTGGGATTGGGAGCCCTGCGAACTCTCTTTCAGAAAGTGGTGGGTCGAAATCAATTGAGCTGATTCCTTCTGCTCGGCTCAATCTAATGACACGTCGCATTTCTGGTAGATTTGCCATACTTAGCACCTCGCTCAATCAGTACATGATAGGAGGTGAATATACTCTTTACAAGTAATTTTCTTACACTGAGCCTCGTTGGGCATGTAAAGAAATCAACTGACGTTTGACGCGTACTCGATTATCATTTGATTACTACAGCTAGCTCAGAGCATGATTGTTAACTGCATATGAAGGAGCGCAGTATGGATCCGGATGAAGGCACACCTGGCAACGATGATATTTGAAACACAATTATGATTAGAATGCCTAGCCTTTTGGCTGTCTAAATTCGAGCACGTTTAACTGTTCTACTAGAGTGGGCTCCTCTATAACGTGCGTCAGAACTAAGCGTCCAGTGAGGTTGCCATCAACGGTAAATGGTTGCTCGTAGTGATCTTGAGGCAAAATTTGTGCTACGAGGTTCTCGGGAATTATATTGTGTTTTCTAATGCGACGAAATCGTTGGTCCAATTGGCCAGAGAATTCTGTATCTTCAAAGGCGTAAACGCGCGCGCCCGTATCGTCCCCGAAGCATTCTATATACACCACTCGTGGCGGCTCAGTGGTGTGATCAAGTAACGCCCGTGTTTCCCATTCTGGGACGGGTGCGAGCATAAATTGCTTTTTGTAACCAGCGGGAACATAACCAACATGTATAGCCATAGTCCAATCATAACCCAGTTTTTGGTATTATCAACCCGAACCTGTGCCAGCTGTCACAGACACAAACTCTTTCAAGGCCTACACTACTAGGTGCAGTGGGCAGGCCGCTAAAGCGTTACCATCCACCGTAAGGAGGGGCAGATGCTATGGAACCAAAGAACGAGATTGCGATTTCTTTACCTGTTTGAGTTATTTGGAGCGTTCTGGGCACCGTGGGGCGCCGGTATGGTGTGGGCCGAACATAAGCCAAAACCACACTATAGGAGGGTGCTGTGAAACTAGCTATGCACTGGGATGAATACGAACCTTATTAACATGCTTGTCTGCCAGTTTCTTCAGCTCTGAAATTATTCGGGGCTGAAGCGACTGACAGACACGAACCTTTTACATAAACTGTGCTCTCTTGCTGGAGAGCATTTTTTATAAGCTGTCACTGCTCTTGGTTATGTACTATAAGCATTGTATAGTTATGCACCTATGGCACAAAGTGAAGTTAGCGGTTGCGAGGGCTGTCCTTTTATGAAAATGCTCGACACCGATATCCAGATCATGAAAAATAGTCGGGATCGGGCCTGTGCGTTTCGTGATGAAGTAGCTCAAGACCCAGATTTGCAAACTGGTACATACTCAAATAACGACGATCTAGCGCGAATTGCTCAGGACGAATCGGTAGAGGCTGTAAAGCTATACGATGGCGTTATTGAGGATATGGTAGGTATTCGCGCAACCTATAGCGCCGAGTGCCCTACTCACGCACCAATCCAAGAAGAAATAGCCGGATATATGATACGGACATGTGCCAACGATGATGCGTTTTTAAACTATATGCTCGTAACTGAGCAGCTTCGAATGGAAGAACAAGGCTAACGAAACTTACTTGGCGGCGCGTTTGCGCTTGTTAGGGTCTAGTTCACGCTTACGAAGTCGGAGGGCCTTTGGCGTTACCTCTAAAAGTTCGTCATTTTCAATAAAGTCGAGACACTGTTCGAGACTGAAAATGACAGGTGGAACTAGTTGCACCACGCCATCGCTAGATGAGCTTCGCATATTGGTTAGATGTTTGGCTTTACAGACATTAATTTCCATATCTTCTTGGCGAGTATTGAGACCAATAATCTGGCCCGCATAGACTTTTTCGGCAGGGCCAACAAAGGTGGTACCACGTGCTTCAGCGTTTTGGAGGGCGTATGGTGTAGTCACACCAGCTTCGTAGGAAATCAGCACACCGTTTCGAAGCTGCTCGAGACCGGCTGTTTGTGGTTCGTAGCCAATAGTGAGCGAGTTCATGACAATCGTACCCTTGGTGTTGGTCAACAGGATATTGCGCATTCCGAGGAGCGCACGGGTTGGCATTTCGTACACCAGCTTGGTGACACCTTTAGGGCTAGCAAACTGTTCTTTCAGCGTAGCGCGGCGCTTGCCGAGCTCCATCTGGACTGTACCGACGTGTTCGGCTGGTACTTCAATAATGACTTCTTCAATTGGCTCGACAGTTTTGCCGTCTTCTTCGTGGGTAACGACCTGAGGGCGGCCAACTTCAAATTCATAACCTTCACGGCGCATCGTTTCAATCAAAACCCCAAGGTGAAGTTCACCACGTCCCGACACAGTAAAACCAATGCCATCGTCTTCCACGCGAAGGCCAACGTTCGTCTCAAGCTCTTTTTGCAAGCGATCGGAGATTTGGCGAGAGGTACTAAATTCACCTTCTTCACCCTTGAATGGCGAGGTGTTTGGGCCGAGATAGATACGCAAAGTTGGGGCTTCGACCTCAATAATTGGTAGCGCTTCTGGTTCTGTAGCATCCGCGATCGTTTCACCAATTTGCGCATCGGCAATACCAGTCAGCTGTACGATGTCACCAGCGACTCCACCGGGAACTTCGAAACGGCTAACGCCACGACTCATAAACACGTTTTCGACTTTGGCTTTACTAAACGTACCCTCTTTTTTACAAAGCGTTATTTGGTCACCAACTTTAACAGAACCACGGGTGATACGGCCAATGGCGTACTTGCCCTTAAACGTGTCACTCGCCAGAGCTGTTACAAGCATCTGAAATGGCTTATCAATTTCTACTTTTGGCGCAGGAACGTGCTCGACTATGGCATCGAAGATGATTGCGAGGTCACTGGCATCATTTTCAGCGTCAGTAGGTGGGGTTGCCCAAGCTTTGCCGGATCGACCGATCGCGTAGTAGACAGGATAATGCAATTGGTCTTCGTGAACTGCCAGTTCTAGGAATAAATCAGCCAGTTCGTCTTCTACTTCAGCAATACGGCTACCGACTTTGTCAATTTTGTTGATAATGACGATCGGCTTAAGCTCAGCGGCTAACGCTTTGCCAAGTACGAACTTGGTTTGAGGCATTGGGCCTTCTTGGGCGTCAACGATCAGCAAACAACCATCTGCCATATTAAGCGTGCGCTCAACTTCACCAGAAAAATCAGCGTGTCCAGGGGTGTCGATGATGTTAATCCGGTAATCATCATGCTGTACGGCGGTAATCTTGGCAGTAATTGTAATGCCGCGCTCGCGCTCTTGGTCACCACTGTCCATAATGAGGGTTTGGCTCATTTCGGCTTGGTTATCGCGGAAGGTTTGTGATTGCTTAAGCAGGCCGTCAACCAAAGTAGTCTTGCCGTGGTCAACGTGGGCAATAATGGCAATATTTCGAATCTTGGTTGGATCTTGTAGGCTCATGGCAATTAAAAAGGCGCTTTGTAAGCAAGCGCCAGGCTTTCATATCTGTAATTATAGCATAACGGGGCCATTTAAACAACAGCACTTTGCCATTTCTACGATTGTAATCTCAGCCCTTAATTAAGCTCAGCCCAAAGTCGATAATAGTGCATGCTCCGTTAGAAGCATTGGATATTTCCAGACTGAAGAAAAACTGGTTAAGCAATTCCCTGTCGGCAGGCCGTAAGACGATGCAAGACGTTTGTCTACGGCAAGGTTATTTATTGGGGAGGCTGACTTTGGCACGGGGGAATCGGAAACCAAAGGTACTGCCCTTGCCCTCTTCACTCTGGAATAATATCGCTCCACCGTGTGACACAATGACTTTACGCGCCATGTAGAGCCCTAGTCCAGTACCATCAGGACGCATTTTTTGAGCATTTTGGGCACGGTAAAACTTAGTAAACAGGTTCTTTTGTTCAGCCTTCGGCACACCCAAACCACTGTCAGTCACCGTGTAGCTTACACTTTCGTCATTTGCCGACAGCTCAACGTTAACATAGCCACCACCCGGGGTGTAATACAGCGCATTGTCTAGGAAATTCATAACCACCTGGCGAATCTTGGTTTCATCGAGCAGTAATATCGGGAAGTCGTTTGGTTTAACGAAGTTGAACGTAACGTTTCGGGCTTTGGCAGTCGTTTGCAGTTGTTTGAGCTCATCGTCAACGACCTGCGCCAAATTAGTTTCTTTGGTCATAATCACGAACTTACCAGTACGTAGACGTGATACGTTTAGCAGATCAGCAATTAGGTAAACCATGCGCTGAGAACTATCAAACGCTTGCTCGAGCATACCGCGCTGAGCGTCCGATACAGGGCCGACATCGCCATCGAGCACCATGCTGACGTAGCCTTTCATGCTAGTCAACGGCGTTCTCAACTGGTGCGAAGCCATGCTAATGAATTCATCTTTGGAAGCATCGATTTCTTTCAACTGTTCATTTGTTTTTTGTAGTTGATTAACAACTCGGATGTTCTCTTCATAAAGCAGGCGGTTATCAAGCGCAATTCCAGCTGGTTCGCTCACCCGTTCGATAAGCTCAATATCGTCAATTTTTGGCATTGAATCTTTGACGCCTACAGCCATTACGCCCGTTACGGCATCACGAGCTTTAAGTTTCGTTAAATACAAGGATTGCAGGCCGTATTCTTTAGTTAGCATATCGAGAACTTTACGAGAATCGGCGTCAAACAACGCAATATCGTTCAATTCGTCATTGTTCTTTAAATTGATAATAAGATTGCGTTTTTTACTATTTATCCAGTCTCCTTGTACCGGAATGTGAAGTTTTTTAAGCAGCTCAAGACGGCTAATCTGCAGTCCCTCATGATTATCGGTAATATTGTGTGCCAGTCCTTGGAATTGCAAATAATCTACACCGTGCTGATTCAAGGCATAAATAATCACGAGGGCGTACGAAGAAGCTTCAATAATCGACTTAGCCACATCAGTGCTCAACTGTGGCAAATCACGGGAGGCCTCGATAATAAGTAGATCAATGGCGCGCAAAATTGATAAGGTTCGGTTAGTCTGTGCCAGCGCCAAGTTTTGAGAGTACATCTGTTGAGCGATGTGCTCAAACTCGCCCTTGAGAATTGATACCGCCTGAGGTCCAGCAGATTTAATGCTGGGTTCTTTGGTTATTGGCGATGCGTTTTGCACTTGCACTATCCTTTACGTACTTACGTTACTGCAATAACGTCGGTGTCTGCTCAGCAGATAAGTTAACTAAGAAGCGTGAAGCGGCTTCACGACAGACTTCTACGGCTGCATGGCCAAAGAAGTCACTGTATTTTTCAATAAGGTCATTGATAACTTTGCTACCGTCACCTTCTACGGTGCAATGTAGGCTCACGGGGTCAACGCTTAAGCCTTGGACGTTTTGGGCTTGTTCGAGTGCGAGGTTCATACCAATGATACGTCCCTGCTCTTTGATGATCTGACTACAGATTTCGGTGTAGATGTTCTCGAAGGCTGGAACTGGCTGGTCAGTCTGAGTTGGGGTGGTGAGCTGTGGTTCAGTTTGCTCGTAGAGTGAGGGGGCTGGCTGTTCGGGAGCAACTGGCTCAGGTTGGGCTGGAGGAACCGCCTGCTGAGGATCGGCAATGGGAATAGCTTGTGAAAGCTGCTGCAACGGTTGTTCGAAACTGTTAGTTGGTTGTTGCATCGGTTCTACTGGCAGCGCGGGCTGTGATACGTCTGGTGAAGGAGTACCAAGTGGTTGCGACACAGGACTGAATGTTTGTGGTTGCACCGGTTCGGCGGGTTGTTGTGGTGGTTCAACCACGGGTGGCTGCCATGAAGGGGTCTGCGGATCCATTAGAGAGACTCCTTGGTTAGGGTTGATGATTCTGGGGGAACTGACGAAACAGGTACGGGTACGGTTAGAGCAGCCGGCTGCTCTAAAGGTAGTGCAGTGTGGTCAATTGGTACAGGTGACGGAGGTTTGACGCTATGCAAGTTGCTAGGATCAAGCATGTTTACACCCAAACCAAACGCAGCAATTGTTAGCATATATAACAGATCAACAACATCGCCGTTATAGTACTCGCCCCGGCCATCCATATAAGAGAATGCGAAATCGGCAAAATAAAGGAGTATGAAGCCAGCAAGAATGATAGATATAGGAAGTTTGAACCGGCCACCAAGTACCTTCCAAGACAATGCAAAAATAACAATTGCGATAGTAGCGATTACCGCGTCGCCCACTGAGTAGCCGAGGTCAAAGAATTCTTTCCAAAACGGTTGCGCGAAATAGGCCGTACCGCCACGGGCAACGACCACGAGGAAGTAATACGATAAAGAGATCATAATTATCGAGACGACTACAACTAGTATTTGACCCTTAACTTTTCTGAGACCATATCGCGCGCCGGTGGCCTTGGAGAGCATTAGTACCCCAGTGAACCAGAGTGGAATAGCACTAATGTCAACGATGTCCAGCAGGTGTGATGGCGGTGATTGGGTTGATGGATCGGTAAATAGATAATACGACCAGCCGAGTTGCCCGATTGACCACATGAGCGTGCCTAATGAAATGAAAAATACGCCACGACCAACACCGCTCTTAAGCCAATTCCACTTCGCGGCGGTCATGATACCGATGATCGAGAAATACAAAGCTGATAACCCCATGCCGACTTGCCAGTAGTAATTTATCTGTTGTTCGACGGTGTGAGAAAAGAATATAGCAGCCCACGTGATTACCATGAAGGTGGAAATGCCGATAACTGAGTAAAATTTAAACTTTTTGTTCATTATTCTCGGTAATGCTTATTTGTTTATATCTTACACCACGGGGGTGTAATTTAGAAGCTTTACGCATAGAATAGTAGTTAGATATTTAAACTATTTCAATAACGTCGGTGTCTGCTCAGCAGATAAGTTAACTAAGAAGCGTGAAGCGGCTTCACGACAGACTTCTACGGCT
>JBBRZB010000006.1:0-36829 GCA_038237095.1 Saccharimonadales bacterium (SeqCode) | reverse complement strand
TCAGTCAGTGGCGTCATGAGTCTGGCTACCGTCCCCCGGAGTGGTCATCTACTGAAAGCACTCAACACGTTCTGCTTGTCGATGACAAGGCACTGAGCTTCGAAGGCTTACCAAAGGATTGCCGTGGGGCACTTATCCGTCGACCTGGTGAGCGATTACTTATCTCACAGCGTGGGGAAGTACCCAAACAGGTCACCACAGTTAATGGCCTTGCAGACTGTCTTGCACTCATAGCTAGCTAATAAAACTATTCAGTGACAGAATATTGACAAAACCGTTAATGTTTGCTACAGTAGTATTACTGTTCAATTAAAACAAAAAATGCAAAACCCAACCGAACAAATCAGTCAAATCGTCCAGAACACCGGCCTAGCCCTTATGACTGCCGCTGTAATGACCGGTATGGTTGAATTGCCAGATCATGGAATTGCACGAGCAGTTTTACCAATGCAGGCGGAGCTCGCACCCGTCCCAGCCGTAGGCAACGCTAATCCGTTGCGCCGCGAAAGGGAAGAGTCGGCTCCGCACTATATTAGTTATAACGTTACTCAGCGTACGCCAGGTCGTAGCTCCAAGAAATAAGCTTGACCAAAATAAAAGAAAGTGTTAGGATAATAGCCATGTCAACCACCAAACGTACCGACAGCCCACAAGAACGACGCGAAACTCCTCGTACTGATACACGTGAACGTGGTCATGGTCTCCGAAATATTATTGTCGGTGGCGTTGCTGTTGCTGCCGTGGTTTACGGTGCAGGACATCTTATGAATAGTGTAGAAGGATCGTCTGCCAACCAAAGCCGTGATGCTCTCGTGAGCTCAGGAACCTTGTTCCACGGTGATATCAAGGTCGGCGCAGGCGCTAATGTCCGTTCGACACCGACTACAGAAAATGGACAGGGTGACGGAGTTACTAACATTACGCTCACTGTTCCTGAAGGCAGGACCCTAACGATGCACGATCCTTTAGAAACCACCGACTATAACGGCAACACTTGGGCTGCTTCAAGTCTGCCTGATCAGCCTCGCCCAGTATCAATCGAAGATTTATCCCGTACCACTGGTTGGGTTAATGTTACACAGCTTGCTAAACAGGGCTTGATCGAACTCGATCCTGCAAATCCTAAAGCGCCAATTATTGAAGGCGTCACCATCGCTGATAACGGTGCTATTGAAAACGCTAATCACGCTGTTATCAAAAACGCCGCGACTTCATCCTTGTCATAAAAAGTGGATATCCCATCTGTTAGTGTGGATAACCTGAGAGATTACTGTAACCTGTGGAAAAGTGGTGTCATAAACACCACTCTTTTTGCATTTGTTACTTGTAGTGGGTGAAAGTGGGTAGTACACTCATGGCAGTGGGTAATCGTGGGTCAGCTAGCAACCCCCATGAAAAACAAAAAAATCCACTGGAAGATTAAGGGATGGCCACGGTAGATTACTTCGAAAGGAAACTTGACGACAAAAGGCGACTGACGATTCCGTCAGAGCTACGAGTTGAGTTCGCCAGCGGGGTAATAGTAACCAGAGGCTTCAAAGACTATCTCCACCTATACCCAAAATCAGTATGGGATGAGGAAGTCGAACCACTACTCAAGGGAAATATCCTTGATGAACAAACGGCCGATCTGAACGTACAGTTCCGGACGGGCAAGAGCGATGGCGTCATTGACGACAAGCAGGGGCGATTCAGCCTCGAGCAGCACTTACTCGATTACGCAGGAATTAAACGTGATGTCGTAGCCGTACGGGTCGGAAAATACTGGCGTCTGTTAGCTAAGTAGGCAAACAGTAATGGCGCACAGCTGATCTTTAATAATTTGGCACTTCGAATAGAACCACAAGCCGTATAAAGGGCTCGAGGTTAACTATTCGACAATCAACATGTGGAACCAGATAGAAAACCACACTAAAAAATCTCGCACCTTTCTCAAAACACCTCCCAAAACTCCACCTCACACATAAGTCTCTCAAACTCGAATTGGCTAATTTGTTTTCGAACTAAGAAGCCTTTTCAACAAAAACAAAAACTCCAAAAAAACAAAAAGTTGATTGTCGATTAGGTGACCTTGCAAGTAAGGCAAGTGAAGCAAAAGCGAAAGGCGGGCAACCTTTCACCCTGAGCTTCTCTCGCAATAACAAAAACAAACAAGTCAAGATGCACCAAAACAAAAACCAAAATATTCAAAACCCTCACACGCCCGTATTACTTGAATCTGTTCTGCAGTATCTAAATCCACAGGATGGGGAATCATATCTCGATCTAACGGCTGGGTACGGCGGACATGCGCAAGCAATACTCGCAGCAACCGGGAATTATGCAGAATCCGTACTAGTCGACCGCGATGAAAATGCGCAGGTTGTGCTGACGGAATTATTCGGCACAACAGATATAGATCGTCGTTCGGAAGACTATTTGGCGGCTAGCCAACAACTTGTGAACGAAAGTCGACAATTTGCACTTATTTTGGCCGACATTGGCGTATCGTCACCGCACCTTAACGATGGTAGACGGGGCTTTACGTGGCAACAGGACGCTCCTCTCGATATGCGAATGGATCAACGACAGACGTTGACTGCCGCAACGATTGTAAATACTTATAGCGAGGCTGAAATCGCCAAACTACTTAAGGATTACGGGGAAGAACCTAAAGCCAGACAGATCGCTCGTAACATTGTTGATGCGCGACCGTTACATACAACAACTGAACTCGCGGCAATTGCAGCGAGAGCATGGCCAGGGCACAGCCGAGTGCATCCGGCGACCAGGACATTTCAGGCGTTACGTATCGCCGTCAACGACGAACTTGGGCAGCTACGCCAGGCTTTACCGCTCTGGTTTCAGCTACTGGCTCCGGGCGGTCGTTTAGCAGTTATTAGCTTCCACAGTCTCGAAGATCGGCTTGTCAAGCAAGCGTTCCAAGAGGTTGGTGGCGATCGCTATGACGCTGAACTCACAATCCTTACCAAAAAGCCCATTACCGCCAGTCCATCAGAATTAGTTCTTAATCCGCGTGCTCGTAGCGCCAAGTTACGAGTCGCAGCGAAAATAAACACAAAAGAAAGGGAATAGCTTATGCCAATTCAGGTCAAAAGCAACTCCCGAGCCTACAAGATTCACGTCAAAGTAGTCTAGGGCCCAAAAGTTCTAGCCTGGGTTTTTACTCGGGCTAGGACACCAAAAAATTAACAAAAACAAAAAATATCAAAATATGACATACTCCAGCAGCTTAGCGATGAATCGTACCCGTTTTAGCGGACGAAATCAGAACTCAGTATCCTTCCAATCGAAGACGCGCACGCTCGGGCCAATCAGTAACACGATTATCCTGATTGTCTTAGCATGTTTGCTCGGCTTGTTATATCTGACGCAGGTGACCAAAACAAATGCCTACGGCTATCAGATTAACAGCTTGCAGCAGACACAGGCCAAACTCAAGAGCCAGCACGACGATCTCGAGGTCGCTTCGGCACGTATGCAGTCTTTGGCACGCGTCCAAAACAGCAATGTGGCCAAGAACATGGTTTCGATCGCTCCCACCGGCACGGTACAAAACTAAGGGCAGGAACACGGTAGTCTTTGCGACCATCTGATTTCAGATGACTTGTAATGATTACGGTATTCCTGCCTTATTAGCGTTTTCACGGTATAATAGATCGACACTTTATGGCACCGCCCAACACCAACAATGCAGTTCAGTCAGTCAGACGTATCCGTATCTGGTACGGCTGTTTAATATTAGTGATGCTGGTTTTTGGCGTTCGCTTGTTTTACGTTCAGATTATTCGATTCGACCATTTTAAAGCGGCGGCTTTGAGCGATCAGCTCAAGCAATATCAAATACCCGCCAGTCGAGGCATGATTGAAGTACATGATGGCAACGCTGTTTTACCGTTTGTATTAAACGAGCGATTGTACACGCTTTATGCTGACCCGATCTATATCAAGAACGCTAACGATTTGGCCGATAAATTGGTGCCAATAATAGGTGGACAGGCAAGTGTTTATGCCAAACAAATGAGCGACAAAGGAACGCGCTATGTCGTCATCACCAAGAAGTTATCTCAGAACCAGCAAGCTCAAATCGCTAAGCTCAAGTCACCGGGCCTCGGAACGGTCGAGCAGGATTACCGTGCTTATCCACAGGGTAATCTTGCTTCTCAGGTGCTTGGGTTCGTAAACGACGATGGTAAGGGTGTTTACGGCATCGAACAGGCGCTCAATGGCACGTTAGCCGGCACCCCGGGGCAATTAAAAGCGATTACTGACGTTAATGGCATTCCGTTGGCTGCCAGCAAAGATAATACGCTCAAAAGCCCACAAAATGGCAATAATGTGGTACTCACCATTGATTTGGCGATGCAGCAGCAGCTCGAAAACATTCTGACTGACGGCGTAAAAAACGCCAAAGCTGAAGGTGCAAGTGCCTTAATTATAGATCCTAAAACAGGGGCGATTAAGGCTATGGCAAACATGCCGACCTACGACCCTTCGCAGTACTATAAAGTCAGCGATCCAACCGTATTTCAAAACGCTGCCGTCGCTAAGCCAATCGAAGTCGGCTCGATTATGAAAGCATTGACGACTGCAGCAGCGCTTGACCAAGGCGTTATTAATCCTAGCACTACCTACTACGATCCATCTTCTTGGTTAGTTGACGGATTTAAAATTACAAACATCGAAGAAGATGGTGGCGCAGGTACTAGAAGCATCGATGATATCTTAAACTTATCACTGAACACCGGCGCGACATGGATGCTTAAACAGATGGGCGGGGGTGACATTAACACCAAAGCACGTACCGCTTGGTACAACTACTTAGCTAATCACTACCGATTTGGGCAAAGCACTGGCATTGAACAGGGATACGAGGCTTCGGGCTACTTACCAGGTCCCAAAGACAACGGCGCTGGTATCGATTTAACCTATGCTAACATGTCATTTGGTCAGGCCATGACAGCCACACCTGTCCAGATGGGCGCGACGCTATCTGCAGTCTTGAACGGCGGTACATATTACCAACCACGCCTTGTCGACCAAACCATTAGCGCAGACGGTACAGTTACTACGCTTAAGCCAAAAGTTTTGCAGAAGAATGTCGTGAGCCAGCAGGTAAGCCAAGAAATGGTGCCTTTGTTGCAATACGTCGTTAATCACCACAATATCGTGCCGGCGTTCGATCAAAACACCTACGAAGTTGGCGGCAAAACCGGTACAGCCCAGATCGCCAAGCCAGGCGGTGGTTATTATGACAATCAGTTCAATGGCACCTACATGGGATTTGTCGGGGGTAACACGCCACAATATGTTATCGTCGTTTTTGTCGATAAACCTACCAACGGTGGTTATGCTGGAACCGCTGCCGCGCAACCAATATTCGCGCGCTTAGCCCACATGTTAATTGATAATTCATACGTCACTCCAAAGAGTTAACAATGGTATAATAGGGGAAACTTCAACATGAACACACTGCACATCGCCATCACATCCCATGATCTCATTCACATCCTGACACTAGGATTTCTTGGCTTTGCGCTCAGCATGTTAATTACGCCAATCTACACCACCGTGGCCTATCGCAATAACTGGTGGAAGCGCCAGCGGACCGAAGCATGGTCAGGTGGGGCGGCTACTGTGTATCAGAAGTTACATGCTGCTAAACACAAACGCAACATTCCGACGATGGCGGGGCTGATCTTTGTCATTGCCATCTCCTTGGTAACGCTACTGCTCAATCTTAACCGTGGCCAAACATGGCTGCCATTAGCTGGATTAATCGCTGCTGCCTCAATTGGCTTAGTCGATGACATTATGAACGTACGTAGTACCGGCGGGGTAGCAGGCATGCCATCGCGCATCAAATTTTTACTCTACAGCGTGATTGTTGTTCTCGGTGGCTGGTGGTTCTACAACAAACTTGGCGTAAATTCAGTCTATATCCCAGGTCTCGCCCACGTGCATATCGGCATTTTTGTTATCGCGCTATTTTGGTTCGTGGTGATGGCCACTGCCAATTCAGTCAACATTAGCGACGGTCTTGACGGGCTGGCAGGTGGACTATTGGTTTCCGCGTTCACAGCCTACGCGATTATCTGCATTGTCGAACATAAACTGGGTCTAGCGGGCTTTTGTCTAACGGTCATAGGCGCGTTGCTCAGCTACACATGGTTTAACATCTTCCCAGCGCGCTTCATGATGGGTGACATCGGTTCGTTCGCGCTCGGCACGGCGCTCGGTATAATTGCTATGCAAACGGATACGATTTACGTGTTACCAATTATTGGTGCAGTCTTTGTCATGGAAACGGGGTCGGTCATCATCAACCGTACTTCGCGTAAATTACGTCATGGCAAAAAAGTCTTCCTATCGTCACCGATACATCACCATTTTGAAGCCATCGGCTGGCCCGAAACCAAAGTTACGATGCGTTTCTGGATTCTCGGACAAGTGTCCGGTGTCATTGGTCTTATCGTTTTCCTTCTCGGAAGGCAAGGGTAGCGAGGTATGGCGTTAGGGCAGACGCCACGGCGCTCACTCGCAGCATCTCGTGAGCCTGAGCTCGATTTGGGCCGTAAGCACCGGCCTGATTACTGGCTACTGATATTGTGTGCTGGTCTTTTGGCAATTGGACTCGTGGTAGTCTATGCTATTAGTCCTGCTTTAACAGTGGCAAATCAGGTCAGCGCTAACTATTACGTAGTAAAGCAGCTAATTGCTATCGGGCTGAGCATCGTAGCGTTCATTATTACGTCACAGGTGCCCCTGAAATGGTGGCGCCAAGCATATCGACCAATTGCCGTTATTGCTGGTTTGGCGACCTTATTAGCCCTTATTTTGCCTGTAAACCCCGCGTATCCAGCACACCGTTGGGTGCGACTCGGCAGTTTTTCGTTCCAATCCGTAGAGTTAGTCAAATTTGCTGTCTTAATATGGCTTGCTGGTTTCCTCGCGCAACAGATACGCCGCGGCTTGATAAGCGACAGTAAAGCGACGCTTAAGCCAATTCTTATTGCTCTCGGTGGCATCGGCGTCGTGGTTGCGGGCGTACAGAGTGACCTCGGCTCCACCGGAGTTATGGTGATTATGATGGCTTCAATGAGCTATGTGGCCGGTCTACCATTAAAGCGGATTGTGATGATCGGTGGCGTTATCGCCATCGGTCTAGTATTGGCTATTTCGGCGATACCATATCGACGCGCTCGGCTCGAAGCGTATATACACCCAGCGGCTAATTGTCAGGGGAGTGGTTATCAGGCGTGTCAGGCGCTCATCGCGGTCGGATCGGGTGGTATTGTCGGCCTCGGTCTCGGCAGTAGTGTGCAGGCTTACGGCTATTTGCCGGAGGCTGCCAACGATTCAATTTTTGCGATCTATGCTGAAAAGTTTGGTTTCATCGGCAGCGCCGTACTACTTGCGGTATTCATCGCGTTCTTCGCACGCCTCAAAATAATTGCTGAACGGCTCACGGATGATTTTAGTAGACTCTTAGTGGTTGGTGTGTTGTCGTGGCTGAGCGTTCAAGCCTCAATTAACATCGGTGCTATGATTGGCCTTCTACCGCTTAAAGGCATTACGCTACCCTTCATCAGCTACGGAGGCACGAGTGTAGTTTTTGTGGCCGCCGCTGTCGGATTGGTTTTCCAGGCGTCACAGTATACGGCTTATTCGACGCCACGTATTAGCGCTCCATCACTGCGTCGCACTCAGAACTCATCGCTGAGAAAGGCGCCACAGCCATGAGCAACAAGACAATTGTTTTAACCGGCGGCGGCTCTGGCGGACATATCACGCCAATTCTTGCTGTGGCCTCCGAGCTTAAACGCCTCGAGCCCGATACAAACATTGTGTACATCGGTAGTACTGGAGACGGACTCGGTGATATTCCAGCCGATCATGCGGCCATAGATTCGGTATATACCGTTCGAGCCGGCAAATTCCGCCGTTACCATGGTGAAGGTTGGAAGCAACTGCTAGACGTGCCAACTCTGTTCAAAAATCTACGCGACGCCGTCTATGTCCTAATTGGCTTTTGGCAAAGTCGCGCGCTACTAAAGCGGTTGCAGCCCCAAATCATATTCGTAAAAGGTGGCTTTGTGGGTGTACCCGTTGGTTTAGCCGCTGCTTCGAGGCATATTCCGTTTATTACGCACGATTCTGACGCGATTCCAGGGCTGGCGAACCGTATGATATCTCGCTGGGCACGTTTGCATGCGGTGGCGTTACCAAAGAATGTCTACGCCTACCCAGAAGCAAAGACTATTACTACCGGCATTCCGTTACAATCAAGCTTTAAACCCGTTACTGAAGCTCTCAAAGCAGAGTATCGACAAGAGATAGATATACCTCTGACATCACCCCTGTTGTTCGTGATCGGTGGTGGTTTGGGCTCACAACGAGTTAACGGTGCGGTGGCCGAAATTGTCCCGCATTTGTTACGGGAGTTTCCAGATTTATATGTTGTCCATGGCGTGGGTCGGGCAAATGCAGTCGAGATGAACGGACTGTACGATGCGAAATTAACGTCACAGCAACAGGGAAGAGTCCGGGTGTTTGGCTACGTGAATGATGTGTTTCGCTATAGCGGTGCAGCTGATGTAATTGTTACAAGGGCAGGGGCAACCAACCTAGCAGAATTCGCCTTGCAAGGGAAGGCCTGCGTGGTGGTGCCAAGTCCCTTTTTGACTGGCGGACACCAGTTGAAGAACGCACACTACCTCGAGGAGATTAATGCCGCTGTGATTATTGACGAAGAAGAATTGCTTGCCGACCCCAACCGATTAGCGCACCAAGTCAGCGAGTTACTTAAGGATTCTGCTAAACGAACTGCCCTTGGGAGCCAACTTGCGACGTTAGCCAAACCTCACGCTACGCAAGCTATTGCTAAACTAATCTTGGAGCAAACGACTTAATCCGGACTAACCCTATGCGCTTAAAACTAAAACGAAAACCAAAAACTCCTACCGGTCGACAACGAATTCTGTCGCAGGATTCAGACCAAGCGCCACAAGGTATGGCTTACTATTCCAAGCGTGCTGAAGTTGATACCAACACCGGTCGTCAGCTTGATCGTCCGAAGCCTAAAACTAAAAGAAACATCAAGTTGATACACAACTTCTGGATTCAGCGCTTCGGTGTATTGATTCTGGCTGTCGTGCTGGTTGTATGTATTGTTAGCCTGCTTGGTTTATCGTCAAATCCCAAGATAGTCGTCGTTGGAGATGCCCCAATCGCACCGTTGCATTCATTAGCGGTTTACGGAAGTACTGCGCATTCCATACTAGCAGGTTCTATCTGGAACGGTAACAAAATAACCGTCGATTCGGCGAGCGTCACGAGCGGGCTTAAAAAGCACTATCCTGAACTTACAAGTGTGAGCGTGACGCTGCCGCTTATTGGTCACCGGCCAATCATTTATATTGAGTCGGCAGCTCCAAGCCTTATGCTGGCCTCTCCTTACGGAAATTTTGTCGTCGATAGCAACGGTCACGTTTTGTCGCAAGACAACGCTGAGCAAACAGCAACACAGCTTAGTCTGCCTCATGTAACTGATCAGAGCGGACTGCGGCCTATCGTAGGCCAACAAGTCATGACGGCCACAACGGTGAGCTTTATAAACACGGTCAACACGGAGTTTATCGCCAAGCGATTTCAGCCTTCCGTGATGGTGCTGCCATCGGCTAGTAGCGAGTTAGACGTCCATCTTGTGGGACAACCATATTTCATCAAGTTTAATCTGGAAACTGGTGACGCTCGACAGCAATCGGGTACCTTCTTAGCGACCCAAGCCCATCTGTCCTCACAAGGTGTTACACCTGCGCAATACATTGATGTTCGCGTAGAGGGCAGGGCCTACTATAAATAGCTGATTGATCTGCTGAACAGGGGAGAATAGCTGTTTGAGTAAGCAAACTAATAAAAGACAGAGAAACGTTATTGAAGTAGTCACTAGAATGTTGCTTATGAACAAACAAGGATCTGGAACAGTACTAAGTCCCCCTGTTCTACTACCCCGCCAGTTCGTATTTTGTTCATGTATTAGTTAATAACGTATTATCAAAAAAACTATATTAGCATACGGAGCAGGGCAAAAGTCAAATAATTATAATTTTCGACGTGGTGGTGGGGAAATATAAAAGCGAAACAAAAGCCATGAAAAAGCAAGTATTTCACGACGAAACTGTGGATAAGTCAAATAGCGTAGCGATCATTATATAAAGCACTAGGCGTATTTCTGGGGGCTTTGAGCTGTGGTCAAATATAAGGCCGTATAGAACAAAGTGAAGACAGAAGAATAATGCTTATTAGTGCTAACGTACGTGGTTAAGTAAAAAGTCCCCCGTTACGGGGGATACCTGTAATCAACTATTTACGGAATATACGAGTCGTAAAATATACATTGTGCGACGTCGTGTCTATGTCTCAATTGCATGCTCTGCTGCGTTTTGTTCGCTCGAGTTTTCTGCCGCCTGTCCAAAATTTATTTTAATTTTCCAGTACCTACCCGCCCTAACCGTTTCTATGTGATCCCCAGCATACTTACGGTTTCATGCCCTCCACTTAGGTCTATCCCTAGTGTTCGTAAAATGTTTAGTATATTTAAGTATGGGAGATTTTATGCTGCGAACATAAAGCGGAATATCTTATCAAAAGTAGGATCTGCAGTCGTTAGCTCATATCCACCCCGTGCCCAGCCAAGCGGTTCAGACGCGGCTATGCCCTTTTTATTGAGTTTCGCTAAATAGTCGGCTTGTTGCTTTGCATGTATTTCATCTGGTGGTAAGTCTAGATCTCTAAACGTTCGCTCGTTATAGCCAACAGTTTCGGTGAATGATGTCGGTACTAATAGATTACTAGAGTTAATATCAACCGGCCGGAAAAGCCAACCTATAAACGTTGAACTTCGTACTGTCTCCTGAATCGTTAGTCGTATAACCGGAGAACCTCGGCGGGTCAGCTCGCTGTAACTCTTAGCTTGTTCATCGGTGTAAGGGCTGTAATCAATATGAAGATGATTTTCGAAATCGTCGGCTACCAAAGTCATATGCCCAAGTGCTACTGTAACCTGATTGAAGGGCCGTTCGTCTCCATAATCGGAGGGTCGTTCGGTTGCTTGCACGAGGCGCAAGGTCAAATCATTGTACATGACTTGCAAGTTTGGGTCGGCCTGAAACGCCGGCATATCGGATGACTCGATGCTTGTAGGTAAGCGAGGTGACTGTTGCCTTGTCATTCGTACCACCCTACTAAAGTTAGCTTGCGAGTGTGTACGTAGCTTTTGCGACGCGCTTGAACTGTGGCTTGCCTTGGAGGTTCAAAAGGATTGTGGTTTCTTTTACAAAGCGGCTCTTAAGTACACGCTTGACGATTTCGTCACGGTGTAGTGGCTCACCTGCCTCTGTTAGAACTTCGGTGATAATATCAGCGACAGTGCCCTTTTCGTAGCCCCACTCTTTGAGGGCGTAGATGCCACGGCCGATAAGTACAAAACGCTTATCTTTGATTAACTCGTTGTGAATCGCTTGTGTCGTAACATCCTTGCGCTTGAAATCGCTGTCTTTGATGGCTTCGGCGATCTCGTTGAAGTGCATGTGTTTGCCGTTTTCTTTGAGGATAACGTAGATTTTGTCACGGATGTTCTTAGGGTTGACCATTGGCCATTTTACGAGGCCCCAGCGACCATTTAGAGTAGCCAGTGCTTTGCTAGTGCTGGCGAGGCCAGCAGCTTCTTGAGGATCAGCGATGTTAGCAGCTTTGGCAACATCTTCTATAGCCTTAGGCTCAGCTAACTTCTTAACGGCGGCAATAATTGTCGTGACAGCGGCTTTGATTGCTTTTTCGTCACGAACTTTCTTAACACCAACGCTACTAAAGAAGTGGTCATCTTCAGAGATAACAACAAGCTCAGGACTCAGCTGGCTCAAGAAAGCAACACGAGCCTGCTCTTCACGGCTTGGCTTATCTGACACTTCGGTAGCAATCACGCTGACACGAGCGAGGTTGCCGTGCTTTTCTAATAAAGTAATAACGCGAGATTGGAACTCAGCGATATGTGGTAATTTGCCCTGCTCACCAGTGGTGCGCAAGCGAGTAACAACAGATTTTTCGAGTTGACGGACGCGTTCACGAGTAATGCCCAGCATTTCCCCGATTTGCTCCAGTGTTTCTTTACGATCAAAGATACCAAAACGACGCGCGATAATTTCACGTTCACGTTCACGGTCTATAGTTGCTAACACGTCGCCCACGATTTGCTCGGTCACAACATCAGCTTGCTTGGTGGTCTCTGCCATGGATCGTCTTCCCTGTCCTGTCTACTAAGTTACAAGTATTATAAAACTAATATTTTAAAATGTCAAACTAGTTTCTTTGCTAAGTAAATTCTAGCACAATTCTGACAATAGTGCATAGTTGATGTTGTAAAAATGTTATCATGCCACCCCTTTTACAAGGAGACAAACTTTACGTTTACTTCGATGCCTTGCGAGCAGTTGCTTTACGACGGAACGAACGCTTTTTAGCGGGTGCAGCTTTGAGTAACGCGATGGCGTCAGCTTCGGTCAACTTGGTCGGATCCTGGTCTTTGGCGATGCGAGCGTTCTTCTTACCATCGGTAACGTAAGCCCCATATGGACCGTTTAAGACTTTGATTCCACCTTTGAATTCGTTGATATTCTTGGCTGCGTCTTTGGTGAGTTTCTTTTCATATAAATCACGAGCTTCAGCTTCAGTTATGTCATGTGGATCAAGGGGTTTAATAGATACAAATGTTTTTCCCACTTGGACATATGGACCGAAACGACCGATGTTAGCTTTGATGTCTTCTCCCTCAGCGGTTTTGCCTACTAAGCGAGGTAATTCGAACATAACCAGTGCTTGCTCGAGCGTGACGGTATCAATAGTCGTCTTGGCTGGCATTGGTGCGAAGACAGGTTTTTTCGATTCGTCGGCCGCGTCACCCATCTGTAACATGGGTCCATAGCGACCAAAACGGGCAAAAATTGGCTCCTTTGTCTTAGGGTCAAGACCAATCTCACGAGCCTGCGATACTTCTTGGCGACTAACATCAGCTGACTTCTCAACCAAGGGATGGAACTCTTTATAAAAGTCGGCAATCATGCCTTCCCACTGCTGTTTACCTTCGGCAATATCATCAAAACCTGCTTCAACTTTGGCTGTGAAGTCGTAGTCGACAATCGTTGGGAAATGTTTGACCAAAAAGTCGGTAGTAACTTCGGCGATGTGCGTTGGTAGCAACTTATTTCGATCCGCCCCATAGATAGTCTCTACTTTGGCTTCTTTGACCGAACCACCCTCTAGTCGGAATTCAGTAACGGTTCGTTCGCTGCCCTCAACATCACTTTTTTCGACATAGCCACGGGTTTGTATGGTTGAAATGGTTGGTGCGTAAGTACTTGGACGGCCGATGCCTAATTCCTCGAGCTTCTTAACGAGCGCGGCCTCTGAATAACGTGCTGGAGAACGTGAGAAGGTTTCAACACCGAGCATGCTCTGCAGCTTTGGCTCATCGCCAACATTTACTGCTGGCAGTAGCGTGTCATCTTTCATGCCACCATAGACTTTCATAAAGCCGTCAAAACGCATAATTTCACCCTTCGCTACAAAGACTTCGGTCTTACCGCTCACACTGATTGTGACTTCGGTGCGTTCTAGCTTCGCCTCAGCCATTTGTGACGCCAGCGTGCGTTGCCAAATCAAGCGGTATAATTTGTGCTGCGTTTCTTCATCACCTGCTTCTAGGCGACGAGCATCAGTTGGACGAATAGCTTCGTGAGCCTCTTGAGCGCTAGCGTTCTTGGTCTTGAATTGACGGCGATGGTAGTACTCGTTACCGAAGTTGCTTGTAATGTAATCCTCTGCGGCTTTGATAGCCAAACCAGACAAAATAGTACTGTCAGTACGCATGTATGTAATGTGGCCTGACTCGTATAGCCGCTGTGCTACGGTCATCGTTTGACGCACACTGAAGCCTAATCGACGGCTGGCTTCCTGTTGGAGCGTACTAGTGGTAAATGGCGCGCCAGGGCTACGGCTGCCCGGTTTTTGCTGGATATCAGTGATCTTGTACGGACTACCGGCAACCGCCTCTAGCCACTGCTTGGTGGCTTCTGGACTTGCGAGCCTGATACTTAATTCGGCTGGTAACTCTTTGCCATCAACGATAAAAACAGCAGTAATTTTGAAACTACTTGCCGTTTCAAAGGCCCGGATTTCTCGTTCGCGATCAACTATTAGTCGCACTGCAACAGATTGCACGCGACCAGCGCTCAAGCCGGTGCGGACCTTTTTCCAAAGCACAGGTGATAATTCATAGCCGACTAGACGGTCGAGCACGCGTCGAGCTTGTTGCGCGTCGACCAGTTTAATGTCGACGGTTCGAGGTGACTCAATAGCTGCTTCGATGGCAGTTTTAGTAATTTCGTGGAATACGATTCGCTTCGTCTTAGAAGGATCGAGCTTAAGGGCATGGGCTAAGTGCCATGCAATCGCCTCCCCTTCGCGGTCTTCATCACTAGCGAGCCAGACTTCAGCGCCTTTGGCAGCTGTTTTCAGCTCGCTAACTACTTTCTTTTTATCTGCGCTAACTTCGTAATGCGGTGCAAAGTTATGCTCGACATCGATGTTAAGGCCCTTTTTAGGGAGATCACGAATATGACCAAAGCTACTTCGAACGATATATTCCTTACCGAGGAACTTTTCGATCGTCTTTGCTTTAGCGGGACTTTCTACGATTACGAGATTCTTTGCCATGCGATTGCTTTAGTATACGTCCTTTAACTGCAAAGCGTAAGCCTACACGGAATATATGTTGAATGCAAGTTGCACATCCGAATACAGTCTATTGTTGACAACAAGGGTCATAAGGAGTAAAACAGAGATGAAGCAATTACATAAAACACGTTAGATGTGCCTTGATTGGCGTTTCGTTGTGTGAAAAAGGAGATAGAGTATGTCAACTGAGTTAAATAGGGGCGCAGATCGTCAATTAGGCCTACACGTTATTAAAGAAGCCGGTCATTATCACGATTATTTTGATGCTCGTGGGCCGGAGTTTCTCGAGACACATCCTGATGCCGCAGCAGCCGCTGCCGAACGAAGAGAAAAGCATCTAGGTGAAGCTGCACACCTTGCCATTGAGGCATCAACTGAGCAAACGACAAATTAGAACGTTTGAGTCAAGAACTAAATACCCCTTATGAGGGGTATTTTTTATAGACTCATATATTGAGCGGCTTTATAGCCGGCCCAGATGCCTACGAAAGAACCGACAACACTGAATAATATGCTCCAGCCGCCGAGCCAATTACCGTGGTCGAGCAGCGCACCGAGCCAACCACCAATCAGGCTGCCCACGGTGATTCCAATAAAGATCATTAGTTTCATAGGGCTATTGTAGCATTAGCGTGATATGAGTATGCGAGTGTCGATTGATTTTGCCAAGGCTGCGAATTTTGCCAGACTGGCAATGGCTCGAAAATGCTTATTAGTATGACTAATCAGTTTGTTCTAATCGGTATAGCTCACTAAATGACTATAGACCCCTGTTATCGGTCGCCATTCTCAGCTTATTCAAAGCTAACTATTGTTTACTTATTAAGGTGGAGTTATGGGTTTGTTTCAGGATCGAAATCTGAATCTATTAGATCCTGAGACAAATTCGTATAAAAGATGAAAGCGCTATTGCTTTAGCGTTTAATTATTATTTAGTATTGACATAATGCAATGTATTTGCTAAAATAGCAATTCGTGAGTCGATGTAAGTCGATTCTTGCACCTTATATCCCCATTCTAACTTCTTTATCACCGTAAGGTGATGAAGATACATTGTTAGATTGTTTTAGAGCGTGCTAGTTTAAGTTGTTACCCTCCACTTATCTTGGCTCTACGGGACTTTCAATCATGCGCTTTGGTGGAAGCGTATGCTTGAAAGTCCTTATCCGGTTCGACCGGAAGCGCTCTAAAGCATACTAACCCCTTTAACTGATCCCCGGCCGGTTGCCTTGCAATCTGTCGTCGGGTCCCCAATTCAAAGTGAGCCTAAATGGTTGTGTCTTCTTCAGGAGAGACTTGCACGAGTCATTAATTTTAGACATCGATGCTTCGCTGGGGTGGGTTGAAGGGTATAGGGGATAATCCTCGGATTATCCCCGAAAATGAGCCTGTAGCGGTGCCCACCCCCTCTACAGGCTCTTTTTTGTTATATACTTTTTATCGTCATGCTATTTAATTCAAACTATGTCGAGCTCGATCAATACGAACAGTTCATGCTCGAACGTCCTGAATGGGTGCCTATTTCAGATGTCGCCGAATTATCATTTGAGTTTGAATCAGCATTTGGCAGGCTGCAACATGACTTTGCCTTCCGAGCTGCTTTGCCATTAGAGCAGAAAACGCTCAAGGGTGATATGGCTGGTTTATCAGAGCGGATTAATCACTTGCAAAGTACTGTTAATCGTATTGGTATTATCGCAATAACGATGATTGAGGATGGACAGGTTGACGCATGGCTAAGTGGAATTGTTTCTGGCTAAATCAGAAAACTCCGTGTTTCATTGTTGAGGGATTCGCCAAAAATAAACTCCGTCATAATGGCTGAGGTCTCTCGGTAGAGGTTGGACAGCTGTTCGTGCTGTTCATCGCTAAAGCGTTGCAATACAAAATCAGCGCCTGCCATGCGTACAGGCTTTTTGGGGCCTATACCGACGCGAATACGGCCAAAGTCCTCAGTAAGGTGCTCGATGATAGATTTGAGGCCGTTATGACCGGCGCTGCTACCGCCACTTCGGACGCGGATTTGTCCAAAATCAATGTCAAGCTCGTCATGGATAACGACGATGTTATTAAGGGGTATCTTATAAAATGAGGCTGCTGCCTGCACCGCTTCCCCGCTCAAGTTCATGAAGGTAGTTGGCTTAATTACGATGACCCGAGTATCACCAAGGCGGCCAACGCTTTCCACGCACTTCAAATCTTTCTTCGAAACCCAAGAACCCATACCTTCCATTGAAGAGACAAAAGCATCAACGCTGTCGAAGCCAACATTGTGACGTGTGCCCGTATATTCTTTACCCGGGTTACCAAGACCAACGATTAACTTCGTCTTGGTTAAACTCATACTGTAAAACTGGATTGCGTCACCGACTTGTGGCCGTTTTTGAAGCCACGCCATCTTAAGAATCCTCTCGAGCTGGTTTGGTTGGCGAGTTGCCATGCTTGTGAGCGACGTGCTTTTCGATGAACCACAGCTGAACCGCTGTACCGACATACCCATATGTCTCGCGGAGCTGTTTCTCTAGGTAGCGGCGATAGCTCCAGTGCAAAAATCCAGTCTGGCTACCAAAGATTTTGAAAGCCGGAATTGGGTTGTCATCTTCTTGAACCATGTAGTTTAATTTTGGACTACGATTTTTGAGGCCGGCTGGAGGGTGCGCGTCAACAGCAGTACGAAGCCATTTATTGAGTGAGCTGGTAGCAATTCGCTTGTGGCGCTCAGCGTCAATCTCTAGCGCAAGCTCGAATAACTTCGTTACATTTTGGCCGGTGATGGCGCTGGTGAAGATAAGCGGAGCCCACGGCGCGAATTGGAACTCGTGGGTCAACTTTGGAGCGATGTCGTCGCGGCTGAAAGCGGTTTTCTCTTCGGCGATGTCCCACTTGCTGACGACGAGTACTAAGCCCTTGCCTGATTCTTTGACCATGCCCGCAATTTTTTGGTCAAGCTGTACGCCGATTTCGTTCACATCAATAAGCAAGAAACATATATCAGATTGTTCAATCGCGCTCAAGGTACGTATAACACTAAAATGCTCGATTCCCTGCCCAATTTTGCCTGGGCGACGAATACCGGCGGTATCCATCAGCTCTATCTCGCGGCCTTCGTAACGAATGATCGTGCGATTGATATCACGAGTGGTACCAGCGACGGGAGCAACTACGGCCTGCTGCTTTTTAGACAAGGTGTTAAAGAGCTGTGATTTACCAACATTCGGGCGACCAACAATGGCAATGCGCAAGCGATCCGCGTCGTCTTTAAGGCTGGCTTTTGGGATACTTTCGAGAAGCGTATCTAACAATTGGGTTATGCCTAAACTTTGGGTAGTAGAGGTTCTAAAGATAGGCTTGATGCCCAACCTGTCAAAACCGCTTAAGTCTGCCCCTTTGGCTCTGTCAGCTTTATTGATTATCAAAAATACTGGTTTACGGCTTTTGAGTGCCATTTTTGCTACACGTCGGTCTTCTTCAGTAATGGGGACATCGGCTTCGACCACAACCCAAATAACGTCAGCACTATCAGCTGCCTGAATAATCTGTTCTTGAATTGTAAACTCAAAGTCATCTTCTGGATTCTTCATGCCAGCGGTGTCAACTAACCAGAAGTTTTGTTCGTTGTGCTCGGCTTTGGCCATGATACTATCGCGCGTTGTACCGGCTTCGCGAGCGACGATAGTTTCGCGTCGGCTCAGGATCGTATTGAACAAGCTGGACTTGCCCACATTGGCACGGCCGACGATGGCGACGATAGGTAATTTTTTGCTCATTACCTAATAGTATAACAGATATGAGACCATTGACATAATTAATATATTAGTTCAGGGCTACTTAGTTTGAGCACGTACATTTAAATCACGGATATAGCTACTCTTTTGACTGTTCAAGCACGGTATAATGGCCGGTTCTTAATTGCCCTAACTTGTACTCACCAAACTGGATTCGGCGCAGTTCTTTCACTTCATAGCCAAGTGCGGAGAACGTTTTTCTAATCTGACGATTTTTCCCTTCAGTCATCGTGACCAGCCAGTTCTCATCGTCTGGCTGTAACTCGAGGCGACTTATGTAATCTTCTATTGGTACTCCCTGACTTAATTGAGTTTTGTCTCCTGCGGTAAGCTTTTTGTCGAGCTCCACCTCATAGACCTTGTTCTTGCCGTAACTCGGATGTGTAAGCTGTTGAGCGAGCTCACCATTATTGGTCAGTAGTAGCACCCCGGAGGAGTTTTTATCAAGTCGACCGACTGATTTGAGATTGTGGTAGCGAGGTGGCAATAAGTTGTAAATAGTTTGGCTGCCTTGACCGTCACGAGAGCATACGTAACCAACAGGTTTATTTAGTAGCAGCGTTATTTGTTCGGCGGGCCGTACGATGGTTCCATGAAACAGAACTGTATCGTCAGCACTTATGTCTTGTCCGGCTTGCGGCGGGAGGTCGTTTACTGATACTTCGCCCGCTGTTATCGCGGCATCTGCCGCACGTCGACTCAGACCAGTGGCCAAGGCTAAATATTTATTGATACGCATGGGAATAGTATAAAGTAAAACGCCGCAATCAGACGACGAACAAGTTAATCGGTAACGTTAGAGCGCAATTGAGTTAGGGTCCGGAGGCATCGCTCCAGGTGCGTTTGGTGCCGAACCTGCAGCAGGTTCAACGGGTGCCATGGCGGCTGGCTCTTGTAATTGAGTTGGGCTTGGCGCGGTTGCAACGGCTGGAGTTGGTAGCGGTGCTAAAGGAGCTGCTACTGCCGCGGCCTCGTTAGTGGCAACTACGGCTGTCGGTGGAGCTGGAGCTGCTGTAGCGGCTTCCTTTGCTTCTTCGATAGCCAGTAGCGTATTGATGTCTTGCTTTGGCTCACCACCGATTGGTTCGATGACTTTTTTGTGGGCAATTTCCACGTGTTCGCTAGCTGGGACGGCAGGTTCACTCGGTGTTGGCGGAGCAATTGATGCAGGCTGGGATAATGCTACGGGCGTTGGTTGTGGCTCCGCTGGAGGAATAGGAGTGCTAGACATAATGTCGTTGAGCGCTTGATTCATGACTGCGTCATCAGAAGTTGAGGCGGCTGATGCCGTATCCGTAGTAGGTACACTAGGAGCTGGCAGTGGGGCTGGTAGCTCTACGCTTGGAGGTGCAGATGCGTCAGTGCTGGCACCAGATACGAAATCTTCAATTTTGGCATCAACAGCTGCTTCTTCTTGATTGGTCGATTGAGCGGCTTGGTTGCTAGCGACGGTATCTTGTGCGACTGCTGCTGCCTCGGCTACTACTGGTGCACTAACAGGTGGCGGAGTTGGAGTAAATCCGACAGGTTCTACAGGTACCGTAGTTGCAGCTGGCTCAGGAGCAGCCACTGGAGCGACGGGTGGCGTCGGCAATACTGGTGCCGTTACTGATTCGGGAACAGCGGGCGCAGCTACTTCGGGAGTAGGTGCAGGCGCTGCGGCTACAGGAGCGGCGGCTTCAGCGGGAGTGTCCTGCAATAACTCGTGAGAAACTTTGACAATATCTTCGAGTGTGACCTGTGATTTCACAAGATAACGGTCGGCGCCTAAGCGATCAGCACGTTGCTGGTCGTCACTTTGGCCGAGTGCGGTTAACATGATAACTTTAACTTCTTTGAGGCCGTCAGTATTGCGCAGAATATCGAGCATTTCAAAGCCACTAATCTTAGGCATCATAACATCGGAAATTACCAAATCTGGGAGCTCATTTTTAGCAATAACTAGCGCTTCTTCACCATCCTGCGCGGCAACAATTGTATAGCCTTCAGCTTGCAGACGGGCTTCATAAATCTCTCGGAGGTTATTGTCGTCTTCGACTAGGAGTATTTTTGCCATAACGTGTAGTTTCCTTGGATTATATGCTTATGCTTATATTTACTGTCATTGTATCATGATGCGGCTAGAGTATTAATGGCTGTTTTGATATCGGTGCCAGCGGCCGCGCTAGCCTGAAGCTGCTTGGCTTTTTCACTGCTTAAACGTGGCAGGTTTATATAAAAGCTACTACCCTTGCCCGATTCACTCTCAACCCAAATGCGGCCACTATACAATTCGACAATTTTCCGACAAATAAACAGACCTAAGCCAGTGCCACCAATCGTTCTCGTAGCAGAATTATCGACGCGATAAAATTTCTGGAACAAATGCGGTACGTCTTCACTCGGAATTCCGGGACCGGTGTCACGAACTGAGCATTGCACTACCTGATCGTTCCCCGTCAAACTTATCGTAATCTTGCCGTCGGGCGTGTACTTTACAGCGTTGTCGAATAAGTTGGTAATAACTTCGCGCATACGATCGGGATCGGCGTAGACGTAGAATAAGGGTCGAATAACGCGTTCTCCACCTTCAGTGCTACTAGCGTTAATCGTGCTGTTAGAGCCGGCTATAAAATCGACGAATAGACCCTTCTTTTCGGCGACGAAGCGCAAATCGTTAGTCAACTGCTCAAGAAATGCACCAAACTCGACTACTAGGGGATGACTAGTCAATCGACCATCTTCAGCCTTAGCGCTGGTAAGCAAGTCCTGAAATAGCTGACCAAGGTGCTGGGTTGACGAATGTGCCTTTTCGAGATAGTTTCGAGCTCGATTATCAATCGTAGCAACCTTGTCATTGAGTGCCAAGGATAGGTAGCCTTCAATGGCAGCAACTGGGGTGCGCATCTCGTGACTGGCGGTACTAATAAAGTCGGCGCGTTGCCGTTCCTCAGCACGTTCTTCACTGACGTTACGAAACACTGCTACGGCTGCCGTAACCTGCTGGTTATCATCTACGAGCGGTGTCAGGCTTAAACTAATCGGCACTTGTTTTTCTTGGCGATTGGACAAGATTGCCTTGTTGTTACGGATCGTCTGATTGGTTTTGAAGATCTGATTAAAAGGATTTTCGCTTTCGCTAACGGGCTCGCCCTTTTCGTTTACCAGCCGGAGCACTTGCATGACGTTAATGCCAGTTGCTTCCTCGACTTTCCAGCCGCTGATACCGCTCGCGCCAGGATTGCAAAGCTGTATTGTTTGCTGTGCGTCAATCAAAACTACGCCGTCCTCGATGTTATTGATAATGACTTCGAAACGAAGCTTGGTATCACCAATACCACGAATGGCACCAGTCTCATTGCCCCCCGAAGATTTTTTCCAAAGCGACATGATTAGTGCTTACGCGACGAACCAATCGATCGCCGGCCCACTGTAACGATAATATTTAGATGTGTATGCATAAGAAGTGCTAGCTTACATTATCGTCGGCAAGACGTAATTACGCAACTTACTTATGCTTTAGAGGAACAATTAAATGCCAGAGATTCGAGTTTTTAGAGCATCAACGCCCAGATCAAGCTCACCCATAACGAGTTTACGCTGGCGAGGCGTCAGGAGTTCAGTTTCGTGAACTTCCCCAACAAGGGCCTGTAAGTGTACGATACGGTCGTTCGCGTATTCCTCGACATAGACGTCAGGAATTAGCTGTGAAGCAAGGTGCTCGCTACTTGCCCGGGCGTATGGTGTCATGATGCCACGAGAAAGCGACATGTGCTCAGCAAAAACTTGTGCCTCTTGCGCGCGCTTGCGAGTGACATCCTTGTCAGGAAGTGCGTTAGCCCGTTTAGTAACACCGTAAATCGCGGGATATACATTATTCAGAAAACCCCTGCCGTCGATGGCTACAAAAGGCACGACAAGTTTGCCAATGTGATGTGAAATAGGTGGAATTTCAAAAAAACGAACTGTTTCGTCCCCATAGCCAAGCTTTGCCTGTTCGGCAGCAATCAGCGTAGTTGTCTGTAATGTGTGGGGCGCGCGCTCAAAATTGCGAGCTACAGTGAGTAGATCCTGGCGTGGGGTATTCCAAATCATCAACATATTATAACAATAAAAGTAATAATAGTCAATATGTTTATGTTTAGTTTGCCTCTCTCTGGACGACCTCTAACAGATGTGATACGATAGCAAAGCTCATAAATCACGATAATTCACATAGCGTCAATCATGACGGCCCCTTCGTCTAGTGGTCCAGGACGTCTGGTTCTCATCCAGAAAATCGCGGGTTCGACTCCCGCAGGGGTCACCAAGCAAAAAGCTCACATGTTCTGTGGGCTTTTTACTTGGCGTAATTATTTAGTGAAAAACTACTGTTAAAACCCTTTACGCTTGTGGTAAAATTATCTCTGTAGATAAGAGGCGCCATAGTGAGGTCGCTGGCAACATAACAAAACATCAAAGATGACAGCCAAAAACAGATTGGGCAAACCCACTCGACTGCACGGGCAGGTACCGTTTATGGCGCACTTGGCAGAATTGATCGTGGCAATTGCTATCCTCGCCGCAGGACAAAACATTTGGAGTGTGGTCGTAAAGGCTGATGCTGACATTACGCCTCCGAGTGTACCGAGTGGTTTGAGTATGACCGGCCGATCGGCCACAAGTATTGACGTGTCATGGTTGGCTTCAACGGATGATACCGCAGTTACGGGCTATCACGTATTCCGTAATGGCAGTCTCGTCGGCACGATCGCTACTACAACGTACAGCGCTACTGGGCTAGCTCCAAATACAAGTTATACCTTTACTGTCAGCGCGTTCGACGCCGCAACGAATGAATCGGCTGTATCTACGCCACTGGTCGCCACCACGTTGGCTGATACTTCCCCTCCGAGCGTGCCGACTAACCTGCATCAAACAGGACAATCAACCTCGGCTATTAGTATCTCGTGGAATCCTTCGAGCGATAACGTGGGCGTAGCTTCGTACAACATTTACCGAAATGGCTCGCTTATCAAAACACAGGCGGGCACGACGTTTACTGATACCGGACTAGCTGTTTATACGGGCTACGTGTACACCTTAACAGCGCTTGATGCTGCCAACAACGGCTCGACGATATCCAGTTCATTAGTTGCCTCGACAGCTCAAGATATAACGCCGCCAAGCGTCCCAGATAACGTGCGCGAAACTGCACAGACAATTACGTCAGTAACGTTGCAGTGGGATGCGTCTACGGATGACGTAGGAGTTAGTGGCTATAAGATTTATCGTAATGGCAGCCTTGTGGGCTCGGTGGGCGGAACGACTTTTACTGACACGGGCTTATCTGTCGGCAGCAGCTACACCTATACCATCACTGCACACGATAGTGCCGGTAATACCTCCGCGCAATCGGCATCATTCTCGGCGAGCAGCTCTACCGATACAACACCACCAACTATCCCTGCTAGCGTTCATTCTACGAGCCTGCTCGACACTTCAGTTGGTATAAGTTGGAGCGCTTCTACTGATGATGTTGCGGTCGTCGGCTACAAAATATATCGAGATGGTGTATTGGTCGGGACAACGGCTGGCACGAGTTTCACGGATACTGGCTTGAGTCCTGTGACAAATTACGTTTACACTGTTAAGGCGTATGACGCTGCCAGTAATAATTCGACTGCGTCAGCCGGACTGAACGTTACCACCGCGTATGACACCACGCCACCTTCTGTGCCCGCGAATTTGCATACCACCGCCCAGACCGACTCAACGATAAGCCTTTCCTGGGACCCGGCGACCGATAATGTGGGCGTAAATAGCTATGATGTATATCGTGGCGGCACGCTTATAACTACTACGAGTGGCACGAGTTTCACGGATAGTGGCCTGAGCGTAAATACGAGCTACACGTATCGAATTCGCGCCAGTGATACTTCTGGGAATCATTCTGCTCAAACTGCGCCAGCTAACTTCTCAAGCCTTCCTGACACCACATTGCCACTCGCTCCGACTGGTCTCGCATCCTCAAACCAAATGACGACCACCGTTGACTTAACATGGGGGTCTGGTACTGATGACGTAGCGGTTGCGAGCTATAATCTTTACAGAGATGGCCATCTGGTGACTAATCTTCCGGGCCTCACCTATACGGATAGCGGGCTCCACTACAATACGGGCTATAGCTACACTTTGACCACCGTCGATGCCTCAGGTAATGAATCGTTGCCAAGTGGCGCATTATTGGTCCGTACGCTGCCTGATACG
The DNA here is from genome assembly GCA_038237095.1 of Saccharimonadales bacterium (SeqCode). Lineage (GTDB taxonomy): Bacteria > Patescibacteriota > Saccharimonadia > Saccharimonadales > UBA4665 > JAJXTN01. The sequence continues at coordinate 12,023 of JBBRZB010000006.1, read as the reverse complement.
ACCGCGCCAACGGTTGCCCTAACCGCTCCTCCCAACAACTCAAACCCGAGCCTTACGTTTCCTATTAGTGCTACCGCAAGTGATGATTTGGACCTCAGCCGAGTAGAGTTTTATGCTGATAGTACGCTCATCATGACGCTAACCGCAGCGCCGTTTAGTTTTAACTGGAATAGTTACGCAGTGCACAATGGCAGTCATGTTATTACGGCCAAAGCCATCGATGTATCCGGTAACGTCGCCACGCAAGCGGTTACAATTGGGCTTAACAACCCACCACCAATCATAGTTGGTGACCTTAATGGGGATCACAAAGTAAATATCTATGACCTCAGTATTTTCCTTTCGCATTGGGGTAAATCAGCCAGCGGTGATTTCAATAATAACGGTAGAGTTGATATATTTGACTTAAGCGTATTACTCACCCATTATGGGCAAGATAACAGCGGTTACCATTAAAATGAAACAAAAACTTACCAAATTACTTCTCGTCGCCAGTATTCTACTCGGTGTATTGTTGCCTGCGGTACCTGTAGCTGCAGCAGGTGCTTCGATTAGTTTGGTTGCTAATAGAAGCACAGTTGCCCCCGGTGGAAGCCTCATAGTAGCTGTGTATATGAATGGTGGTGGCACGCCCGTTAATGCCGTCGAAGCGGACCTTAATTACCCCGCTAGTCAGTTGCAATACGTTGGACTGTCATATAGCGGCAGCGCCTTCAGTATTAATACACCTAGCAATGGTGGCGGTAACGGCTCGATTAGTATCCAAAATGGTAGCGTGAGTGCTATCAGTGGTAGCGCTCTGGTCGCAACCGTGACTTTTAAAGCACTAGCAAGCAGTGGTAGCGCCGCAATTGGTATTAGTGGCAGCTCAAATCTAATTAACGCTAACGATAACAGCGCCGTTGCCTTCTTCGGTGCCGGCACAAGTGTTAAGTTCGGTGCCGCGGCAGCATCAAGCGCTGGTTCGACGACAGACGCCGCACCTACGCCTCCAAAAGATACGACTCCACCTACGATTACGGCCATTAAGTTATCGCAAGTCAGCCCATTAGGTGTAACCGTTACCTGGACCACCAACGAGTCGAGTGATTCTGTCGTTGAGTTCGGCTTGGATACGAGCTATGGCCTGAGCACCACTGCAAGCACACCGGTTACCGCACATTCCCTACCATTGAATAGTACGTTCTTGACCCCCGAAACGACGTTTCATTACAGGGTAAAAAGTACTGATGGTGCTGGTAACGTCGCCACCAGTCCGGATCAGACATTCCAGCTGCCAGGTATACCAGTAACAATTATCGTACGTGGGCCGAACGGTAAGCCACAGGCAGGTGCGGTGGTAACAATCGATAACGCGACGGGTACTACTGATAGCAACGGAAAAGTCGTTTTACCGTCTGGGCTTGGCAACAAGAAGATTACCACTGTCTACCAAGGTGTGAGTGTTCAGAAGCCGATCACTGTGGAACGGAACGTCAAGACAATGCCTCCCTACCAACTTGATTTGAGTCGTCAACCACTTAACCGTTGGGTCTTAGTTTCGATTACGCTGTTTATCATCATTATTAGTCTGCTTGCAATCGACGCGATGCTGTTTGGGTCGCACTTCTTCGCTCGCTTAGCGGGACTCCGCTACATGCCAAAAGCGTTAGTAGAAGGCTTGGAAGAACATCACGAGAAACATCAGCCAGCTGCCTCTATCCCTGTCCCGTCGACCCAACCAATCACGAGCACGCCCATACAACCGGTTGATGCGCTCGCCCCCGAAGCACCATCAGATATACTTGAGGCTACTTCGGCTGTCCCCAAGGATCATGCCACGCCAGTTACGCGCCAGATCACGACTGACGTCATGTCTCAGTCACTAGCGAAGAGTATTCCTATAAAAGAGGTTATAACGCACCACACAAGTGGCAAACGGGCTAAACCCCACAAGAAGCCCTAAGCGCGGTGGTACGGATGACCAGCGCTGATACTACTGGCACGATAGACTGCTTCTAAAACGACGACCATGGCTAGATCGTGCGGTAACGTTAGTTTGCCTAGGCTCCAGTGCCAGTCTGCTTGATTGATTACTTCCGCTGGGAGTCCATCAGGACCACCGATAAGTAGACTTACTTCCCTACCTTCTAGCGCACGTTTCTCGAGAAATTGCGCAAGTTCTGGGCTACTGAGCTCAGAACCCTCAATAACCAAGGCGACTTTGTAGCTCTGGCCAGCGGCTGCTAAGATGTGCTGCGAATCATTTTGACGATCTGCAATATGCGTCACTCGTACTTGATGCATGCGCTCTAAGCGGCGCCAATATTCTGCCCAGCCAGCCTGAGCATAGGCTATCTTCGGCTGACCGATGGTGATTACGTGTAGTTTCATACTACTTGTAGTGTAACTTGGATGCTTGTACAATTCAGCTATAAAAGGAAAATACACAATATGAAAATTGTTGAAGATTCATCAAATCGCCTGGTACTTAAACAAGGCGCAATTATGTCGCGAATAGTCGGTGGAGTTATCGCTAGTGCTGGAGTTATTGTTGTTGGTGTCGGTGTAACTTCGGCACATGGTATCGTGCTATACGCGATTGGCGCGGTGTGTATAGTTGTTGGAGCACTCGTGCTAATACTGTCAAAATCAGATCTAGTTGTAGCTGATAAAGCTAGCCGGCAACTTACGGTGACGTTTAAGTCCTTAACGAATCGTAACGGTCAAACCTCGCAGTGCTCGTTCGATGATGTGCAATCAGTGCAACTATTGCAGCAGTATCGTCAGGAGTATGTTAATAACGGATCAAATATGAACAATGGGACGGGTATTTCGTTTGGCACAAATGGTGTCGGTGTCGGAAATGGCAGTTCACAGACTATGTTGGATCTTAACCTCACGGTAATGCTAAAGAATGGCACTACCATATCTATCGCTAAAGAGACACATCAGGTAACTATGGGTCTTGGCGTGTCTTCAAACAACTTACAAACTAAGGGTCAAAAATTAGCTGATGCTTTGGGCGCAGGATTCCAGGTTGTTGGGGCTGCAACGCCCGGTCAAATGGTGCAAGCTGTAGAGAATAAAATTGCCAACGCTGCTCAACCAACCACTCAAAGTAATCCTGTTCCCTCTGTGTCACCACAGCCACCAGCTACTCCACCGCAAACGCCATCTGCTACTTAGCCCCGTTTTATGATCGCAATATTGTGCTCATAACGTAGGTTTGATGGTGTGCCGCCGAAGAAGTCATGGACGGCTTGCGTAACGCCTGGTAATGCTTCACGAGCATAATCGTCAACTGTCAGTACACCTCCCTTCTGTAGGCGCGGCCAAGCCAACTTTAGAGAATCAAGGATTGATTCATAAAAGTCACCATCCAGAAACGCAAACGCAAGTGACTCTGGTAGTTGTATTACTGACAGGTCCTTAAACCAGCCTTTATGCGTGATTGGTGGCGTTAGGTTGGCCTTCTGGAATACCTGCAGGAACTGCTTTTTACTGACCCGAAGTTCACCGCCTTGAAATGCATCACCTACCCTACTCTGGTCGTAATCGTTTTTATCTGGCAAGCCAACAAAGGAATCGTAGGCATAAAACTGTTTTGACGTATCTACCGTATCGAGCAGACGGCGGATAAAAAGGCTGGTGGTACCAATGTAGCAACCAAACTCTGCGATATCCCCTACTACACCGCGCTGCAATGTGGATTCAAGCTCCCGTAACACCACAGCAAGTGCCGGTTGGTCAATTTGGTCGGATATGATGGGATAGTTACTTAGTAGCGCCGCATAGTGCATGCCTACTACGGTAGCAGATATTTATAAATCTTTAATACTGCCAAAAGCTACACGTTTAAGAATAGTATCTTGCATATTGGCCATAATAGCTGGTACCACCGTGAATTCTCCGTAACGATCATTGACCATATCGGCAGCGTGCGCCAGCGAGCGACTGTCTAGCCGTGTATCGTCGAACAATCCAAGTTGTGTAGGGCTCGCGGGACGTAAATCGTAGACGGTGATGCTGATATTGGTGACGTTGTGGCTGATCTGTGCTTCGTTAAGTAGTTTTAGCGCGTGCAGAAAGATGTCTTGCGTGGCGTATACGATGGCTTTCGTGCGACGACTCTTAGCATAATAGGTGCGGTCTTCGAATGTCATGAATAAGTGGACGCCGCCGGCTACGTAATCGTGTTTTCGCAAGCGTCGGCCAGCTTTTTCACAGAGTTTCATAAGAAGTCTCGACAATGCTTCTCGGTTGGTTGTTTTATCACCGAGTGCGTATTGCTGCCCAAAACTTTTACGACCGAAATCAACCGCATCAATTTCATGGCCGCGTAACCGCAGATACCAATAGTAACCCACGATGCTCTTAAACACTTCGTTCTTGAGCTTCCAGACGGGGGCGTCTAGAAACTGGATAGGCGTAAAAATACCTGCCAGGTTAAGCCGCGCTTGGTAGCGGCGATTAATACCGGGTAAGTCGATCAGATCTAGGGTTTCGTACACGTCTCGTAAATTCGCGGCGGTGATGATATCGAGACCGTCTGGTTTGTGCAATCCGGCCGCTAACTTTGCCAAAAAGCGGTTCGTGGAGATGCCCACATTAACGGTGACGTATTCACCGAGCTCCCGTTTGATGTCTTCCTTGATGCGGTAACCGATATCGGTTAAATCGAGACCACTTTGAATCGCCCGAGAGCCACTAAAATTAACCACAAACTCGTCGACTGACTTAGGGGTAACATCACTGGTGTATTGCAACAGTACCTTTTTGAAGCGTCGATGAGCATCAAAATATTTCTCGGGGTCGGGGGTTAGAATAATAACGTCCCTGCAGAGCATACGAGCCTCACGCACGTTGACCATCAATTTGATACCCAAAGCCTTGGCTTCATAGCTAGAAGCCAGCACGGCACCACGAGGTGAGTTGTAGGCAGCTACTGCAACGGGCTTGTGTCGGATGAGTGGGTTGGCCTGCTGTTCAATGATGGCAAAACAGCTGTTGAGGTCGATGTGCATCACCAGCGGCTGATTATGGTTAGGTAGCAAGTCCATCGCTCACCGCCTCCAGGAGCCAGTGCAGATTACTCGTATTAAAATTCAGCCGGAACCAGAGGCTCTCTTCTTTGTCGACCAGCTCAAAAATATGATGCAAGGTCGTGCCGTCTTTGATGGTGTGGTGGTAGCCGATAGAGCCAACGGCGTACTCTTTGTTTTGCCAGCTAATCAAATGGGGCAGCGCTACGCGTTTTTTGGCGCTGTAGTACATGACTACGCTCACCTCTTCGTTAATGGCTTCTTTCATATTCGTATTCCCCACAAGCGGTTAATAGTGCTGGGCATGTCCTGGTACTCCATGGCTTCTGGCCAGAGTTGTAAGACCTTTTTCCAAAGTTTTTCGTTAGCAGTTCGGCGCTTCATGCTGCCGCCTTAGTGCCGATGAGGGTCCAGCGTTCTTCATCGTCGACCGCTAGGCGGTACTCTTTTTCGCCATCACTGACGTCAAAGAGCTTAATCAAGTCCTGCCCTTTGCGCGCCAGGTAGCGCATACCTGATTCCATAAAGGTGTACTCCTGCCCGTCCATGACCATTCGGCGAGGGTAGCTTTCTAGGCGTTCGTGTTGATTAGTAGGGCGAAAATAAACAGCCGTGATTTCGACAGGCTGACCAGTAAAGTAAACAGTTTCCATAATATAAGCTCCATAGTTTAAGGATAAGTAAAAGAGGCTGACGAAGTTCGTGACTAGTCAGAGAACGGATTAGGAGAGAGCTTACAGTAAGGCTTGGTGACACCGTTCAGGGTCAAAGCGTTTAAACTGGAGGCTATAAATTATGGTAGAAAACAGGGGCCGGAGCATGTCTTCTAGGTTGTAAGTCTGCACGGAGGAAGGTGAAACACCAGCCCGCACATGGCTAACGCTTAGTATACTCCACTAGCAGGTCGCTGCAAGTAAATTCTTAGCGGACGTTGTTGATAAAATCGACGAGTTCGTGTGGTGTCAACTCGGCCTTAACGAGGAAGCCATCGGCTTGATTTTCGATATCGGTGCGAACGTCAGCGCGTTGTTCTAGGTTAGTAGCAACGATGATTTTGGAACGCAGTGCTGGCACGCGAGCTGGGTCGCGCAGGGCTCGCAGGATTTCGATGCCTGTGACGTTAGGAATCATTAAATCAAGCAGGATGAGGTCGTATTTATTGGTCTGAGCCGCCTGCAAGCCTTCAGCACCGTCCGTGACGACGGTTACGATGTAGCCGGCTTTGGTGAGCGCGCGAGCGTACAGCTCGGCGATGAAACGTTCATCTTCGATACAAAGGATGCTGCGACCTTGGGCAGGTGCGCTTGACTCAATCGGGTTATCAATCATGGCTATACTGTAGCAGATTTTGATTGTTTCGGCTGCATGCCATTAACGGCGATACAACGAGTGGTTTTTAATCCAACCGTGCGCGCTGCGTACCAGCTCGCCATTATTGCCTTTTTTGGCTTCATCGGTGAGCTCGCTATACGGCAAGATGGTGAATCCAAAAACGCTTCCCTCGCCTTCCTTGCTGCGCACCCATAGATTGCCGCCATGCGCGTCGATAATTGCCTTAGACAGATACAAACCAAGTCCTGTTCCGCCAATTTGTGAACGATTGCGGTGATCGCGATAGAACTTAGTGAACAGATTTGGCATGATACTAGTCGAAATGCCGAGACCAAAGTCTTGAACGGTAGTTTCTACACGTCCGTCTTGGGTCATGTGCGCGTCAATTTTGATAAGAGTGCTTTTGCCACTGTACTTGATGGCGTTATCGACTAAGTTACTAATTACCTCTCGAATACTTAACGGATCAACGCCAACTGTTGGCAGATTCGGTGCCACGGTGCTTTCAATTGTGATGCCACGCACTTTGGCGCGCAGTGTGAGCGCGGTGATTGATGTTTGGAGCTGTTCTTGCCAATTGGCTTCTTGCAACTCCACCGTTAGCTGATCGTTATCGATACGAGCAACATTTAAGATGTTATTGACGAAAGCGGTGAGCTGCTCGGCCATGGTGCGCATTTTGAGCATGAAATCATGCAGTTCCGGATCAATCTTACCAGCGAGTTCATCATCGAGGACCTCAATGTAGCCGCGCATCATGGTGAGCGGTGTACGAAGTTCGTGGACACTGAGCGCGATAAAGCTGACTGCTTGGTCATCTTGACTGTACTGCTTGGTATGGTCAAACAAAACCAGCATTGTTTCGTGCTTTTGGGCGTTCGCTCGGTTGTAGTACGCTGCCAAATCAAACATTAGCGTCGGATGGTCATCGCGAACATTCAAGCGGACCCGCTCCCAGCTCATGGTTGCAGTGGCGGAGTGCTGTTTGACATCTTTGAGCCACGTATCAAACGTGTCGCTACTTGGAAATAGCATGTCGAGCACCATGTATATGTTCTTGCCAATTAAGTCTTTGACGGCGATGCCAATGTAGGTGGCAGCTGCCTGATTGGCGAATAAGATGGTTTCACTCGGATCAAGCACGAAGAACGGTAATGGCAGGCTTTGCGCGATGGCATTATGCGAGATATCGATACTTTCTAGGCGCTTGGCAGATTCGGCGTGTTCGGCTACGTCTGCCAGTTGATATATCTGCGTGGTGAGCGCGCCGACTAATTCTCGGCCAAGACTAATATCTTCCAAATGTGGCGCAGCAACGCCGTGTTCAGTGGGGCTCAAATGTAGAATTGCTTGCCATAACGCCTGCACTGGCTGGATGAAGTAATTACTCAAGCTATACATCAGGATAAGTGTTAACCCAACACTTATGAATAGGCTAGCACCAGCTATATACGCCGTCGGTAAACTCGTAAAACTGGTACCGATCCACCAGATGCCGATCAGACAAATATTTTCAATTAATATAACGAAGAATAACTGTTGTCGGATGCGGGCGAGAAGCTTTGATAAGTGGTCCATGAGTGTTACGGCGTGTAACTTACGTTACCGGTTTTGGCGATGGCGCTGAGCCACGTTTGGCCAGGGTTTAGTTTAATAACCGCGCCATTAGCGTCGGTAAACGTAAACTGGTCAGTGTTACCGGCTTTGGCCCACTGCCCGATCGTAACGCCACCATCCTGAAAAACATAGACTGGTCCACTACCAACAGTCGAGTAATCAGAGTGATAGCCATCCGGCTCAAGACTGTACGGCATTACTAAGGCTACGACCGCCTTTGGACTGAGCTGTGTGTTTGTTTCGGCGTCCATGTGCGGTGCGCCACCTTCGCTGCGTTTGTAGCTATTCGTGGTGGCATCATATGCGTACGAAACGTTGAAATCTGGTCCTGACAATGTCAGGTTGATGGTGTTAGCTGTCGGCTGCTTAAGTGCGGCGACAGGTTTACGCACGAAGCCGATAAATTTGCTGGAGTTGTAGCCTTTGGTTGCTTCAAGTTGGTTGAGCGTCGGAATACCGGTATAGACATTATGCGGAGCGTCTCGTGAAGACACTCGGTGATAGGAACCGCCGTTATAGAACTGGTCCAAATCACGGACGCCCCAGCTCTTAATATCTGCCAGCGCTTCCGGGCTACCACCTACATGAGCGTAACCGGCGTCAAAACCAAGGGCCCACTGCTCGTAATAGGGCCGAGCACTTCTAATGGGACCGACATTGGTTGGTGCCGTGTCTTGGTACAGCGCCAAAAAGCGCGTGATTCCACCTTCGGCGATTGCCTCGAACACGACGCTAGCTTGTAACAAACCTGATTGTGGCCGTGCAAAATCACTATTCTCAATCATTACTCCAGTGACAGGACCAGTATTGACACTGGGGCTAACTGGTAAGCCGCTCAGTGTTGAGGGCACCGTTAAGGGTACTATTACTGCTGGTTTCTTTACGATTACCGCCTTTTTAGCGGGCGTGACGGCGGTTTTGTGACTACTAGCGTACGCCCAAGCGCCAACTCCACCTAAGAGCAAAACCAAGACAACAGATCCGATAATTAGTTGCAGACGCGTTGGTCGCCACGTAAGAATTCCTGCCTTTTGTTTGCTTGACGAAGCTGTTGGTGCTCCTGCTTTGGAGCTCATGCTCGTGAATACCGGTCCTTCATGTGCGGCGACTTGTTCGGGGGTTTGGAACCCAGTCGAACGATCGTCGGCGGAGCTCAATGGTTTTTCCGGGGGTTGGTTTTGTTTTGGTGCACTACTCGTCGGCGGCACGACGTCGTTAATCATAAGCATTATTGTAGCAGAAAACAGATACGAACGCGCTCGTATTTAGTGACTATTACAACTAAAAGTCCTTACAACTTAGGCTAACTGCTGCTCAATGCGGGCTAGGCTGAGCTTTTTGCCGAGAACGACGAGCGTGTCTGCCAACGCTGGACTAAAGGGCGCCTGCGTAGTCGCGACTCGGATAAGGCTAAACAAAACTGCAGGCTTTTGCTCGGTAGTTTCAAGCAGATCGTTCAAGCGATTCGTAAGGTCTTCAAGGCTAAAATCACTCTGTTCCAGGCTTTGTTTGGTCTGGTTGAGGAGCTCTTTAATCTCTTCAGCCGATAGTTTACTTAGTTGCTTGTGCCCACTGATAAGCTCGGGGTTACGGGGCAAATCGATAAAGAAGAATCGCGTTAACTCTGGCAGCTCTGCCAAGTATTTGAGGCGCTCTTGGACCAACTTCAGTACTTGCATTTTGTACTGTTCATCAGATTCGGCGGCCTCAGCGGGCCAATAGGTTTCGGAAAGCATATACAGGTTATCAAGGCTTAACTCGCGGATATGTGCCCCGTTCAACCAGAGCAGCCGCTGCTCGTCAAATCGGGCACCGCTATGTTGCACGCGGTCCAAGCTAAATAGTTCGATCAGGTTTACTAAGGAAAAGATTTCCTGTTCAGTACCATCATTCCAGCCAAGGCTAGCAATAAAATTAAGTAATGCTTCAGGCAAGAACCCGTCGCGGATATAATCGAGCACATCTTTAGCCCCGTCACGCTTACTCAGCTTCTTTTTACCGTCTGGGCCAAGGATATGTGGCATGGTGGCCATAGTTGGCGGAGAGAGATTGAGCGCTTCGTACAAGTTGAGATAGTTTGGAATGCTTGATAAGAATTCCTGGCCACGGATGATGTGGGTGATATGCATTTCGGTATCATCAACGATATGCGCGAAGTTGTAGGTTGGGTAACCGTCAGATTTAATCAGAATAAAGTCATCTATTGTCTCTGGCCCGGTACTTAAATCACCCATTACTTCGTCGTGACGCGTGTACGGTTTGGGATCACTCTTAAAACGGAGCGGCATCGAACCGTCCCACGTTGGTGGATTCTCTGGACGATGGTTGCGATAGAGAAATGGCCGCTTTTCGGCTTGTGCTTGCTCTCTAAATACTTGGATTTCTTCGGGCTTGAACGGGTCGGCATAAGCCCGTCCACTATCCAGTAACTTCTGCGCCCACTGCTTGTAGCTATCCAGTCGTTCACTTTGACGGTACGGGCCATATTGACCGCCGATATCCGGGCCTTCATCGTAGTTTAAGCCTAAGGCTTTCAAGCTATCTATAATATGCTGCTCTGCTCCTTCAACGTGACGAGCTCGATCAGTGTCTTCGATACGCAAGATAAACTCTCCGCCCTTCTGACGGGCCACGAGCCAAGCGAACAGCGCGGTACGGACTCCGCCAACATGTAGAAGTCCGGTAGGGCTAGGTGCGAAACGAGTACGAACGATATCTGACATAGCTACTAGTATACGGTGTTTAACAGGCTACGAGAAGTAGTGTGTTCTGAAGGTATTCTAAGCCAAAGTTCGAATGCTATTTAGTCAACAAACTGCCAGGACTTGGTGCAAGTAAAGCTAGGCGAAGCATTTGCGACATTTACAGACACCGTATATGTTTCACCAGTAGGCGTTGTTGGCCCCCAAGTACTTGATGCGACGGTAATGTCCTTGTACGCACCCGGCGCTAAGTTTCCTGCGAATAGCGGGTCACCAGGACCTCCACCCATGCCACCACTCGGCGATGACATGCCAGCGCTGTAGTTCCAGTTTATACCGAACGTAGTAGTGCCTGTATTTGTAAAACGCGCCACGATAGTTGCTGTTTTGCCGGGAGCTATAGATGCGGGACTGATTATCGTACAATTTCCTTTTGTCGTGGCGGCAGTAGTTACCACACACTTGTCGTAAGGGTTCAGGACAGTATAGGTCGCTGTTGCCGATACGCACTGTGCCACAGGACCTGCGGTTGTTTTTTGGGTATATAGGCGTGAACAGCCGTCGTTTAGCCAAACTCTGCCCAATGATGCGCACGTTGCTTGGCTAATAACAGAAGCCTTAGTTTCTGTGAGTGAACAGTAATTGTAAGCAGGCGCAACGACGAGCGTGCCCGTTCCAGCCTTACAAGTGTTGCTACAAGGATTGGTCGTGGCTCCGCTCACGTTACTTGGCGCCCAGACACGGCCACGGATTTGGCAGCCGGATTGTGTTAGATATGCCGTTGCGGCGTGGCTCGCTGTGAGAACGCGGATTCCGACACCAGCAAATACGACGACGAACAGGATCGCGACTACTAGTTCGACATGACCGAAACCTTTGTTGCGTAGTGGTTTGAAGTAACTCATGCGTAGCTCCTATTTAATTTAATTTCGCGAATACGTTACAGGTGCGGGCGGGCAGAACCAGCCGACAAGACTACATGTGGTGGACGCAACTGGATTTACATGTTTAACGCATTCCGTGATGAACGTGCTGCCAGAGTAGAACGATTTCTTATCGTATCCCTTGTTGCAAGTTACAGCGTGTGTCAGCTTACACTCTGTGCCGCCGCTTATACTTACTGTTTGGCCTGCTGTTGCACACGTAACAACTGGAGGCTTTGGTGTGCTCGTGGTTGTTGAGCTTGTTTTGCCAAGTACGCAGCGGACACTTGGATCATTATGATTGTCGGCTTTGCAGGCAGTGAGTGAACCAGATGTTGTCACTACTACTGTAGTAATAGTCGGTGGCGGTGGTGCCGAGACAGTAGTGTTCGCTTTGTAACATATATCGTATGCAGAAATGTAAT
>JBBRZB010000005.1:0-44830 GCA_038237095.1 Saccharimonadales bacterium (SeqCode) | reverse complement strand
TGCTGCACCAGCGGCAGCACGAGCTTTAAACTTATCAACGCGTCCTTCGATATCAAGTACCCGCTCTTCTCCAGTAAAGAAGGGGTGTGATGCTGCGCTAATGTGGACTTTAACGAGGGGGTATTCGTTTCCATCATCCCATTTGGTTTTTTCATCACTAACAGCAGTGGATCGCGTAATAAAACGGAAACCATTATTGAGGTCTTCAAAAACCGTCAGTTGGTAATTGGTGGGGTGTAAGTCTTTCTTCATAGTCAGGAAGATAGTATACACATCTGTTAGCGAAAGGTCAACAGGCTAGCCCAAACATTGCAAAAATGGAGTAAGCATAGTATAATAGTATTAATGAACAATTTGACTTACGGTTTTGAGAGAGCCGGTACTGATTTTCGCATGTTCTTGGACGCCCCAACTACGGTGTTTGAGCGGGTTATTGAAGCCGGCGGCGAGGGAGCGATTGACCAATGCGCTACTGCTGTCGATCTTGAAGATATCGATGGTGGCGTGCGTCTGTATGTTAACCCTGACGCTATGAGCAGGATTGATTTAGTGACGCAAGGCAAAGAAGTGAATATGCACCGCGTCATGGCGGTGGGCAACGTATTACGATTATTGGATAGCTTTGACCAGATGACTGCAGCTGCAGAAAGAGACCCATTGATCACAATTTCAATGTCCGATGCGACGGCTTTTGGCCATGATGCTGGCCTGCACGCCGAAATCAGCTGGCCAGATCCTGAGATTTCTGATCAAACAATTGAAGCAGCCGTCACTGAGCAGATGCGTGCGACCGCCCATGCGTTGCGCTATAAGCAATCTGATAGTATCGACGAGCGAGTCTTCGCTCACATTGATCGTACATCTGGCGTGAATCTACATGTCGATTCTCAGAAGCGGCATTGTATGCTGACCACACTTTCTGCGACGTTTCATCCCCAAGTACCAAGTTTCCACCTCCGCGAGCACTATCTACAAAATGGTGTTCGTAAACTGATAGCAGTTACTGGAGCGGTAGCGTTGGCGCACGTCACTGACCTCTTGCCCCCGGTAGCCTAATCTGTTACAATAGCTGGGTAAACATATTAATCAGGTTGGGGTTACATCCTCCTACGTAGCACCTTGTGCGGACTACGCGGGCTCCCAATCGAAGAGAAAGGACTAGTAATTATGGCTACTGAAGTAGACATTAAACAATTATTTTCAGCTGGCGCGCATTTTGGTCATAAGACCGAGCGTTGGCACCCTAAAATGGCACCATTTATTCACTCCAAGCGTGATGGTACCCACATTATTGACTTAGCTCAGACCGTAACTGGTCTCGAAAAAGGTCTGCAATTCTTGAGTCAAACCGCCGGAGAAGGCAAGCAAATTCTGCTCGTCGGCACCAAGCGCCAGGCCAAGGACATTATTAAAAAAGTTGCTATCGAAACCAACCAACCATATGTTACGGAACGCTGGTTAGGCGGAATGTTGACCAACTGGAACACCATCAGCGGTCGCGTCAAGCACCTTAAGGATCTTGAAGCTCGCATGGAGAATGGTGAACTCGCCAACAAGTACAACAAGCTAGAAGTTCAGCGTTTTCAGGAAGAAATTGACCATATGAACACCATCTATGGTGGTATCAAAGAACTGAACTCACGCCCCGGTGCTGTATTCATCATCGACATCGTTAACGACGCTAACGCGGTTCGTGAAGCCATAAAAATGCATATCCCAATCGTCGCTTTGGTTGACACCAACGCGGACCCTAGCTTAGTAACGTACCCAATTCCTGCTAACGATGACGCGATCAAGACAATTCAACTCGTTCTAGACTACGTGAAGCAAGCGATTGAAAGTGGTAAAGCCCGCACTGCTAAAACTGTCGACAAGGCTGAAGAAGTCGTCGACAAGCCAGCTGCTAAGGCCAAAGCCCCAGCCGCTGAAACTAAAGAAGCAGCCTAAATAGCAATCCCCAACGCTTGTTGGGATCAAAAGAAGGAGACAGTAACTATGGCAGTATCAATTGATGAAATTAAGCGCTTAAAAGCACTAACTGGAGTTGGTCTAACCGATGCCAAAAAAGCGCTTGAAGAAAACGACGGTGACTTTGACAAAGCGCTTGATGCCATGCGCAAAAAGGGTTTAACCAAAGCCGAAAAGCGTGGTGAACGCGAAGCTCGGGCTGGTGTTATCGGCACCTACAACCACGATGGTCGAATTGGTGTATTAGTAGAAGTTAACTGCGAAACCGATTTCGTAGCTCGTGGTGAAATTTTTGCTGATCTTGTAAAAGATATCGCGATGCACATCGCTGCTAGCGCGCCATTGTATGTGAGTAGTGAAGATGTTCCAGCTGACGAAACCGCTAAAGTCAAAGCGGAGTTTGTCGAAAAAGCTCAGGCCGACGGCAAGCCAGCCGATATGATCGACAAAATTGTTGATGGTCAAATTAAGAAACACTTTGCGGAGCGTTGTTTACTAGAGCAGCCATTCGTTAAGAATCCTGACATTACCGTGGCTGATCACGTCAAAGCCAACGCCGCTTTGATGAACGAAAACGTAGTTGTTCGTCGCTTTGAGCGTCTCGCTCTCGGCGAAGTCGAATAGTTTACAGTGGCAAGCCATTGAAAATACAGTGGATCAGTATTGGTCCACTGTATTTTGTTTAGACGTAACCTAGTACAATATATGTATATAACTAAGGGATGTAACGATATATGAACCCAACCCAGATTGTCAGTGACGCGCAAACCAAATTAAACACCGGTGTTGAGCACTTCAAATCAGCACTCGCTAGTTTACGAACCGGCCGAGCAAGTGCCGCCATGCTAGATGGCATTATGGTCGAAGCGTATGGGACACCCATTCCACTGAATCAGGTCGCTACTATTACCGTGCCCGAAGCGCAGCTACTGCAAATCTCACCATTTGACGCCAGTAATTTACAGGCTATCGCCAACGCTATCCGCAACAATCCAGCACTTGGCTTAAATCCATCAGACGATGGCCGTGTTGTCCGCGTGCCAGTTCCACCACTGAACGAAGAGCGTCGCCGCGAGCTAGCTAAGCAGATTGGCCAAAAACAAGAAGAGTGCATGGTCAGTTTACGAGCCGTGCGTCACGAGGCACTCGACGCCTTCGATGAAGCCAAAAAGAATAAAGTCCTAGGCGAAGATGACGCCAAGCGCTACAGCGGGCAAGTGGAAGATGCTATGAACAAGGCACGCTTGAATGCGGAGTCTTTGGCCAAAGCCAAAGAAACTGAAATTATGACCGTCTAGGCGGCATAATTGATTAGCTTCAGATATATTTCAGCAAATTCTAAAGTTCTATAGGCTATAATAGGTATCAAATGGCAATCGTACTGTTAATTGTGGGGCTCATATTGTTTATCGGGCTCGTGGTCGTCCACGAGTTTGGGCATTTTATTATGGCGCGTCGCAACGGCGTAGAAGTCGAAGAATTCGGCATATTTTTTCCGCCGCGTTTGTTCAAACACACCACTAAATCTGGCTGGAATTTTACGATTAACGCTTTACCGCTAGGCGGTTTCGTCAAACTAAAAGGCGAGCACGATAGCGACACGGAGCCTGGTAGCTTTGGCGCGGCTAGCTTGATGGCCAAAACCAAAATTATGTCGGCTGGAATTATCATGAATTTGCTGGTAGCAATTTTGATGCTTACCGCGCTAGCCGCAATCGGTATGCCAAAACTTATCGATAATCAATTTACGGTTAAGGCCGATACGCAGCTGATTAGCCAGCGCGTACTTATAACCTATGTCGAACCTAATTCGCCGGCAGCCAAAGCAGGTATCCAGTCACATGACGAAATAACAGGGGTGCAACTGCTCGGCTACAGTCCTGTCTCTATTACCGACGCCAGCCGTTTGCCAGAGATAACCCAGAAGTTTGCAGGTAAAACTGTCGATGTTTTCTATATACGTAATGGCCACGAAAACCAAGCGAAATTAACGCTACTCACAAAAGCCGAAGTTGATAAAAGTCAATCGACCGACAATCCCAAAGGTTATCTCGGCATCGTGCCACAAAACTTTACGCTGCAACGATCCACATGGTCATCGCCACTCGTAGCGATTGGTTTCAGCGCGCAAGTCACGTGGCTTACGTTGCAAGGGCTTGGTCACGCCGTTGCGGGGCTCGGGAGCTTGATAGCAGGCGCGGTGACAGGCAACACGCCCGCACGAGTGCATGGCCAAAGTGCTGCCTCCTCACAAGTATCTGGCCCGGTCGGTATATTTTTCATCCTGAAGGGCACGAGCGCATTGGGCTATCAATATATGCTGCTCATCATCGCAATCATTTCACTGACGCTAGCAATTATGAATATTCTGCCGATTCCAGCGTTGGATGGTGGACGACTTTGGATCACACTAGTCTCACGCTGGATGAAACGACCGTTAAGTGCCAAACGTGAAGAGCTAATTAATGCTACCGGTTTCGTGATTCTGATTGCACTAGTAATTGTAATAACTTTTGTGGATGTTAAACGGTTCATATAACATTAGGAACCTTCGACGCCGCTTTAAAGCCATGCCGTATAGTTAAGTGATACCAATGAAATCACAAACAGAACCCCTCGCACCAGTCGCGCACCCAGCTGGGAGTGCCATTCCTGAAACACCCGTAAAAGTTGATGAAATTCGAAGTACCGTAACCTGGAAACCGTGGCTCGGTATACTGGTAGTCATTCTTATTTTCTTCGCTGGTCAAATCCTAGGCGGTCTCATTATATCGATCTATCCGCTACTCAAGGGTTGGTCGAGCGCTCAAGCCAACGATTGGCTCACGAGTTCGATTGGTGGTCAGTTCGCATTTATAGCCATCACAGAGGCGCTCACAATTTATGCAATTTATTGGTTCCTGCGGTTCAATCATACCTCGCTCCGCGCCATCGGCTTTATACGACCGCGCTGGCGCGATTTGGGGATCGGTTTATTAGCTGCACCAGCTTATTTTATTATCTATCTGATTACTTTGGCGATAATTACGCATTTTGTGCCTGACCTAAACGTGGCCCAACATCAGGACGTTGGCTTTAGTAGCGTTCACGGTAGTGTGCAGCTGATATTGACGTTTATAAGTTTGGCCGTTTTACCGCCAATTACTGAAGAGCTCATGGTACGCGGTTTGCTCTACAGTAGTCTCAAAAAAATCTTGCCAACGATCGTGGCCGTATTACTGACGAGTCTCATGTTCGCGGTCGCTCATTTGCCTGAAGGTGGTAGTGCTGGACCGCTGTATATTGCCGCGATTGATACGTTTGTCCTGAGCCTCGTATTGATATATCTGCGCGAAAAAACAGGTAGCTTATGGGCGAGTATTACGCTCCATGCTTGCAAGAACAGCGTAGCGTTCTTGGCGCTCTATATCTTTGTCACACACTAAAACGTAGGGAAGTACAAGGCTGTCGCTCAAGGCATGCTTACGGTACAATAGACGGCATTAGCAGGGAGAGAATTATGAGACTATCACAACTATTTACGCGCACTACGCGCGACACGCCTGCCGATGAAACGGCTCGCAACGCGCAGTTGCTCATTCAAGCCGGTTTTATTCACAAAGAAATGGCCGGTGTTTATGCCTACTTGCCGCTTGGCAAAATGGTGCTCGATAACATCGTACAGATTATTCGTGATGAAATGAACGCCATCGGAGGTCAAGAGATTAGTCTTACAGCTTTGCAAGGCAAGGATGTCTGGGAAGCATCGGGACGCTGGAGTGATGAGGTTGTCGATGTTTGGTTCAAGACCGAATTAAATGGTGGCAGCCAGCTCGGTCTTGCACCCACCCACGAAGAGCCACTTACTAATCTAATGAAGCGTTTCATCAGCAGTTACAAGGATTTACCAGCCTACCCATACCAATTCCAAACTAAGTTCCGTAACGAACTTCGATCCAAAAGTGGTCTGATGCGCGGACGCGAGTTCCTTATGAAAGACCTCTATTCGTTCAGTAAAGACCAAGCAGAACACGAAGCTTTCTATGAAAAATGCTCAGAGGCCTATGTTAAAGTATTTGATCGCCTCGGACTTGGCGATATAACCTACAAAACGTTCGCGAGCGGCGGTAGTTTTAGCAAGTACAGTCACGAATTTCAAACCATTAGCCCGGTTGGAGAAGACACTATCTACGTTCATGAAGGCAAAAAGCTGGCCATTAACCAAGAAGTCTACAACGATGAAGTTCTAGCCAGTCTCGGCATCACTAAAGAAGAATTAGTTGAGAAAACTGCCGTTGAAGTTGGTAATATCTTCACGCTTGCTACCAAGTATTCAGACGCGCTTGACTTAAACTATGCAGCCGAGGACGGAAGTAGTGAAAAGGTATTTATGGGTTCGTATGGTATTGGTCCAAGTCGTCTGATGGGGCTGATTGCCGAGCATTTTGCCGATGACAAAGGTTTGGTATGGCCCGAGAACGTCGCTCCCGCTAAAGTCTACATCGCACGCCTTGGCGATAACCCTGATGTCGTTACGGCCGCTGATGTGTTATATGATCGCTTGACAGCCGCTGGGGTTGGAGTATTATATGACGACCGAGCGATTCGCCCAGGCGAAAAGTTCGCCGATGCTGATTTGATGGGCATTCCGAAGCGAATCGTTGTTAGCGACAAAACTGTCGCGGCAAATACGCTAGAAGTTAAGAATCGGCAAGACGAAAATACGGAAATGCAAAGCCTTGACACCGTACTGACCAGTTTGGGTGTAGCAGCCTAAGCAGTTTTGCTATACTATCCGTAGAAACAACGACAGACACCGCTAAAGAGAAGACCAACGAGTTTACCTTAAGAAGGGAATATATGAAGAAACAGTTTAGATTGACACAGAGTGGGGTAGATGAATTAAGAGCCGAGTTAGACTCGTTGCTCGCCAACCGTGCCAACCTTGCTGAAGCGATTCGATCAGCTCGTGAATTAGGCGATCTGGCTGAAAATGCCGAATATCAGACCGCCCGAAGTGACCAAGAAAAAAGTGAAGGTCGCGTTTCTGAGATTGAAAATATCCTAGCAAATGTCGAGGTTATCAAGAAGCCTAATGGCGCTGGTAAAGTGCAGCTCGGCTCAACAGTTAAGCTCAAAGCCGATGGCAAGACGAAAGAGTTTCAAGTTGTTGGAACTGTAGAAGCTGATCCCTTGAACGGTAAAATTAGTGACGAATCACCAATTGGCCAAGCTCTACTTGGCAAAAAATTGGGTGAATCTGTCGAGATTAAAACTCCAGCCGACACCACCGTCTTCAAAGTCGTTGAAATTTCTTAAGAAGAACTCTCTCTAGCTAACAGATGAAAAGTTCAGTATACTGATTCTTTAGTATGCAATGGTTAAACAAGATTGTTGACGAGCTGCTGCAGCGACGTCCTGAAGGCGAGATTCTGGTTTCGTCTGGTGTGTCGCCGTCCGGTAAATATCATCTTGGTACATTAAGAGAAGTTCTAACGGCTGAAGCTATTGCCCGCGAAGTGCGTCGTCGAGGTCGAGATTCACGTCATCTGCACATCGTCGATGATTTAGATTTCATCCGCAAAGTGCCTGTCGGTATCCCTGAAGACTTCAAGCAATACCTCGGTAAGCCACTCTGTGATGTGCCGGCGCCCGACGGCTCTGATCAATCGTATGCTGATTATTATCTGCAAGATCTTGTAAACGCCAGTGGTCAATTGCATTTGAGCGCTGAAATCGTACGAGCACACGAAAAATATCGTGCGGGCTTCTTCGTAGAGGCAATCGAAATA
The DNA here is from genome assembly GCA_038237095.1 of Saccharimonadales bacterium (SeqCode). Lineage (GTDB taxonomy): Bacteria > Patescibacteriota > Saccharimonadia > Saccharimonadales > UBA4665 > JAJXTN01. Next base: position 37,091 of record JBBRZB010000005.1, on the reverse strand, counting down.
ACGCTGGATAAGATTGAGGAGGTTAAACGAATTCTAGAGACTATCTCGGGGCACCAAGTTGACGATAACTGGTCACCAATTCAGGTACTGGAAAACGGCTATCTCAAAAATCGTCCCTATCTGCGACGTAACGACGATGACAAAACGCTGGTTTATAAGGACGCTCAGGATAACGAGCAACAGATTAGCTACGCTGACGGCCAAGTAAAGCTCAACTGGCGGATTGATTGGCCAGCACGTTGGTGGCTGCTCGGCGTCGATGCCGAGCCATTTGGTCGCGATCATGCAACTAAAGGCGGGTCATACGACACCGGCGAAGTGATAGTCAAAGATATTTTTGGAGCTGTAGCACCGCTACCAATTCCGTACCATTTCATTAACCGCAGTGGTGAAACCAAGAAAATGAGTAAAAGTGCTGGCGAAACAATTACGCTAAGCGAACTGCTTCAAGTGCTTCCTGCCGAAGTTATTTGGTATTTTATTTTGCGGTCCAGCCCCGACAAACAGCTGTTCTTCGACGATGGAGAGACATTAATTCGCTTAGTGGATGACTTCGGGGAATTACTGGCTAAAGTCGATAAAACTCAGCAGGAGCAACAACTGGTTGATTTGTGTCTTGAGGGTGTTGAGCAGCAAACTGTCAGCCGCGTGCCATTTTCGCATCTAGTGGCGAGTTATCAAGCAGCCTTAAAAGACCAGAATCGTACTCTAGAGATTATCGCACGAACGGAATATGCCACTGTTGTCGAAGAGGATGCTCAAGTTATCAAAGCCGAGCTTCGATTTATCGATGCTTGGCTGCAAAATTATGCTCCTGAAGAAGTTAAATTCGAGCTTCGCAGCGATGTTGATGCAAATGATTTCAATGATACAGAGCGCGCTTTCTTAGCCGAGCTAGCCAGCAGAGTAGTTGCTGCGCCCGATGACGCCGACGGAGCTTGGTTCCACGAAGCAATCTACGCACTCAAAGACTCCAGTGGGCTGCAACCCAAAGAATTATTCGGTGTCTTGTATCGTCTATTAATAGGCAAAACCTCGGGTCCTCGTGCCGGCTGGTTCCTGAGCCTATTACCCCGAGACTGGCTCATTAAGCGTCTTAAACTTGAAACCTAAATTAGATTAGTAAACTGCGATGAACACGTTCCGGACTAATTTTTTAGATAGTGAGCAAATCGACGCGTTAGTAGTGGAGCACGGTACGCCGCTGTTTGTCTATTCACGCGCTCATCTGATCGCCCAAGCGCGTACAATGCTGAATTTGCCAGCGCCACATGGTTTAAGGGTGCGCTACGCTATGAAGGCCAACCCTCATCCCGAAATTCTGGCAGTGCTGCGTGACGAAGGCATCGATATCGATGCTAGTTCAGGTTATGAGGCTGAAATGGCGCTTAAGGCGGGCTTTTCGGCCGATCGTATACTGCTAACCAGCCAGCAACTTGCGCACAACCTCACAGCGTTAGTAAGCGCGGGTGTCGCGTTCAACGCCACTAGCCTCAAGCAACTCGTTGCGTATGGCATGGCATTCCCCAACACCACAGTGACGGTGCGCTTAAACCCGGGTATTGGCTCGGGACATTCTGCTAAAACGAATGTCGGCGGGCTTACAAGTAGCTTTGGTATTTGGCACGAGTACATCCCTCGTGTACACGAAATTGCGGCGGAATATGGCCTGACAATCAATCGCGTACATACGCATATCGGATCTGGAACGGACCCAGCCGTTTGGCATCAATCTGTCGGTGTCAGTCTAGCGCTACTCAAGCAATTTCCTGATGCCACAACAGTGAACCTTGGTGGCGGTTTTAAAGTCGGTCGAATGGATGACGAGCAGGGAACCGACGCATCACTAATTGGTCAGGTTATTGCGGATGAACTAGAAAAATTTAAAACCGAGACGGGTCGAGAACTTCAGCTCGAGCTAGAACCGGGAACCTTTTTGGTCGCCAACGCTGGTATTCTGCTCGTTAGCGTTGAAGACATCACCGATACAGGATCCGAGGGCTTCAACTTCCTTAAACTAAACACTGGGATGAACGACATTTTGCGTCCGAGTCTGTACGGTGCCCAGCACCCAATCGCGGTCGTTAACAAAACGCTTGAATCGACGGAGTACGTAGTCGTCGGTCATAACTGTGAGTCAGGCGATCTGTTAACGCCCGCTAAGGGTGAGCCAGATGTACTTGGCCCTCGACGCCTGGCCACCGCTTCACTAGGTGATAGTGCGCTTATTGGTGGCGTCGGTGCTTACTGCGCCAGTATGTCCGCCCAGGGCTATAATAGTTATCCTGTTACGCCAGAGATAATAATCTAAGCTCTGGTAGAATCAATAGATGATATATATTAGCGACGATGATTTCCAGGCTCTTATAAACAAGGCACTCGAGACTTTGCCAGGCGAACACGTTCAAAATATCGCCAATGTAGCAATCCTCTATGAAGAAGTTCCAACGCCGCAGCAACGCGAGACGCTGCGCTTGCGTCATGATCAAACCTTACTGGGTCTTTACGAAGGTTTACCACTGTCACAACGACAGGGGATGGGACGTATACTGCCCGATAAAATAACACTATTCAAAGATCCGCTTTGCGCTCGGGCCGAATCAATTGAAGCGCTACAAGAAGACATCCGGCACACATTGTGGCACGAAATCGGTCACTACTACGGCCTTAATCATGACCGAATTCAAGAGCTAGAACAGTAACTAGACTTCTTTTTTCTTAGGATGTGCAGTTGGTGTGGCGTGGACTCGTTCGCCCAAATAGCTCGCGCGAATTTGGAACAGGAAGTACAAGCCGATAGCTGTACCAATCAAAGTGCTGATGAGCGTGCCAATGCCGCCATAGGCGGTGAAAAGCATCACGACACCGTATACGACGTTCACGAGTAGGGCATAGAATAACAGATCCCAGCCGGACTTTTTGTGAGCTCGTGTTGATGGGAAGGCCGCAATGTACAAAATCGCTTCTACTGCGAGCACGAATAAACCGATCCAAATTCCAAACGACAAACGATTGGTGGCAATCTGTGTGCCGCCATATGCAGCACTCACTGAGTTCGCGTAGTTGATGAGGCTGTTTGCGAAGTGTGCCCAGTGCCAAATGACGTAAACACTGTAGAGGGTCAATAAGCCGAGTACAAGGTTGATCCACGGAATGTATTTAACAATCCATTTTACGGCTCCAGCAGGCAAGGCTGGCGCACTTTTAACGAATACTTCATTTAGTTTTGTCTCAAGATCTTGAACGACACTCATGGGACACCTCCGTTATGTATATGTTTAATGTAATCCTAGTACGTGAAATTTGCAACAAAATCTGTAACAGAGGCGATTTGCGCGGTCTCGACAAGCTAAAGTAGCGTATACTGAAACACTGTAAACAGTACCAAAAAGGGGGAACTATGAAAGCAATCTGGAAAGACCAAGTTATCGCCGAAGCCGATCGGGTTGACCTTATTTATATCGAGCAGAATTGGTATTTCCCACCTGCGAGTGTCAAACAAGAGTTCTTGCAGAAAAGTGATACGCCGTACACATGTCCATGGAAAGGCGTCTGTCAGTATTTCAATGTCGGGCAGGGGGAAGATTGGAGCCAGGATAACGCATGGACGTATCCTGAGCCCAAGCCGAGCGCCATCGAGACTGTCAAAAAAGATTTCTCGAACTATGTCGCTTTTTGGCGTGACGTTACCGTCAGCGAGTAGGTCTACGCAGGCTTAAACTTTGTCGCGAATTTTTGGCGTAACTTTTGAATCTTTGGATCAATAACCAGCATGCAATAACCGGCATTTGGGTTGTTCTCGTAATAATTCTGCATTGTTTCGTCAGCTGGCCAAAATGTTTCGAAAGGCACGATTTGCGTAACAATTGGATCGTTCCATAAGGTGGACGCAAAGTTTGTAGCCATATCTCTGGCGGTCACTTCCTGCTCACTATCATGATAGAAAATCGCGGAACGATATTCATCCCCAACGTCATTACCTTGTCGATTAATCGTTGTTGGATCGTGCATTACAAAAAAGATTTCCAAGAGCTCTCGATAGGTGATGACTTGTGGGTCAAAGGTAATCTGGACGACTTCGGCATGACCAGTATCACCTTCATATACACGAGCTGAGGTTGGCCTATCGACGTGGCCACCGCTATAGCCCGACACAACAGAGCTAACTCCATTGATACGTGTGTAGAATGCCTCGAGGCACCAGTAGCATCCACCTCCGAGCGTTGCGATATTTGTCATACTACTATCATAGCGCATTTCTGCGTTCAAAGAACTGTGACCCGGCACTTCGTCTCCAGAGTAAGACAGGGTACACTATAGCTGTACATGAGCGCGATAATTTTTGATTTTGACGGGACTATTGCCGATACGTTTGAGACGGTCGTGCAAATATTCTATGACCTGACTGGACGCCATGAGAAAGTTTCTCCCAAAGAAATCGAACGCTTGCGGAGTATGACGCTGCTACACGCTGCCGAAGAACTACACGTTCGCCCCTGGAAAATGCCGTTTTTGTTGATGCGTGGTCGCCGACGTATGAGCAAGCAGATGACGCATGTTTACGCGCACCGAGATGTTCCTGCGGTTATCAAAAAACTGCACGCCGAGGGGCATCAATTATTTATCATGAGCTCCAATAGCACACACAATATTAAACTTTTCTTAAAAAAGCATGACTTGACGGCTGAGTTCGTTGAAATATATGGCAGCGTCGGACTGCTCAATAAATCAAAAGTTCTAAAGAAAGTTATCAAGCGCAATAATCTCGATGCTAACGATACATGGTATATAGGAGATGAGATTCGCGATGTGGTTGGTGCGCACCACGCTGATGTACGAGTCATGGCGGTCGATTGGGGCTACAACACGGCTGATATATTGAAGACCTACAACCCTACTAAGCTGCTGCATATTCCAATCGAGATTATTGCTGTCCTCGAAGAATCGTGAGAGCTAACGCCACACAACCTTGCTACAATAGGGACTAATGGCGTATCAAAGAATGCGTTCGGCGCCTTATCAACCAGGTCAGACCGAACCATATAAAATTAGTCGCTCAAAAATCGAGCTGTATATGCAGTGTCCGCGCTGTTTTTGGCTCGATGCGCGACTGAAAATCACACGACCCAGTGGCCCGCCGTTCAATATCAACAAAACCATCGATGAACTTTTTAAAAAAGAATTTGATGCCCACCGCGCCGCAGGCACCCCGCATCCAATAATGCTGGATAACCAGATTAAAGCAGTGCCATTCCAGCACATAGATTTGGATACATGGCGCTACAATTTTACCGGTGTCGCGGCAGTAGATGGCGAAACAAATTTTCACGTTTTTGGTGCGATTGATGACGTCTGGGTAAATGACGACGGGGAACTGATTGTGGTTGACTACAAAGCCACATCTAAATCCAAGGAAGTGAGTATTGATAGCGACTGGCAAATTAGCTACAAGCGTCAGCTAGAAGTCTATCAGTGGCTACTGCGCCACAACGGCTTCGTAGTTAATGACACCGGCTACTTCGTCTATACCAACGCTCGCCTAGATGTCGATGGTTTTGGTGACAAGCTGGACTTCACGACCAAACTGATTCCATACATCGGCCATGATGCGTGGATTGAACCGACCCTAGTCAGTATGAAAGCATGTCTAGAATCCAACACAATGCCACCAGTCGGCGATGCAGCAATGGGTGGCGCTTGTGACTTCTGTACCTACGCCCGAGCCCGCACGGAACTAACACTTTCTAGTCTGCAACAAGGCCGTAAGGAACAGAAGCAGTAATTGACTATTTAGTATATATAATGTATAATAGTGTTAAATGTCAGAAAAAACACAAACAAGTACTGAATATCGCTTGAAGGACACTGACCCGACTGTTTCAATCAGTACTGCTCTGGCGCAACCTGGCGAAGTAATCGAGTTTGACTACGATGGGTATGCTAGTTTAGTTCACTCCTTGGGTGGACCAGAAGACAATAGCCAGTTACAAATTAAGCTACAGGCTGAAGACCCAACTGATCCTAAAACTGGCGGACGCTACTCGCCAGATAAGCGTCAGATAACTACTTTGCGGTCAGATATTCATTTGCAGAACAGTGGCTTAGTGCACGAAACTGCGCACTACGTAGACTTTGAGAATCGTCCAGCAACTAGAGCTGACCGTCGTGCTTTACGACAAATGCGAGCAGCACGACAACGAACAGAAAAACTTGCAACTGGAACAAATTTTATTGGTGCGGAGTATCTCCATCGACACTATCGCAGATTGGCTGAGCGGCGTTATGCACAGAATAGTCGTGAACAGTTTGCTGTAGGTGCGCAAAATAATCTTCAACCAAGAATTGTCACTCGTACTAGCAAAACCGAAGCATAGCTATCTCGAGGAGCATAGTAGTAATCAACAAACATTAGATTGCGCGTATTTGTATATCTGCGAGTAAGCTATACTAGAAGCCATGTTAGATATCCAATACATTCGCGACAATCCTGATGTGGTAGCTGAAAAGTCCAAACAGAAGGGCTACGATGTAGATATTACGCAGCTTCTAGGCTTTGACGAAGAGCGCCGCACGCTCATGACACAAGTCGAGGAACTACGCCGACAACGCAACGAATTAACGGCTCAAACCAAAGGCCAAAAGCCGAATGACGAACAACTGCAAGCCGGGCGTGATCTCAAAGAAAAATTGACCGATCTGGAGCATCGTTTAAGCGCCATCGAAAAGGAATTCGTGACGTTACTCAAAAAAGTGCCGAATATGCCTGCCGCCGACGTGCCAATTGGGACAAGCGAAGACGATAATGTTGAGGCCAAGAAGTGGGGTGATATTCCTCAGTTTGATTTCCCCGTTAAAACGCACTGGGAACTTGCTGACCTCAACGATTGGATCGATAAAGAGCGTGCTGCCAAAGTTACTGGCAGTCGTTTTGCCTATATCAAAGGCGATTTAGTGCGGCTCCAATTCGCGATTATCCAGTTCGTGTTGACGAGTCTCGGCGATAAAGCGCTTATTGAGCGATTGATAGAAGAGAATAACTTATCACTTAAGCCAACTGCATTCATACCAATTTTGCCACCAGTCATGATTCGCGAAGATATGTACGATCAAATGGATCGACTCGAACCACGTGAGGACCGCTATCATATTGACGGCCAAGACGACAATCTATGGCTTATAGGTAGTGCCGAACACACCTTAGGTAGCATGTACGCTGGAGAGATTTTATCAGAAGAGCAGTTGCCAATTCGTTACATTGGTTACTCGACCAGTTTTCGCCAAGAGGCTGGAACGTACGGCAAGGATACAGAAGGCATATTGCGCATGCACCAATTCGATAAGCTTGAAATGGAAGTTTTTAGCACACCCGAAACTGGCGCCGATGAGCACCTACTTCTAATCGCCATACAAGAATATTTAATGCAGCAATTAGATATTCCGTATCACATACTCCTGAAGTGTACGGCCGATATTGGCAAGCCAAACGCGCGTGGCGTTGATATTGAGGCATGGCTTCCAGGGCAGAGCAAGTATCGTGAAACGCACACCGCTGATTACATGACAGATTATCAAGCTCGTCGTTTACAAACTCGAGTTCGACAATTCATGCCAGCCGTAGAAGTTTCGGATGGCATAAACCCACCATCAGCTACGCAGGCAGGCAGTAAAATTAATCTGATTCATACCAATGACGCAACCGCTTTCGCGCTTGGTAGGGCAATGATTGCTATCCTAGAAAACAACCAAACGACCGATGGGCATGTCAACGTGCCAGCCGTGCTCCAGCCCTTCATGGGCGGCCAAACACAGCTCTGAGCCTGATGGACGAGAGTTGAGTTCAGAGCGTATAATTAGTAGTAGGCAAAGTTGCACATTATAACCACATAACCACCAATACTAAAAAGGAGACGAACTAGATGATACAGAAGTTTGAAATCCAAGGCGTACATTACGAAATTGACGAAAATTTACGCAAGTACGTTACCAAAAAAATTGGTGGGCTCGATCACTATATTTCCAAGCACAACCGAGATAGTGTACATGCCGAGGTCACACTCAAAGAAGGCAAGGCTAAGAATCATACTCGATGCACCTGTGAAGTGACAATGTATATGCCGAACGAAACCATCAATATCAGCGAGAGCGCGCTCAATATGTTCGCTGCCGTCGATATTGTTGAAGCTAAATTGAAACAACAGTTACGAAAATACAAGGAGCGTCATCAGGACGGAGACCGCCGTCGACGTCATCTGTTGGCCCGTTTTCGCCGTCACTCTACTCCTGTACCAGCCGAAGAAGCCTGACAATCCTGAGGTTGGCTTATAATTCACATCATTTTACGCCCCATAAGGTGTTTCAATTCGACTTAAGACTCGTTATACTAGATTAGACACTTTTCTACTAGAGGGAGCAAATTGCTTATATTATGAATATTATTCTGAAGAAAATTTTGGGTGACCCACAGGCCAAGACGATTCGTCGCTTGCGCAAGCGAGTTAAAGCTGTTGAAGCGCTGGCTGAAAAGTATACTAAACTGACCGATGCTGAGCTCAAAGACCAGACGAATGTGCTCAAAAAGCGCCTCAAAAAGGAATCGCTTGACGCGATTTTGCCCGATGCTTTCGCAGCCGTTCGAGAAGCCGCAACTCGCGCTCTTGGGCAGCGCCACTTTGACGTGCAGCTAATCGGTGGCATGGTGCTTCACGAAGGTAACGTCTCCGAGATGAAGACTGGTGAAGGCAAGACCTTGGTGGCTACAGCCCCCGTTTATTTGAACGCATTGACTGAAAAGGGCGTACACGTTGTGACCGTCAACGACTACCTAGCCCAGCGTGATGCCGGCTGGATGGGTAAGGTCTACGCCACGCTCGGTCTTACGACCGGCGTCATTATTGGTGATCACAGTTTCGTATACGATACCGAGTTCAATAACAAAGATCATGAAGATGAGCGATTCCGTCACTTGAAGCCTTCGACGCGCCAAGAAGCCTACGCCGCGGACGTGACCTATGGCACTAACAATGAGTATGGCTTTGACTACCTGCGTGACAACATGGTCCGTGAAGAAGACCAACTGCGCCAGCGCGACTTGCACTACGCGATCGTGGATGAAGTCGACTCAATCTTGATTGACGAAGCCCGCACACCACTGATTATTAGCGCGCCAAGTGTTACGAGCGGCACGGCATATTCACAGTTTTCCAAAGTCGTACGCCAGTTAGTTCGTGAAAAGCATTTTGAGACTGATGAAAAGCGCAAGACAGTAATTCTAACCGATGCTGGTATCGAAAAAGTTCAAAAAATCTTGGGTATTGATAACTTGTACGGTTCCGAAAATATCAGGACGATTTACCATCTGCAACAAGCGTTGCGAGCCCATGCCTTGTTTACTCGTGACAAAGATTACGTCGTAACTCGCGAAGGTGAAGTTGTCATCGTCGATGAATTTACTGGACGTTTACTTGCCGGTCGTCGCTATAACGAAGGTCTACACCAGGCTATTGAGGCCAAAGAGGGTGTTGAAGTCCAGCAGGAAAGCATGACGTTGGCCACCATTTCATTCCAGAACTACTTCCGTTTATACGAGAAACTTGGTGGTATGACCGGTACGGCCATGACCGAAGCCGAAGAATTCCACCAAATCTACAAGCTCGACGTCGTGGAAATTCCGTCCAACCGTATTATCGCTCGTCAGGACAAAGTTGATCGCATTTATCGCAGCGAAAAAGCTAAGTTCAAGGCCATTGTGCGTGAAGTGAAGGCCTTGCACACCAAAGGGCAGCCCGTTCTAATTGGTACCGTTTCTATCGAAAAGAATGAAGCCCTCGGAGCGATGTTGAATAAAGCCGGAGTTATGCACCAAGTTTTGAACGCCAAGAACAACGAGCGTGAAGCAAACATCGTCTCCAAAGCCGGTGAAAAGGGCGCTGTGACCCTAGCTACCAACATTGCCGGTCGTGGTACTGACATCGTGTTGGGTGACGGTGTTAAAGAACTCGGCGGACTATTTGTGCTTGGTTCTGAGCGTCATGAATCACGACGTATTGATAACCAGTTACGTGGTCGTGCCGGTCGTCAGGGAGATCCTGGTGTAACGCAATTCTTTGTAAGTACAGATGACGATTTGATGCGTATTTTTGGTGGCGACCGCATTGGCGGCATCATGGACCGTTTAAGTGTCGATGATGACACGCCGATCGAGAACCGTATTATTTCCAAGAGTCTTGAAGGCGCGCAGAAAAAAGTGGAAGGCTACCACTTCGATCAGCGTAAAAACGTTGTTCAGTACGATGATGTGATGAACCGACACCGTAAGGCGACCTATGCAATGCGTCACGAAATTCTGCACGCTAAGGATATCAGCAAACGCATACATATTTTTCTCGATGATGAAGTTAAAGCCCTGGCTACCTCATCACTCGTTACTACCGAGCAGTTCGAAGATGTATTACGTGAGACCTTCCCATTCGATGAGCCGACTTTGGATCGCTTATTCGATAGTGACGCCAGTAAATTCGCAACTGTATTAACGGTAGAAGCCAAAGAGCTGTATAGTGCCCGTGAAGTCGCCTTCACACCCGAAATAATGCGTAAAGTTGAACGCGATATCTACTTACAAGTGTTAGATAACCTCTGGATGCAGCACTTAGAGAACATGGACCACATGCGTGAAGGTATCCACTGGATGAGCGTCGGGCAGCAAGACCCACTGGTCGAATATCGTCGTCGTGGCCAACTGTTATTTGAAGAAATGCAACAGACGCTTCGACACGATGTACTGCGCGCCTTGTTCCATGCTGAGCCAATCTCACAAGAGGATCTTGACCGGGCTACCGAGACAGAATTAACCCTTGCAGCTCGCGGTTCAATCAGTAATGCCTCACAGATTAACACGACTGAAACCGAGTTTGAAGCTACTGACTTCGAGACCAAGAAGACTTCACAAGACACAGCCAAAAAACAGGCTGATGAGCGTAAACGCGCTCGCAAAGTTGAGCGTAAACGCAAAACTGCAGCCAAACGAAGGAAGCATTAGGCCTCTTACGGGGCGTAGTGCCAATAGTATGCGACACACGGTCACTGAAGTAAGCCTCAAAAATGGTGCCAAAGGGCTATTAATTCGTGTTCCCGAAGCCTCAGTCATGACCTTCGACTTTAATTTTCGTGCCGGTGAATATCTGGTAGAAGAGAAGAAGTGGGAAGTTCCACACCTTATGGAACACGTACTACTGGGTGCCAATGAACGAATCCCCAAGGCTCGTGATTTTCAGGCTGAGCTTGAAAAAAACGGTGCTTACAGCAATGCCACGACTGGAGTCTACGATATTACCTACGAAGCCGAGTGTGCCGATTTTGAATGGGATCGGGTGCTTGATCTGCTCTTGAGCGCTATCTCCAAGCCATTATTCCTGAAAGAAGAATTTACCGCAGAGTTTGGCAATGTTCAAGAGGAAATGGCAGCCCGCAGCAACAATCATTTCCGTCGCTTGAGCCTAGAAATGCGCCAAGCGCTAGGTTTGATTGCCAAAACTGATGGCGAACGTCTAGAACTCATGGACAATGTCACGGTTAAAGACGTACAAGCCCACTACAAGCAAACACATCACACCGCGAATATGCGTTTCGTGATAGCCGGCAACATAACGCCTGCTCGTGAAGTTGAGATCACAGAAGTTTTGGAAACAATCGGCCTGCCCCATAAAACGGAGCGTATCGCATTGCCGAGTGAGGTACCTATTCGTTTGCCACACGCTGTCTACGTTCACAATGATACAGTCGAGAATCTATACTTCTATGTTGATACGTTCACGAAACGACGATTGAGCGATATCGAAACCGACGCGCTTAATTTATTGAACACCATCCTAACCGAAACTTTATATTCTAGGATTTTTGGCACCGCCCGCGAACGCGGACTCGTCTATGGCATGAATTCTGGTATCGCCAACACCCACGACGTGAGTAACTGGTGGTTTGGCGCTCAAGTATCGGAGAAAAATGCACCCGCGTTGTTAGAAATTATGGTGAGTGAGCTGCAAAAAGTTTTGTCAGGCGATATAAGTGATGAAGAAATCGAAGCTGCCCAGAAATATTCACTTGGCCGATTTCAGCGCAGCGCGCAAACAGTCGGCGGTACAGCAGCAGGTTATGGTGGTCGCTATTTCTTCGATGGGCTTGTTGAGAATTATTACCAAGTACCCGAACGTATCCGCGCAGTTACTAAAGAACGCATGATTGAAGTAGCACGTGCCATGTTTGCCGATAACATTTGGGGTATCGGGGTGCTTGGCAACTGCGGTGAAGTCTATGCCGAAACACTGCGCAGTCAAATTTCAGTTTTGTGGGAATCACCGCCCGAAATATCACCCATAAAAGGGAAGCAGAGCCATGCACGAGCTCGCAAAACAAGCTAAAACGCTCCACGAACAGATAGCAGACGCTGTTGGACGTTTGAAAATAGAGGCCGTTTCAAGGGAGCTCGTAGCGCTACAAACCATCAGCGAGCAGCCTGAGTTTTGGGGCGATCCAACCAGCGCTCAGCAAACAATGCAAAAAATCTCGCAACTAGAGGGCAGGGTGTTGCCATGGGTAAAATTACAGAAGAGCATCAACGATGTGCTCGAACTCGCTAATCTTGATGACGAAAGTTTGCAGGCGGAACTAAGCACGCAATTAGCTGCTTGTGAAAAACAATTTTCGCTTCTCAAGAATGATTTAAAATTCAATGGCCCTTATGATGATCATGCCGCCATTCTCGGTATCTATGCGGGTGCCGGTGGTACGGATGCGCAAGATTGGGCACAAATGTTACTCCGGATGTATAGCCGTTATGCCGAGCAAAATGGCTATAAGCTGACATTAATTGAAGAGTCAGTAGGTGATGAAGCCGGTATTAAAAGTGCCACGCTGGAAATCAACGGCCCGTTCGCTTACGGTAAGCTGAAAGGTGAGCATGGCGTGCATCGTTTGGTTCGATTGAGTCCCTTTAATGCTGATAATTTACGCCAAACTAGCTTCGCAAAAGTCGAAATAATGCCTAAGATCGACAGGCCTGACGACTTAGCTTTAGACGACGAGGACTTAAAAATCGACGTCTATCGTAGCGGTGGCAAGGGCGGACAGAGTGTGAATACTACCGATTCAGCCGTTCGCATAACACATATTCCGACAGGCATGACCGTTGCCATCCAAAACGAGCGTAGTCAGCTCCAAAACCGTGAAACTGCGCTGACAATTTTACGATCACGACTCGCCCAGCTCCAGCTTGAACAGCACAAAGATCAGCTCAGTGATTTAAAGGGCCCCAACCAATCTGCCGAGTGGGGAAATCAAATCAGAAGCTACGTGTTACATCCTTACAAGCAGGTTAAAGACCTACGCACGCGCTTTGAAACTTCAGATCCCGATGCTGTACTCGACGGCAATCTCGAAGGACTGATTGATGCATATCTCGAGTATTCATTGGCCGAACCTAGCTAAAATAAAGGTATCTGGCTTCGTATTTTGGTTGCTTCGTACTCAGCAACCTTATAGCGAGACTCTAGTTCTTCGATTGCAATTTGAGATCTTTCAAACGATTGTTCAGAACCACTCCAAGCGCGTAAGCGTGGGTGAATACTGGGATCAAAAGGTAAAACTACTTGTTCAAACTCATCTTCACCGATTCTCTTGTTGATGATAGCAGCCAATACATTCCAAGAGTACTCGCCGATGTTAATAAAGCTAATTTCACCCGCCTCAACTTCACGTATACTCGCAAGTACGGTCATGAGATTAAGTGATTCTGGCAAGCTTGTGTCAAAACGCTCGTATATTGGTAAGTCAGGATCAAGTATGTGTCGATCATGATAGGACATGCTCCGAACTAAGTATGCGGCAGCTTTCCAAATTCGAGTCACTCGTGGCCCATACATACCGTGTTCTGAACCATATTGATTGAACTGCTCACGAGTCATCATAGACTGTTTGACGTCACTTTCAGCCAGCTCACATATAGAGCCAGTCTGGTCAGATTCACTTGTGACCAGCATGACTTGGCCTCCGAGCACGTCGACGTGCTCAGCCAATCGTTCAACAACATCTCGCGGTATATCGATGATTACTTCAACACGATCAACGGTTTGCTCAGTTTCAGGGCCAGAACTCATATTCGATTAAAGTAACATTACTGAAGACTTTTGTCAAAAAATGGCACCGCAAACAAGTATTCTTCAGGCCACTTTCAAGTCGTTTGGTATAATGACTGTAATGATATTGCTCGACAGGGTAACCAAAACATATAACCGTGCCCTTGGCCCGTCTCTAGATCGCATCAGTTTGCACGTTGAGCCGAAAGAATTCGTGATCGTGGTGGGGCAGAGTGGTGCTGGCAAAACCACGCTCCTGCGATTACTGACGCGCGAAGAGCGCCCAAGCAGCGGCAAAATTGTTATCGGTGGAATTGATTACGATAAGCTCAAAGACAAAGACATCCCTCTGTTACGTCGCAAAATTGGGGTTGTTTTCCAAGATTTTAAATTATTGCCCAACAAGAATGTCTATGAGAACGTAGCTTTTGCGCTCGAGATTGTCGGCGTCAGTACACGCGAGATTAAACACACCGTACCAAAAGTCCTCGACATTGTTAATTTAAAAGGTAAAGAAAAGCGGATGCCGCAAGAACTTAGCGGTGGCGAGCGTCAGCGTGTAGCTATTGCTCGAGCGATTGTGCGCCAGCCTAGGATTCTGATTGCCGACGAGCCAACTGGTAACCTTGATCCTAAGCACGCTTGGGATGTCATTCGCGTGCTCGAGAAAATCAATCGATATGGCACCACCGTCTTACTTACTACGCATAACCAAGACATTGTTAATAAATTGAAACGACGTGTCGTAACCATTGAGGGTGGCAAGATTACCAGTGACCGAGCCAACGCGGGTTATAACAGTAAATAGTATGAAACGACGATTTATCACGCTCTGGCGCATTATTCACACAGGCATAGTTAACTTTATGCGAAATATTAGCTTGGCTGTAGCTGCCATAGCTGTCATGGTAGTGACGCTTACAATCGTATTATTCTCGGTTATCACGAACGCGACCTTCGAAAACACCATCGCGCAAATCACAAACAAGATTGATATCTCTGTTTACTTAAAAGATAGTGATACGCCGGCCCAAACCGATCAACTCGTCAAACAGATCAAAGCGTTGCCGAATGTTAAAAGCGTCAGTTATCTATCCAAAGACGCCGTCCTCCGCAAATACATGGCGCAAAACGCTGGCAACCAACAGCTCTTAACAGCCATTACTTTCACGGCAAATCCATTGCCGGCCACGATTCTTATTAAACCAGTCAATCTCAACAAGATCACTGATATTAAAAGCTTTTTAACTAAATCAAATGTTATCGTTCTGCAGTCTGATCAGCCGAGTTATAGCGGTGACCGTAAGGCGGCAATCGATAAAATAACCCACGCGACCAATGTGCTCCGTGAGATTGGTGTTATAACCGTGGCTGTCTTTGCTGTAATCTGCGCGCTGATTATTTTCAATACGATCCAAATGGCCATCTTCAACCGACGTGACGAAATTCAAATTATGCGGTTGCTCGGAGCGAGTACTAACTACATTCGAGGGCCGTTTGTGGTGGAAAGCGCGATTTATGGTTTGTTATCGGCAATTTTCTCGGTTCTGATTATAAATTCGGCATTTTTAGCGTCAAGTAATGCACTGCAGGCGAGCAGCCTCGGTCTGTTAGATATCAATTATGCTAACCAATACTTTGACCAACATTTTTTACAGCTCTTGGGCGCGCAGCTGCTTATTGGTATACTACTTGGAGCGACATCTGCGACCATTGCGACCCGTCGTTACCTCAAATTCAAGACAAAATAGTAATAATAACTTCGGTCATAGCTGAGTAGTAAGGGGATGAGTCACGCATCAGTCCCGCTGCTAACGACTCGGCCAGCCGTGGAGGGTACAACTACTTGATGAAGCATGCTACAATATGGTTACGCATAAACCAAAACAAAACTATGCCAAAACAAAAAATACGTAGTAATAGATTTCGTCGTGGTGCGCGTTCATTCGCGCTTCTATTAGTTGCAGGCGGGGTAATGACCGGTTTCGCGGTAGCTCACGCCGACCAATTTGACGCTCAAATCAACACTTTGCAGTCCCAAAACGCCAACGTGCAGGGCTTATTAAACGGTCTAGCCAATCAAGCTAGCAGTTATCAAGAAGTTATCAACAATCTTCAAACGCAAATTAATGCTGTTCAAAATCAACTGGCTATCAATCAAACGCAGCAAGTCGACTTACAAGCTAAAATCACTGCTAACGAAAATCTTATTACCAGTAAAAAGGCCCAACTTGCCGCTACCGTAAAAGCGATGTATATCGACGGTCAAACTACGACCATTGAAGAGCTTGCGACGAGTAAAGACTTAAGTGATTATGTTGATAAAGAAGAATACCGCACGACGGTTCAAAATCAGCTTAACTCGACGATTACCGAAATTGGCCAGCTCCAAGCCCAACTCCAAAAGCAAAAAGCTGACCTCGATACTCTAGTGGCGTCCGAAAAAACCCAAAACGATCAACTGAGCGCTGCCGAATATCAGCAATCACAGATGTTAGCCTATAACCAAGGTCAACAATCAGCGTATAACAGTCAATTAGCGGCGAATTCCAGTCAAATCGCCGAACTACGTCGTCAGCAGATTATTGCCAACGGTCGCTACAACATCGGCGATTTCAAGGGTGATCCAGGCAATGGTGGCTATCCAAACGCGTGGGCGAACGCTGGCCAAGACACGCTCGTCGACAACTGGGGCATGTATAATCGCGAATGCGTAAGCTACACGGCGTTTAAAGTGCACCAAGACTATTTAGCAGGTAAAGACAGCCATGATATGCCATGGTGGGGCGGAGTAGGCAACGCGAACCAGTGGGATGACAATGCGCGAGCTGCAGGGATTCCAGTCGATTCCAATCCGACGCCGGGTTCAATTGCCATTAGCAACGCTGGGTTCTACGGACACGCGATGTATGTTGAAGCGGTCAATGGCAATCAAATCTACATTCAGCAGTATAATCAGCAGCTTAATGGCCAGTATTCTGAAGGTTGGCGCTACACCACCGGCCTCGTGTTCATCCACTTCTAGATATTCTGAGAGCTAGCTGAGCCATTCAAAAACTTCGACTAGGTGAGCCCACAATGCTTTTGCTATACTAATCGTAATGAGCTTAAAACAAAGGTCTGTCGTGCCGGGTAAACGGCGTCTTACGCAGCGCATCTTGCGCTGGAGTGGTGTCGTAGCTGTCACGGTTGTTGTATTTGGTTTAGGCTACGGTCTTGGGAGTGGTCAATTTAACCAGTATTTGCCAAGTGCCCTGAAGCCGGTCGCAAGTGGTTTACCGCGACGGTTAAATTACGATCAAGTTAATGTGGTCTATCAATCACTGATTCAGAATTATGACGGTCAATTAACGCAAACTCAGCTTGAAGACGGACTGAAACACGGTTTGGCTGAAGCTACAAAAGATCCATACACCGTATTTTTCACGGCCGCCGAAGCCAAAAACTTCAATAACGAATTAAATAACTCGTTCAGCGGTATTGGCGCGCAATTAGGTCAAGATACTGACGGCAATCTAGAAGTCATCGCTCCGATCGCGGGCTTACCAGCTGATAAAGCCGGTATTAAAGCTAAAGACATCGTAACGAATATTGACGGTGTAAGCACGACAGGCATGTCCGTTGACGTCGCAGTGACCAAAATACGCGGGCCAAAGGGCACCAAAGTCACGCTTAAAGTTGTCCGTGACAGGTCAGAAGCTTTGAGTTTCACGATTGTTCGCGACGACATTACATTACCAAGTGTCACCACCAAAACGCTCGATAATAACATTGGCTACGTGCACATCACCACATTCGCTAACGACACCACATCATTAATGCAAAAAGCCGCCGATCAATTCAAGAAAGACAATGTCAAAGGCATCGTATTAGACTTGCGTAGTAACCCAGGTGGCTTACTCGATGCCGCCGTCCACGTCTCAAGCCTCTGGTTGCCGCAAAACCAACTGGTACTTCAAGAAAAGCGTGGCAGCACTGTAATCCAAAGCTATCAAGCGCTCGGCGGTAACGAACTTAACGGTATCCCAACTGTCATCTTAATCGACTCTGGTAGTGCTTCTGCCTCAGAAATCACCACAGGCGCACTGCATGACAATGGTGCGGCCTATGTCATCGGCGAAAAGAGCTATGGTAAGGGAGTCGTCCAACAGCTCGTTAACTTCAACGATGGTAGCCAACTGAAAGTAACTATCGCTAGCTGGTTCCGACCAAATGGCCAGAACATCAATCACAAGGGAATTACACCAGATAAGACTGTCGTAATCAGCGCAAGCGATGCCAAAGCCGGCAACGATACCCAGCTTCAAGCCGCCGAGGCCTACCTCAACAAATAAATAGTACGTTTCGAGGCGCTTTAGCCTTGCCAGGCCTGTCTATATAGGGTAGTATCATTAGCAGAATAGCGAGGTGTATTAATAGTGGCAAAGCCAACTAAGTATGTGTTTGTTACTGGTGGTGTGCTTTCTGGATTAGGAAAGGGTATCACCGCCGCCTCAATTGGTAACCTCCTCAAAGCCCGTGGCCTCAGCGTCAACCTCCAAAAATGTGATCCGTATCTTAATGTCGATGCCGGTCTGTTAAACCCTCGCGAACACGGTGAATGTTTTGTAACCAAAGACGGTGCCGAAACTGACCTCGATCTCGGCCATTACGAGCGTTTTATCGACGAAGAACTTACTCGCGAAAGCAGCCTAATGAGCGGCCGCGTCTTGCTCAAATTAATCCAAGATGAGCGTGCTGGTAAATTTGAAGGTGACGATGTCCAAATCATTCCGCACTTCACAGCAGCCATTCAAGAACACATTATTGCCGCAAGTGAGGGCTATGATGTGCACATTGTCGAAATTGGTGGCACTGTCGGGGATTACGAGTCACTAGCGTTCATTGAAGCGATTCGTGAGCTCGGTGTGCGCGTCGGTGCCGAGAACTGCTGCTACGTACATGTCGTTTACTTGCCATACTTGGGTGCTAGCAACGAAATCAAGACCAAGCCAGCCCAGAATTCTACCCGTGAACTGCGTGGCCTAGGTATCACACCAACCGTTTTAGTTGCTCGTAGTGAAAAAGAAGCTCCGGTATCAGCCAAAGCCAAGTTGAGTTTATTCGGCGGTATCACCGAAGACGCAATCGCGCTTTTGCCAAACGCCGCGAGCATTTATCAAGTGCCGTTGACGCTTGAAGATAGCGGTATCGCGAACGTCATCGTTAATCAACTGGGTCTAAAAGCCAGCAAGCCAGATCTCAAAGAATGGCGTGCCGTCGTTGATCGTGCCACCGCGCAGCACAAGCGCTCGGTGCGCGTTGGTTTTATCGCTAAATATATGGACAACACCGACACCTATATGTCTGTCTTTGAAGCACTCAAATCAGCTGCTTGGCACAATGATTGTGTCGTGGATATCGACTGGATTGACGCCACAAGCCTCGAAACCAAGGGCGTTGATGTCGCCGAAACGCTCAAAGACTACGATGGAATTCTAGTTCCTGGTGGCTTTGGACAACGTGGTCTTGAAGGAAAAGTTCGTGCGGCTCAGTACTCACTGGAGCACAAAATTCCATACCTCGGCCTCTGTTTGGGGATGCAAATGGCGGTCATTGCCGCTGCCCGCAACGCCGGTCTTGATAAGGCAACTACTTTCGAGCTCGATCCAACTAGCCCTGACGTGGTCATAAACACCATGGTTGATCAAAAAGATAAGCTAATGACTGGTGGCACGATGCGCCTTGGTAACTATGACTGTGAACTCGTGCCTGGTAGCTTAGCTGCCAAACTATATGGCAGCAAAAAAATAGTCGAACGACATCGTCACCGCGGGGAAGCCAACAACGACTACCGTGATCAGTACGAGAAGTGGGGTATCAAGGCCAGTGGCGTCAATCCAGATAACAATCTGGTCGAAATTATTGAAGGTATCGACCACCCATTCTTATTAGCCAGCCAGTTCCACCCAGAGTTCAAATCACGCCCCAATCGTCCGCATCCCATGTTTGATGGATTCATCAAAGCGTTAATTGTCTAAACATAAGCTGTTTCAGGATTGAAACAAATGAGCTGATAGGGTACGATAAAGCCATATGGAACCAACACAAAATCCCACAGCCGGTCACCCCCAGCGAATCCTTTTAGTCGAGGATGATGACGCCCTAGCAAATGTATATATGACCCGCCTGCAGGCCGAGAACTTTGATGTTCGACGCGTTGCCAACGGCGAAGAAGCTCTCGCTGCCGCCCTGAGCTATCACCCCGATCTAGTCCTGCTTGATGTGATGATGCCCAAAGTTAGCGGCTTCGACGTACTCGACATCTTGCGCAACACGCCCGAAACAACCAATCTCAAGATTATTATGCTCACCGCTTTGAGCCAAGAAAGTGACAAAGAACGTGCTGAATCACTGGGAGTAGACGAATACCTAGTAAAATCCCAAGTGGTTATTGCAGACGTCATCGATCGTATTCGCCACCATCTCGGCCAAGCATAAATCCTTCTTTTGCCCCGTAAAAGCCCCTCAGTAGCAGGGGCTTTTACTTTGTCAGATAACAACCTCTTATTGACTTTTAACAAAACTTATGCTAATAATATATGTAGTTTAACAAAAAACAAATATGACCCACCAAAATCTTTATCCCGGACAATCACCAGTAGCTGCCGCAAATCAGACTGGCTCAGTCGTTTCAGGATTTGGCATTGAATTGCAGCCAGGCGGTAGTGTGGGTATTACCCCGGAACTTTCAAAACAGCCATACCCAGAGGTTGCAGGAGTAATTGAAACATCACTCAGCGGTGAAGGCGATTCCGGCTTCGACCAACTTATGTTAATCGATATGCGCAGTGTGCCAGTTGCTGGCAAATTCCACGGTCATAACTATAAAGAATTTGGGGGCACTATGGTTATCGAAGACGCCGCCTACATCTTAGTAAATCCTGCGCTAGCAGATATGTCATCCGATAAAGGTTATAAAGCCCTACGACATGGTGAAAGTTTTACTTATGGTCGTCCAACAGAAGCTACGCCACTTAACGATAAGCGTCACCGCTTTGCTGGTGGTAGCAAAGCAACTTCACGCTCCCATTTTGAAATTTCAGTCGACGAAAAAGGTGTAGTTTTTGTTAAGGACACTAACTCAACTAATGGTACCAAAGTTCTAACCGGTAAGTTTGCTAACGAAGCGCTACAGAGTCACGAACATTACGAAAAAGCCACTGTGCTTGCTCCTAATATTGGAGCAGTTGCTTCTCGCGGACTGTACGAAAGTTATCGCAGCGAAACTGCTGATAGCGAAACACGTATCATGACCGATTATGAAATCAAAGATAGCTTACGCGGTGTTGCAGAGGACGCTTCACAGCCCGAACTAACGCGAGAATTACTTAAGCGATACCCAGAGTTGGAAGCTAAAACTGGAATAAAACTCGGCGAGTACACGTTTATGTTCAGCGGTATTATTGGTGGTCGTCGCAAGCACGCTATCGCCTACGTCCAAGACGCGGCCGGTAAAGTTGTCCCACGTTTATTCTACAAATCCATGAGCGAAGGTGGTTGGCGATCAACTCCCGGTTTGTACGATGATGACGGTACCTATTCTAAGGGTGTGCGCCAAAATTACGGTGGCTACGTTCAGAACACCAAGCCAGTTGAACAGATAGGACAGCTGCTTGAACTTATGGAAGGACGTGATGTTGCTAGCGGTGCCGTTAACACAGATGAAGTAACTGGTTTGTTTGGCCTAGGCTACCAATCCAAGCACAATCTTAACTCGTTTGAGTCAGAACTTACTATTACAGAAGTTGCGGGCCGCAAAACTCGAGGCCTTGATGCGTATGAGCCTGGTCAAGGATTTACTAGTAAGCGAGATAAGGCGCGTCACGAGATAGCCAATATGCAGCTGCCAAAGGGTTTTGAGCCTTCATTTAGCTCAGTTGAGCGCGAGTATGGTTTCAATCACAGTCTAGCGGGCCCAACAAATATTCGTGTCTATAACGCCACTTACAACGGCCGTGCAATTGAATGGCATGTTGCCGAGTCGGGAAGCGGCGATACCTGGGTTGATAAAATTACGTTCAAAGACGCAAAAGTTACATCTTATGGAACTAGCTCAGAGGTAATTCTGGCAGGTACGTTAAGTGCTAAGCCATTTGAGTATAGCTCGCAACGAGGTGGGGGCATGATTGCAGGCGAAGACTACGTGCCGTTATCGACAAAAGTATATGATAGCCTAGCACCACTGTGGAAGCAGATGCCTTGGTTGCGCCGCTATCAAGCAGCTAAGCAACGATAATTAGACTACTGAGACAGTAGTACGACGGACGGTTTTGCCGGTAAAACGGCGAACTTTGGCGGTTTCGAATTGAACGATACCATCTTTGGCAGCGTGAATCGTGTAATTACGGCTGAGGGAAGTGCCTTCGCCATTGCGCTTGCTAAGGCCAACTTGGCGCACAATCACTTGGCCGGTCTTAACGGTTTGACCACCAAAAATCTTAACGCCAAGGCGTTGACCTGGACTATCTCGGGTATTTTTGGCTGTTCCGCCGGCTTTAACGTGTGACATACTACTTCCTTGTTATTACTAAGAGCTCGCGGGCAACGATTTGATCACTGCGATAGTAAATTAATCGATCAGTCCCAGAATGCTCAAAACTCATACGATTATAGCCCAAATCTTCAATCTGGTCAACCAGAGACAGGTGTTTAAATTCATCACGATGGATTTGCCAAGCTGGGACGGCCAAACAGAGACGAGTACCGGGCGTAAGTTGCGGGTGAATTTGTTTCAAAAACTTCTTAATTATTAAATTACAGTCAGCGACAGTTTGGGCCAGAATTTCTGACGTGGGGTGATCAGTAAATGGGCGGCCAAGGTAGGTTTCGGCGGCAACTAGGTCAATCGTGCCGGTCCAGGAGTGGTTAGTGGCGTCGCCTTGCTCGAGTTTTGGTTCTGGGGCAGGCACTTCGTGGTTCTCGCCTAGCCAATCCAGATTGGTTTGCGAGTACGTAATCATACGCGGCTCAAGGTCAGTTCCGTAGACGTCGTAGCCCATGAGGGCGGCTTCTTGCAAAATAACACCGGTGCCGCAAAACGGATCGAGGAGGCGCTGGCCGTTAACGAGCGGCGGCAGGGGATCGCCTTCAGGGATATCGCAGATGGATTGGCGTGTGTCTTCAGGCAGCAGGCCGGCGGCCAAATTGATAATTATCTGCGCCAATTTTGGAGGAAGCATGCCCACGCGCGCGTCACGCTTCGGTCGTTCACGGTCACGTTCGGTGTAAGCGGTGATATCTTGCACTTTGACGGTTTGAACGACGTGGGTGCGCTGTCCGTCTGCGATAAAGACTAATTCCCAACCACGGGGTCCCGTTAGGTGATTGTGTATCACTTGCGCGCTGTTTAATTCGGCGGTTTTATTGGGCACGAGCCGAACTGAGCGGCCAGATTTACGAATTGCTTTTTTGAGCGTTAGACCCGTCGCCTCGAGTTGCTTTAGATTTACTCCTAAACCAATTTCGCTAAGGCCCAACGTCATTTTGCCTTCAGGCATGGTCGCGGCGTGGGCTGGGGCGGCTTTGAGCAAGAACTTTTCAATCTCTTTCCAGTTAGTGGTATCGAGTGTAATCAATAATTTGCAGAATTTGGTACTACCTCCAAGGCGATCAAAGGCTAGCAGGCAAGGATCAACGTCCACCATGAGGGCGTGTTCACCTATAAGCTGTACGGCTGTAGCGCCATACAGACTCTCAATTTCCGCTCGGCCAAGCTCTGGTTGGCGGCCCAAAATCAACACACTTTGCATACCGTTAACTATAACCCATTCAAGCCTTGTATAATACAGAGCAATGACCGACGACGCTCAAAAAAGTTACTTCCGCCGCAATTGGAAATTAATCCTCAACATCGTAACCATTTCGGCGTTGTTTATCTTGATTTACGCCATTCGTGACCAGATTGTGGCAACGCTCGATAACTTAACACGAGTCAACGCGTGGCTCCTTTTATTGATGTTGCCGATTGAACTTATTAACTACCACGCTCAGACGCGACTCTATCAGCGCCTATTCGCCGCGGTAGGGAACATGCTGCCTTACAAGTATCTATTCAAAATGTCGCTAGAGCTCAACTTCGTAAATCACGTGTTTCCAAGTGGTGGCGTGACTGGCATCTCGTATTTTGGTGTGCGGTTGCGAGAGAGCGGTTCGATTAGTGGTGGTAAAGCAACGCTAATTCAGTTTATGAAGCTGGGGCTGACCTTTTTGTCTTTCGAAGTGTTAATTGTCGTCGGACTGATTGCTTTAGCGATTATGGGGCGAGCCAATAACCTCACGATTTTAGTTGCGGCTTCATTATCGACGCTCATGTTGATAGGTACAGCAGGATTTGTGTATATCGTCGGGAGTAAGCAGCGAATAAATGCCTTCACAGCGACAGCCACGAAGGGGGTTAATCGTGTTATTCAGGTGGTTCGGCCAAAGCACCCTGAAACCCTTGATGTCACACGCGTGACTGGTGTGCTTGGTGATTTTCATGATAGCTATCAAGAACTACGAAGTGGCCATCAAAAACTTAAAGCGCCATTTTTGTACGCCTTGCTTGCAAATGTCACGGAAGTGGCCGCGCTGTACGTGGTTTTCATGGCCTTTGGGCACTATGTGAATATCGGCGCGGTGATATTGGCGTATGCCGTAGCGAACTTTGCCGGGCTCATCTCAGTGCTTCCCGGTGGAGTTGGTATTTACGAAGCGATTATGACGGCTGTACTAGCCAGTACCGGTGTGCCGGCCGCAGTTAGCTTGCCAGTCATCGTCATGTATCGTGTTTTGAACACGTTGATTCAGTTGCCACCAGGGTATTATTTGTATCACCGCAACTTGACCCAAAGCCACCAATCATCAAACGAAAGCTAAGCCATGGAGCTTGAACAAGAATTATTATTGAGTGTTAGTGAGTTCGTGGCGCTGACAAACCAGACGTTAGAATTCGCGTACCCTAGTGTGGTAGTGCAAGGTGAACTCGCTAATTTTCGAGTCAGTAAAAATCGATGGGTCTACTTTGATTTGAAAGATGACGAGGCTATCGTGCGATTTTTTGGCACGATCTACAATTTGCCAGGTCCGCTGGAAGACGGCATGCTCCTTAAAGTGCGAGGCCAACCACGCCTGCATCCGCAATTTGGATTTAGTATCACGGTTCAAACTATACAGCCAAGCGGGGAAGGCACGATTAAACGAGCTGCGCAGCTGTTGGAAAAGCAACTGGCAGCTGAAGGCTTATTTGACTTGAGTCGTAAACGAAGCCTGCCATATCCACCTGAGCGTATTGGTTTGATTACGTCGCGCCAATCGGCTGCGTACGCCGATTTTACGAAAATTTTGGACGCGCGTTGGCCCGGTCTAGAAGTGCAATTTATTGATGTACAGGTGCAGGGTGAGCAAGCGCCGACGCAAATTGTAGCCGCGCTGCAACATATCAACGCGTTGCCCGAGCCACCGGAAATCGTGATTATTATCCGTGGCGGCGGCAGTAGTGAAGATTTGGCAGCTTTCAGCTCTGAAACGGTGACACGGGCTGTAGCCACCAGTCGGGTACCTACAATGGTAGCGATTGGTCACGAAATTGACTTGTCATTAGCTGAACTTGCGGCGGATAGCCAGGCTAGTACACCGAGTAACGCTGCCGAATTATTAGTACCTGATCGAGCGGCTGAACTGAGAAGACTTACGTTGCTACGCCAAGACATCGGTAACGATATGATTCGCCAAATTCGGTTGCGACGCAGCGAATTAGCAGAGCTAACACCTCGATTGTTATCGCATGCCGGGCAGATTGTCGAGCAGGCAAAACAAAGCCTCAGCATGCGGGCACAGCTGTTAGCAGCACTGAGTCCTCGTACCATTTTGCAACGAGGCTACGCTATCGTACGTGACGAAGCTGGACGCGTGGTGCGGACAACCGAAAACGCGAAACAGGCTGGTATAGTAAATATAACCTTCGCCGACGGTCCAGTCACTGCGACTGTAAATTCGACGAAAGCACGGAGGAATAATCATGGTCAATAAAATAAGCAAACCAACCTATCAAACATTGAGTGACGAGCTAGAATCTTTACTAGCCGATATGCAGGATGATAGTCTCGATATTGATCAAGCACTCGAGCAGTACGAACGTGGGCTTGAACTAATCTCTCAACTTGAAAAACATTTGCAAACTGCCGAAACCAAAATCATAACGTTGCGGGCCAAGGCCAGCGGCGAGTAGATGATCTGGTTTGTCCTTATTTTCTGCGTCGTGATGCTGTGTTTTGGCGGGGTATTACTTTTTGGAGCACCGTATTTGCCGACGTTATCACCACAAGTACAAGCAGCAATGCGATTAGCTAACTTAAAAAAAGGTGATCGATTGCTGGAACTGGGCTGTGGGGACGGTAAAGTTTTAGTAGCCGCCGCTCAACAAGGCGCACAGGTAGTTGGCTATGAATTAAACCCGATTCTGGTCCTTATCGCGCGCTGGCGAACACGCAAGTATCGCGAACAAGTGAGCGTTAAGTGGGGCAACTTCTGGCGTAATGAATGGCCAGCCACCGAAGTTATATTTGTATTTTTATTACCCAAATATATGAAAAAATTGGATACAAAAATTATCCGAGATGTCCATAAACCAGTCAAACTCGTCAGCTTCGCGTTTGCAGTGCCTAATAAGCAAACTTCGAAGACCGACGACGGTGTCTTTCTGTATCACTACCGTTAGTCTTCACTTGCAGTAGAACCCATTGTTCGCTACCATTAACGTGAACATGATTAAGCTTAATCAAAACGGCTCGGTTGTTACGCTGTTAGCTATCGCCATTCTTGGTGTGCTCTTAGTAGTCACGCTGACGTTTGGAATCGTCTCCTTTAAAGGTGAGCAGAATTACAAAAATAATGTCGACGCCAAAGTTGCGGTCGCAGTGACGGCTGCCAAACAAGCCGAAGACACTAAGCAGGCTGCCGCATATGCTGAAACCGCGAAAAGCCCATTGCATACCTACAGTGGTCCAGAAGCCTACGGCAGCGTAAATGTTAGCTATCCCAAAACGTGGAGCTCGTATGTCGATGATACCGGCACAGGCGGCGCATTACTCGACGGTTACTTCGCTCCCAACACTGTTCCATCGTTGAATGGACAGAGTTCTGTGTTTTCACTCCGCGTTCAAGTGCTCAGCCAAGCATACGCCGTTAGCGTGCAAAACCAAACATCCGGCCAGCAATCAACCGGGGCAGTTGTTACGCCATACAGCCTGCCAAAAGTACCTTCAGTGGTGGGCGTCAAAGTCGTCGGTACTCTAACTAATAGCAAAACAGGCACGCTGATAATTTTGCCATTGCGTGATAAGACGCTCGAGATTTCAACTTTCGGCAACCAGTATGTAAACGACTTCAATACCTACGTATTGCCCAACTTTACTTTCTCGCCCTAGATTTTCAGAAAATTTCGATTTCGCTAACGCTCGCACGCCATGCCCCTCGTTTGCTATACTTTGAATTAACGACTAAGAGGGGTTACGAGTCAGTATGCAATTACAGGTAAAAACAGATACACGTTCTGAACAGCTACTACTGACTGTGGCCGAACAACTCAAATTACCGCTGCTGCACATTGCGCGCAGCGCTGAGCTCGCGCAGCTTCATGGTACCAACGATTTAGCGACGATTCGCGCTACCGCCGATAACGCCCTACAACTACTCGACAACTTCTTACTAGGTCTGCAATTGAACGCTACAGAATATCAACTACAACTTGAGCCCGTCTCGGTTTCGTCTGTCCTGTATGATGCCAGCCAGCAGTTATCTAATATTGCCAAAAGCTACGGCGTAGAACTGGATATCAACATTGCCGGTCGCTATGGCACAGTCATGGCACACCGTGAAGGCTTACAAGCAGCTCTCGTCAGTCTTGGCTCGAGTTTAATCGAGTCATTACCAGCCGGCCAGAACCAGCAGCTTAAACTTCAGCTTGCCACACACCGTTGTCGTTATGGCATTGTGGCTGGACTATATACCAAAACCGAAGCGCTTCACGCCGATATGCTCGTGCGGGGTAGGCAGTTGCAGGGCCAAGCTCGCCAACCTTTTGCTGGTCTGACGCACGCCACCGGTGCTGGCATTTTTATTGCTGATGCTATTTTGCAAGCCATGCAACTCCAACTCAAGATCTCTCGCCACCATGGTTTACATGGTTTTGGCATCGTACTTCCGCCCAATAATCAACTGCAATTGGTGTAACCCCGAATGGCTCATATCTTACTGATCGAACCAGACGCTGTGTTGGCGGCGACTTATGAAGCGACGCTCAAAGCTGACGGACACACAGTCGCCACAGCTCACAGCGCCCAAAATGCTATCGGTCTCGCTGATATCTCCGAACCAGATGTAGTCATTTTGGAGCTTCAGCTCAGCAATCACTCAGGCATTGAATTCCTCTACGAATTTCGCAGCTATCCAGAATGGCAGCGCATTCCAGTTATCATACTAAGCACCATTCCAGAGCGTGAATTTATCAATAGCCACGAGCTACTCACCAACGAGCTCGGCGTCGCGAGGTATTGCTACAAACCCAAAACCACGCTCGCCACGTTACAGCAGGTCGTTCACAGTCTCGTAACTGTCAAAACATGAGACAAATTGTCACGACTGGCATTGTGCTAACGCGAACCGAATTCGGCGAAGCCGATCGAATCGTTACGTTTCTGACCCCAGATAATGGCAAGGTACGGGTCATGGCCCGTGGCGTTCGTAAAATCAAAAGTCGTCTTGCTGGCGGCATCGAATTGTTTAGTGTCAGCGACATTACCTATGCACCCGGACGAGGCGAAATCGGTACGCTTATTTCCTCACGCCTCATCACGCACTACGGCAAAATCGTTAACGACATTAACCGCGTTCAACAGGGATATGACCTGATCAAACTGGTCAATAAAACCACTGAGGACGATACCGATGAAGCCTACTTCATGCTACTCAAAGAAACGCTTGCCGCGCTCGATGACTATGATGTGTCGCTTGACCTGACTCGTCTGTGGCTTCAAGCGCAGCTTCTCAATTTGGGAGGACAATTGCCAAATTTATTAACCGACACTGACGGACAAAAGCTTACGTCCGACGCGGAGTATGAGTTTGATTTTGATAGCATGGCTTTTCGTCTCAAACCTGAGGGCCCGTACAACGCCGATCACATTAAAGCCTTTCGACTATTGTTTAGCCAAAATCTCCCGAAGCGGTTAACGACAGTGCAAGGGATGATTGATCAATTGCCCCAGCTTGACCTGATTCTGCGCTACATGGCCGGCAGTTTCCTCCGTTCGTAGAATCTGTATTCTTGTAATAAATGACAAAAGTAGTATAATATAACCTTATGTCTTCATCTATTGAACTTTATCCAAATCGCCTCGTTAAAGCCGGTGCCGTCGTTGCTGGCGGTGTGCTTGGTGCACTTGGCTATTTTGGCGTCACGGATGTCCTTCATTTGCCACGTCACGCTGAAACTGTTAGCAGCGCCGAAGTTGCGACTACGCAACAGGATAATCCAGATACTTCACCAGTCGTAGGTATGCTCTCAGCCGCCTTCCTCGGTGGATTATTCGCCAACGCTTTTAGCGTCAAGTCACGTAAAAATCAGACAGCACCTCAGACCTCAGAAGTCGTACAGCAGGTATCTCGTGAAACAAGTGCCCCTTTAGAACTCAACCCAGTTATGATTGCCAACACCGGACTCGGTTCGGTCATGCAATACATGCCTGAACGCCCAGCGCCACAATCTCCTGTTGAATCTGAACAATAATCCTGATATTCCCTTAGTATCGTTCGCCAAACCTATCTGTTACAATAGGGTAAATGGCCGAACCTACATCCTTAGATACAATCGTTAGTCTTTGCAAGCGTCGCGGCTTTGTTTTTCAAGCCAGCGAAATTTATGGTGGTCTGGCCGGATTCTACGATTACGGCCCTCTCGGCGTTGAACTGGTCAACAACATCAAGCAAGAGTGGTGGCGCGCTATGGTACGCGAGCAGGAAAATATTTTTGGTGTCGATGGTGCAATTATCCAAAACCCCAAGCTCTGGGAGGCAAGTGGACACGTCGCAGGATTTACCGACCCTATGGTCGAAGACTTAGTCACCAACAAGCGTTACCGTGCCGATCACCTAGCTGGCACTGATTCTACTGACCTCAAAGAACTCGCTGAACTACTTAAGGACAAGAAATCGCCAGACGGCAACGCACTCAGTGAGCCACGCTATTTCAACATGATGATGCAGACGTGGATTGGTCCAGTGCAGGACAGCAACTCGGTAGCATATTTGCGCCCCGAAACCGCCGGTTCAATTTTTACAAACTACAGCAACGTACTTGATACCACCCGCGCCAAACTTCCATTTGGTATCGCACAAATCGGCAAAGCCTTCCGTAACGAAATCAGCCCGCGTGACTTTATTTTCCGCGTTCGCGAGTTGGAACAGATGGAAATGCAATACTTCATCCGTCCTGCAGAGCAGGAAAGTGTCTATCAGCAGTGGCGTGATTTTGCGTGGGATTTTCTAATTAATCGTCTCGGCATCAACGAATCAAACTTACAATGGCACGAACACGATGAGAAAGAGCGAGCACACTATGCCGCCGCCGCCCACGACATTTATTTTAATTTCCCACAAGGCTTCAAAGAGCTATGGGGCACACACAATCGCACCGACTTTGACTTGAGCAATCATGCCAAAGCCAGCGGCAAGGACTTATCGTACTTCGACGAAGCCTCACGAGAACGCTTCACCCCATATGTTATTGAAAGCTCAGTTGGTGTGGGACGTATGCTGATGGCCGTTCTGACTGATGCGTATCATGAAGAGGAAGTGAACGGCGAAACTCGAGTCGTCCTCAAGCTTAAACCATCCATTGCGCCATATCGAGTAGCCGTATCGCCACTGCTCAAAAACAAGCCAGAACTTGTAGCTAAAGCGCGTGAGGTTTACTCGATGCTTAAGAAGGAATTCGGCAACGTGATGTGGGACGATAACGGCAACATCGGCAAGCGCTATCGTCGTCAAGACGAAATCGGCACGCCATACTGCGTGGTAATCGACTTCGAAACCCTAGAAGGCGATACCAAAGACACCGTAACCGTCCGCAACCGCGACACAACAGAACAGCAGCGTGTGAAAATTAGTGAGCTAGTAGGTGATTTGGGCATTTTGAATTAATGCGTAAGGCCTTCTGTTATGAAATTTAGAATCGAAGACTTTGAAGGTGTAGCGTTTGATTTTGATGGAACATTAGCTAATGCTCATCATGTCCACGAAGAATCACGGCTGGTTGCGTTTGGAGAGCATGGTCTTGGACATATCACCTTGGAGCAACAGCAAAAAGGCCATACCTATGGAACGCGGCCAAATACTATTATTGCCGGTGTGCTCCGCGAGGCAGGGGTCGTTGACGCGGATATTGACCCCGATGCGCATCCGTTAGTCGTATCGTTAGTTAATCGAAAACGCGAAATTTTTCTAGAGCGAGCCGAACAGGGACTTGATGCGCAAGATGGTTCGATTGAAGCTGCGAAACTGATGGGTGCTCTGTACCTTCCAAAAATGGCAATTGTAACTACCGCTATGTTGGGTGAGATTAAGCCTTTTATTGGCCGTTACGATTTAGGATCAACTTTTACTGATAATCATTTAATTACCGATGACACGATGAGGGAGCATGGGCTTCAGCTTAAGCCAGCACCCGATGCCTATCTGCTAGCAGCCAATATTATGGGAATTTCTGACGTGTTGAAGATGATAGTAATTGAGGATAGTACCGGTGGTGTTGAATCAGGCAAGCGTGCCGGTGCGACTACAATCGCCGTTGGTACGACCAATGCCCGCGATGTATTTTTTGACCAAAATCTTGAATATCACCCTGACTATTTCTTTGCCA
This sequence comes from Saccharimonadales bacterium (SeqCode), assembly GCA_038237095.1. Classification (GTDB taxonomy): domain Bacteria; phylum Patescibacteriota; class Saccharimonadia; order Saccharimonadales; family UBA4665; genus JAJXTN01. The sequence continues at coordinate 5,027 of JBBRZB010000005.1, read as the reverse complement.
ATTTCGCAGAACTGAGTGAGGCATTCAAACCGTGATTGTTTACTACACTGACGGTAGTGCGAGTCCCAACCCTGGGCCAGGGGGCTTTTCGGTCATTAAAGATATGAAACCGGCTGTGTTGGGTGGGGAACCTTCGGGGGCAGTAACTACCAACATTCGGATGGAAGGGTTTGCTATTATGGCAGCTCTTAAGGATGCTGACGGCGCGCCATGTCAGATTTATAGTGACAGCGAGTTTTGGATTAAAACGATTACTGTGTGGTCGTTGGCTTGGGAAAAGAATGGCTGGAAGAAGAAGGGTGGGGCGATTAAGAACATCGATATCGTTATGAAAATTTGTCCGTTGTACCGCGCGAGCAATGCTGAACTGATTTGGGTACGGGGCCATAATCTTGATCCGGGTAACGAACTAGCTGACGAGTGGGCCAACAAAGCTCGTGAAGGTCATCGAATTTAAATAGGCTAGATTGACCAAAGGCTAATTTAGTTGTATAATTTGGTAAATTATTATGTCTGAGTTTGCTACATATTCCCCCGAGGGACTCCATCAATATCTCGATGCATTTGCTGGCGAGGTAGATGATGGCCTATATCAAGCCGGTATCACCGACGGGGTTAAATTTGCACGGGGATTTTCGACACGTGATTGCACGGGCGAATCCGAGATAAAATTCGTCGCGTCGCGGCACCGTGATGTTTTTGGTCAAGTAACTCGCCACCTATATCACGTGGAAGAAATAATGACAGACAAAGTACCAGCCTTTCCTCAAGAGGTGTATGACGCATTTGATGAACCAGTAGCCACTAATCTTCAGCATTGGGTCGAGGATCGCAAAACCTTTGATTTTGATTCTACGGATGGCGCTATCAACAGGCGCCACGCCCGTGTCTACGGTATCGAGGATATCGATATGCTGGGCGGGCTTGTCGTGGGAACACGTGAGTTATTTGGTAGGGACACCTCGCTACTCGGTGAAGGACTAGATACACGAGTAATCTCCAATCACCATGGTCTTTTCGTGTGCGAGACGGCGTTGCTGTTGCCAGAAGACGGATCTGAAACGTCTGATGCGTTCAGTGACATTACCGCGGCACTTGAACTTGAGACTGAGTCTGTCGATGATCATGTCGATGCGCTCATGGACTTAATTGAACGCCTGCGGTTTAAAAAAACTGGTTCCGAACTACCAAATTCTTAAATACTTGGTGCGAACAGTAGGGTGGCTAGGCAAGAGCGTGCTACAATCGGGAAACTATGAGGCAAACACAAGCGCTAAACGTGATGATGAGTGGGGCCAACGTCTTTTTGACGGGCGCGCCTGGCGCAGGGAAAACCTATGTGCTCAATCAGTACGTCAATCGTGCTTTGCGCTCTGGTCGTCGCTTAGCGGTGACTGCTAGTACGGGTATCGCTGCAAGCCATATTGGAGGCACGACGATTCACTCGTGGTCCGGTCTTGGTATCTTGGATAGTTTGTCGAATGATGATCTGAAGCGGCTCGGTGGCAGCGATCGTTTAATCAAGCGCTATAACAGCGTTGATGTATTAGTGATTGATGAAGTCTCAATGCTACACGGCGCTCGACTCGATATGGTCAATCAATTGGCTAAGATTTTGCGGAGCAGTGAAGCGCCGTTTGGCGGCTTACAGGTCATCCTCGTGGGCGACTTATTTCAGCTGCCGCCTATTAGCCGGGGCACCGATAATTTTGACTTTGCGCACTTGTCACAGGCTTGGGCCGAGCTCGATCCAAGTATCTGTTATTTAACTGAGCAGCACCGCCAACAAGGCAACGATAAATTGCTTGGACTGCTCGAGGCCATGCGCTTAAACGAGGTCGATGAAGTACACAGTCACTTACTCGAAGAGCGTATGTCTTTGAAGCCAAGCGAGGATGTAACTGTTACGCGCTTGTACTCGCATAATATCGATGTTGATGCTATCAATCAGCGCCATCTCGACGCGTTGCCAGGCAAGAGTCGTTATTATCAAATGTTCACTAAGGGCGGAAAATCAAAGGTCGAGCAATTATCTAAAAGTCTGCTGGCGCCCGAAATTTTGGAGCTCAAAGTTGGCGCCGAAGTCATGTTCGTAGCTAATAACTTTGCCGAAGGCTTTGTGAACGGCAGCCGGGGGCAGGTCATTGAGTTCGACGACGACACGCCAGTAGTTCAACTTATGAATGGCAAGAAAATTGATGTCGAGCCGCATAGCTGGAGCTTAAATGAAGACGGTAAAATACGCGCTGAGATTAGTCAGCTACCGCTACGGTTGGCCTGGGCGATTACGATTCATAAAAGTCAGGGTATGAGCCTCGACGCCGCCGAAATCGATCTGTCCAAAGCCTTTACACCAGGCATGGGGTATGTGGCGCTATCGCGCGTGCGCAGCCTGGATGGATTGTACCTGCAAGGTGTAAACCGTATGGCACTCAGCATGCACCCACAAATTTATGATTTGGATACCGAGCTGCGTGCCGCATCATTTGCGCTTGGTGAAACTACTGACGATATCGGCGAAGAAGTTGTCAAAGCCAAAACCTCAGCCATCGTCGACGAGTTATTGTATAAAAAGCTCTCTCAGTGGCGTTTTGAGCGTGCTCAAGCAGATAAATTGCCAGCTTTTATGATTGCCCACAATGCTGCGCTGAGCGCCGTTGCAGCCAGAGCTCCTGTAACCACCCAGCAGCTCATGTCCATCCCAGGTTTCGGTGCTAAAAAAGTTGAGACCTACGGTACTGACATACTGGCCATAGTAGTCGCTCACACAAAAAAATAATTGTGCAATAAAATTCAAAAAACGAGTTCCACAACAGCAGGGATGTGCGGAATTGTTTTAGTCACCACCAGTATCATTATCGCTAGCGGTGTAGCGTACGCAATATTGCAGAATCAGCAGGGAGTACTAACTGTAGTTGAGCTTTTTTGATTTGAAGACACCATTAAGTCGCGCCTTCTATCGACTGCATAAGGCCCAAGTAATGCTAGACTATAGGTATGCGCCGCAAAAAAGCAGCGAAGCCTCAGGCTTACGCCTTCATAGACAGTCAGAACCTCAATCTTGGTATCCAGCGCGTGGGTTGGAAAATGGACTGGCGAAAATTTCGCCAGTATCTCGCTGATCAGCATGGCGTCACACACGCTTACATGTTCATTGGCTACATGAGCGAAAACGAGAACCTCTATGAGTATATGCACGAGTTAGGTTTCTTGGTGGTCCTCAAGCCAACAGTAGACATCAGTAATCAGGCCAACCAACAGGATGCGCTGGAACAACAACCAAAGAAGGAAAACGGCGACCCCAAACCAATAATCAAGGGCAACGTTGATGCCGAGCTAGTGCTTTACGCCATGAAAGAGATTAATAATTACGAAAAAGCTGTCATTGTTTCTGGTGACGGCGATTTCTTCAGTCTGATTGAATATCTAGAGCAGCAGGGTAAACTGTCACATGTTTTGACACCCAACTGGCAATACTCCAGCCTCTTAAAAGTCTTCGAAGACAAGATTATTCGCCTCGATCAACTTCGCAAACAACTCTCATATCACGACCGCCGCAGAAAACCCGACTCAACAATGGCTAAAAAGGATTGACACTAACTGTTCAGTCAACCGTCATTCATCTACAATAGTCCGGTATGTCATATAAACCTCGGATAGCAGTAATTGGTGGTGGTACCGGCAGTTTCACGCTTCTCAGCGCGCTTAAAACACACCCCGTTACTTTAACGGCACTCGTAAATATGGCAGACGACGGAGGCTCAACTGGCGCACTCCGTGATGAGCTCGGCGTCTTACCCCCGGGTGATATTCGCCAATGCCTCGTAGCGCTGAGTACCGCGCCCGAAGAATTGCGCGAACTATTCAACTTCCGCTTTCCTGAAGGTACTTTCGGAGGCCATTCCTTCGGCAATTTATTTTTGAGCGCAGTGGAGAGTATGACCAACAATTTTAATGACGCGGTCCGCATGGCTGGCGACGTGCTTCGAATCGAAGGCGAAGTCCTCCCGATTACTTTGGAGAATTGCAACCTCGTCTTGAAAAATGGTGATACTAAGATAGTAGGTGAATACAAGATTGCCGAATACGCTGAGCCGATCGATGGCAAACCACAGCTTTCACTAACTCCACGAACGTCGATTACAAAAGATGCGTTCGATAGAATCACGCGCGCTGATTTAGTAGTTATCGCCCCTGGAAACTTGTATGGTTCACTCGCTCCAGCTCTTTTAGTTGAAGGGGTTGGACAAGCTTTGCAATACACCAAAGCCAAAGTGGTATTTGTATGTAATCTTGTTAACAAGCCAAACTACACGCGTGGCTACGCAGTGCATGATTATGCAGATGAAGTCGAGCGTTTTGCGGGCCAGCCATTTCTCGACTATGTCCTATATAACACCGACCACCCTGACCCTGAACTGCTTGAAAAATACGCCCTTGATCAAGAATTCCCAGTCGTTATTGACGATCACGCGCTGGAAAGCGCTCATTATGAAGCAATTGGTGACGCGTTTCTTTCGCGGACCGAGCACGTACGAAACCCACGAGACACGTTTATTAAGCGATCGCTTATCCGACATGACGCTGAAGCCATCGCAGAGGCAATATTTAAGCTATGTCAGACCTAAAACCATGGCTAGTTGCTCTAGATATGGATCGTACGCTCACTCGTGAGCCCGAAGTGACAGCGTTACTAGTCGATGCTTCGCTTGCCGTAGGAATCGATCCAAAAGGCTGGCAAACAGCGCAGGCTGAAACCGAAGCAGAAGGTGGTTCATTCTCGACATTAGCGTTTTTGCGCAGGCAACATAGTCAGGAGCAATTGGATAAACTGAGAGCCTTTTATATTGAGCATGCCACGCCGGCACTATTGTATCGCGACGTTTTGCCACTTCTCGGTGCTCTGAAAGAACGTGGCATCCCGACGCTTATTCTGACTTATGGCGAAAACGACTGGCAACATCTCAAACTAGAGGCAGCAGGCCTTGTCGAGTATGAGTACATTATTACGGACTATCAGCACAAAG